>JBPBPZ010000300.1:0-4220 GCA_050954525.1 Janthinobacterium lividum
GCTGTCGAGGCCTCTTTGCGCCGCTTGCAGACCGACTACATCGACCTGTACCAGGCGCACAGCGATGACAAGGAAACCCCGCTGGAAGAGACCCTGCGCGCTTTCAACGACCTGGTGCAGGAAGGCAAGGTGCGCGTCCTGGGCGCATCGAATTACGACGGGCGACGCCTGCGCGCTGCGGAAGAAGTGTCACGGAACGCTGGCTGGGAGCGGTACCAGACCCTGCAGCCGAACTACAACCTGCACACACGCGAAGACTACGAGCGTGATCTTGCTCCTGTGGTGGCCGAGTTCAATCTGGGCGTGGTGCCCTACTTTTCGCTGGCAAGCGGATTTCTGACGGGCAAGTACAAAAGCGTTGCGGACACGGAAGGCAAGAATCGCGGCAGCCGCGTGAAGGAGTTCTTTGACGATCGCGGCGAACGCATCCTGCGGGCGCTGGCTTCCGTCTCGGACCAGACCGGCGCAAAGCAGGCGTCCATCGCGCTCGCATGGCTGCTGTCTCGCCCCAATATCCTTGCGCCCATTGCAAGCGCCACCAGCGTCGATCAAATGGATGACCTGTTTGCCGCTGCCGACCTCCAGTTGACGCCGGAGCAGCTTGCGGCACTTTCCCAGGCAGGCGACTACCAAACCGAGGAGCAGGAGCAGGAACCAGCCATGGCAGGCGCCCTGCCCGTGGAGTAATCCCAGCCGCAGGCTGCGTGGGTGTTCCACGCGGCCTGCAGCGGTGGCGTGGAACTTCTACCGTGCCGCTGCGTATCTATTACCAAGCCGCCACGGAGGCGGCCCGCATGATCACTTTGGCCCTGCTGTTCGCACTTTATTTTCTGCCAACGATTGTTGCCTCACACCGCGGTCAACGGGTAGGCGGCATTCTGATTTTGAACCTGCTCTTCGGCTGGACAGGGATTGGCTGGTTCGCCCTTCTGCTGTACGCCCTGCTGTCGCAGCCTCGCGTTTACGCCTATGCTCCAGCCGCGTACGGCCATGTTCGCTATAACGGTTGGCAGCAGTTTTAAGACTGTTCTGAGCCTGCAGGCGTGGTTTATGCAGGGAGGCTTTCCAGCACCCCGTCTGGTACACTTACGGAGTTGGTCGCCGGGGTGACAGGCCCCCTGGCCATACAGCCAACGCCTTTGCAACACATCGGGGAGTGGCTCAGCCTGGTAGAGCACCTGGTTCGGGACCAGGGGGTCGGAGGTTCGAATCCTCTCTCCCCGACCATTCAGATCAAAAGCGGCAACCCTTCCGGGTTGCCGCTTTTTGCTGCACGGCTGTCGTCTAGAAGCGGTATCCCACACCAAAGGAAGCAACGGGGAAAAACGACGCGTAACTCAGATTGTTCTGGTTACGGCGAATAAATGCGTTCAGGCTCTTCTGAAAGTCGGCATCCTGTGTGACGTTCTGGCAGCCTGCCGGTCCGGGCACGGTGGGGTCGCAGGCCGTGCCCTGAAAGTTGACGTTGAGTCTAGGCTGGCCAATGTAGTAGAAGCCAAGATCAACCGGGAACGAGAAATGCCGCTGTCCACGCGGTGCGATGTTGCCCCAGCCGATGGAGAAGCCCGGTGCCGCGTGCCGCGTTCCAACCACTGCACTTCCACGGAGTGGGTCTGTGCTGCTGCTGACGTAATCCTTTCCATCCAGGTTGATGACACTGCCGGACGGCACAAGAACTGTGGCATCCACACGCGTCCGGATGCCGATCATCGCCTGCGGGCTGATGCGGAAGCCGTTGCGGAAGGGAAACCAGTCCAGCGCAATGTGGCCATTGCCCAGCTGCAGCTTTGCGTTTACGTCCGCGCCTTCCTGCGTGAAGCTCGCACTGTAGTGAAAGGTCTCGTACCCTACCCGCGCGTTGAAGCGTTGCGCCAGGGGCACGGCAACATCGCCACCCACCCCGTTCACGCCCGCATGCACGCTGAATCCCAGGGAATGCCAGAAGTCGTGCGGCGAGGATCTGCGCGAGGCGGAGGTAGCTGCGGTATCTGCGCTATGCAGGTTTGCGGGCGAGGCATCTTCCGGCAGGCTTGTACTCATTGCCGCCAAAGCTGGTGGTATGTGCATCTCTGCAAGGGGGCTCTGGGCACCCGCGGAGAGCGCCGCCGCAGGTGCGAGCAGCGTGGAAGCGCAAAGCGTAAGCCAGGAGAGCCGCGAACGGGAAACAGGAGCCATGCGTTACTTTTCGGCTGAACTCTCGAAAAGATGATCCACATCGATACACTTCCGAGCATCCCCCGTCGTTCACAGGGGACGGACAGACCTCAGCCCGTGTTGCGAAGACCCGCCGAAATGCCGTTGATGGTGGCCGTGATGGCGCGGTTGATTGCTGCCTGGTCAGCTTCGCTGCCGGGTGCCCGTTTTCTACGCAGCAGTTCCACCTGGATCCAGCTCATCGGGTCCACATAGGGGTTACGAAGCCGAATGCTGCGTGCCAGCACAGGATCGCCCTCCAGCAGATCACCTTGCCTCGTGATCAACAGCAGCATGGATCGCGTGCGCTCAAATTCTGCCTTCAGCATGTCGAAGACGCGCCCGCGCAGGTCCGCGTCCGGAACCAGGGAAGCGTACATCTGCGCAATGCCGAAATCACTCTTTGCCAGCGCCGACTCCATGTTGCGCAGCATATCCAGGAACAGTGGAAAGTCGCGCACCATGCGCTGCATCCGGTCCAGGCCGTCGGCATGCTCTGCGGCAAAGCGTTCCATGGCCGTACCTGCGCCGTACCAGGCAGGAACCGTGTGTCGCGACTGCATCCAGCCGAAGACCCATGGGATCGCGCGCAGATCAGACAGCGAACGCTTGCCGCTGCGCTTGGCCGGGCGCGAGCCGATCTTGGCGTGCTCCAGTTCCGCTACGGGCGTGGCCTGCTGGAAGTAGTCGAATGTGTCCGGGTTGTCGAGGATGTCGGCTCGGTAACGTTCGAACGACCATGCCGCCAGCAGGTTCATGGTTTCTTCCCAGGCAGGATCAATCGCTCCGGTCAGGTGCGTATCGCAACCACCGCAGGCTCGCAGGTCGGGCCGCGCCACGGCATCGAGCGAAGACGCAATCATCAGTTCCAGGCTGCGCTCTGCAAGCACCACGTCGCTGTATTTGAAATTGAGCACTTCGCCCTGCTCTGTAATCCGCAGGTTGCCGGTGAAGCTGTCCAGCGGCTGCGCGTAGATGGCCCGGTGCGTGGGTCCGCCGCCACGTCCCACGGTGCCGCCGCGCCCATGGAACAGCCGCAGATTCACGTTGCACTCCCGAGCGACGGTGTGCAGCGCGCGGTGTGCCTTCCAGACCTCCCACGTGGACGCGATCATGCCGCCGTCCTTGTTGGAGTCGGAGTAGCCCAGCATCACTTCCTGCGTGCGGCCCCAGCTTTCCAGCAGTGGCTGAAAGGCGGGCGACGTCCACAGTTCGCGGCAGATGGCCGGTGCGTTTTGCAGATCCTCAATCGACTCAAACAGCGGCGCGACCAGCAGGCCCGCATCGTGTTCGGTACGCTCGGGCGTTACGCCGCCAAGGCGTGCAAGCCACAGAACGCGCAACACATCTTCGGCACCTGCGGCACCAGAAATGACGTACTGCCGGATGCTCTTGGGGTCTCCCGACCGCTTCACGGTGGCAACCGTGCGGAAGGTATCTATAACCTCGGCCGTCATGGCTGAAAGGGGTGGGGGAAGCGAACCATCTTCATGCCAGGCGCTGATCTCCTGCACGGCCGCGGCGTGTACGTTGGCGTGTTGGCGAATGTCCAGCGTCTGCAGGTGCAGGCCGTAGGTGCGGACTTCGACAATCAGCGGGTCGATCAGCCTTTCGGCAATGCGTTCGCCACGATTGCCCATCAGCGAATCGCGAATCAGGTTGAGGTCGTGCAACAGCTCCTCACCCGTGCGGTACGGCGGCAGGCGCTCGCTGTCGCCCGCATGTGCCAGCACGTCGACCTGCTCGCCCAGCCGCAGCCGCATGCAGTGCAGCATGACGCGCAGCTGCTCGCACAGGAAGCGCTCGCGCAGTTCCTCACCCGTCAGCGGCATCTCTGCAAGGTAGGCATCCACGGCGCTGAGAAGCTCCTGGCTGACACCGGCCTGCTGCGTGGACGATGAAATCTGCTGCGATGCGTTCCCCAGCCGCTGACGGTAATGCGTGTACAGCATGTCCCGCGACATGGCCACGGCTTCGCGCGTGATCTTTGGCGTAACGAACGGATTGCCGTCGCGGTCGCCGCCGAT
>JBPBPZ010000116.1:0-4206 GCA_050954525.1 Janthinobacterium lividum
CGTAGACTCCAAGGGTATCCATTGCACCTATTTTCCCACGCGTCGACCATGAAAGCTGCACCCGGCAGGTACCCGCAGACATCTACAATCAGATAGCGCTTATGGCCAAAAGCACCCCAGACAAAAAGGCCGGGAAACCGGTGGCTGCCAAGACCGGCGGCGATGACGACGTACTCGGCAAGGCGTACGACAGCCGCCTGATGCGGCGGCTGATGACCTACCTGCGCCCCTATACGGGCCACGTCATCCTGAGCCTGTTCGCCGTTGTGACCAAAGCCGCCGCTGACGTGGTTGGACCGTACCTGGTCAAAGTAGCGGTCGATCGCTACATGACTAACACGCCATCGCCAAGTACGTGGTGGCTGGCAAAGCACCTCAGCACGAACGCCATGACGGGGATCTCGCAGTGCGCCGGTCTATACCTGTTTGCGCTGCTGCTGAGCTACGGGCTGGAGTTCCTGCAGACCTACATGATGCAGTGGACCGGCCAGCGCATCATGTTCGACATGCGTTCGCAGATCTTCCGCCACCTGCAGCGCATGCACATCGGCTTCTACGACCGCAACCCGGTGGGCCGGCTCGTAACCCGTGTGACCAGCGACATTGACGCGCTGAACGAAATGTTTACATCCGGTGTGCTGGCGATCTTTGAAGATGTCTTCGTTCTGATCTTCATCGTCGCCATCATGCTGCGGATGAGTTGGCCGCTGGCGCTGCTGACCCTGTCTGTCATGCCGGTCATCATGTATGCGACGCGGCTGTTTCGCATTTCGGTGCGCAATAGTTATCGGCGCATCCGCACCGCTATCGCAAAGATCAACGCGTACACGCAGGAACACGTCAGCGGCATGAGCATTGTGCAGCTCTTCAACCGCGAAGAGCGCGCCTACCGCGACTTTGAACACATTAATGGCGAGCATCGCGACGCCTACGTGGACCAGGTGCAGGCTTACTCTCTGTACTACCCGGCGGTCGAATTACTCAGTGCGATTGCCATTGCAATGGTCGTCTGGAAGGGTGGCCTGGGCGTGCTGCATGGCAGCACTTTCTTTGGCAGCACGGTTACAGTCGGTGTGCTGGTCGCTTTCATGCAGTATGCGCAGCGCTTCTTCCGACCCATCCAGGATCTAAGCGAAAAGTACAACATTCTGCAGGCTGCCATGGCTGCAAGTGAACGTGTCTTCAAGCTGATCGACACGGAGCCGGAGATTGTCTCTCCTGCCAACATCACGACGGTCGCTGCAAACAGCGACACTTGCGCTGTGGAGTTCCGCGATGTCTGGTTCAGCTACCAGGCCCTTGATGAAACACAGCGCGCCTGGGTGGCGACTGCCAGCGATGCCGAACTCTCCGCATCGACCGAGATCGAATGGATTCTGCGCGGCGTTTCGTTCTCTGTTGCTCGTGGCGAAACCGCTGCCATCGTGGGGCACACCGGGGCTGGCAAAACTACAATTACGGCGTTGATGATGCGGTTCTACGACGTGCAACGCGGTACCGTTCTCATCGATGGTGTCGATGTCCGCGAACAATCCCTGGACGCCCTGCGCAAGCGGTTCGGAGTGGTTCTGCAGGATGCATTCCTGTTCACCGGCACAGTCAGCAGCAACATCCGCCTGGGCAGCGAGTGGATTACCGACGCCGAGGTGGAACGCGCCGCCGACGAAGTGAACATTGGCGACTTCATCCGTACCCTGCCACAGGGCTTTGACGAGCCCATGCGCGAACGCGGCGCAACGCTCTCGACAGGGCAGAAACAGCTCATCAGCTTTGCGCGTGCGCTGGCGCACCGGCCGCAGATTCTGATTCTCGACGAGGCCACATCGTCGGTCGATACCGATACGGAACTTCGCGTCCGCTCTGCCCTGGAACGCATGATCGTTGGCCGCACCTCGGTCGTGATCGCACACCGGCTCTCGACCATCCAGCGTGCCGACACTATCCTGGTGATGCACAAAGGCAAGCTGCGTGAGAGCGGCACCCACAATCAGTTGTTGATGGAACGCGGCCTCTACTGGCGGCTGTACCGGCTGCAGTACAAGGATCAGGAAGACGCGACTGTGCCGATCCCTGCGGAGCCACTGCGCCTGCAACCCGGCGACTAAACCCGGCTGAGACAACGGGGGCCATACCGTCCCTTCGGGCCCGTCATCCTGAGCGACAGCGAAGGATCCCTACGGGTTCTGTTGAGCAAGAGCGCTTGAACATTTCCGCACGAAGGGTTTTACCAGCCGAGGCAAGCTGAACGCATCGGGATCCTTCGCTGTCGCTCAGGATGACAGCCCGCTTACACTAGCCAAGCGTGCGATCAGACCCTCTCATCTTTCTTTCCGCAGGCGAAGCTTCCGGCGACCACTACGGTGCGGAACTGATTGCCCTTCTGAAAGCTGCCTTGCCCGAAGCCCGCTACACAGGCCTGGGCGGCACGGCCATGGAGCAGCAGGGGCAACAGCGCGTGGTGCGTGCGGAAGATGTTGCCGTGATGGGTATCACCGAAATTCTGCGTCACATTCCCCGCATACTGCTGAGCTACCGGCGGCTGGTGCGGTCGATCCGTTTGCAGCGCCCTGATGTTGCCGTGCTAATCGATTTCCCTGACGTGAACTTTCGTCTGGCAAAGCACTTGAAGCGCATGGGCGTGCCGGTGATCTGGTTTGTGTCGCCGCAGCTTTGGGCCTGGAAGCGCAGGCGGCTGCGATGGGTGCAGCAAAGAGTCTCAAAGATGCTGACCATCTTCCCGTTTGAGCAAGCGTTTTATGCCACGCGGGGTGTTGAGGCGGAGTTTGTCGGGCATCCGCTGGCCGAACAGCCACTGCCGACAGCGACACGCGAGGATTACGCAGAAGTATGGCGGTTAGATAGAACCAAGCCCTGGATCGCATTGCTGCCCGGCAGCCGTTCCGGTGAGGTCAGGGCGATACTGCCGGAGATGATGCAGGCGGTCGCCACCCTTGGCGGTGGCTATGAATACCTTGTGCCTATTGCGCCGAATACCTCAAAAGCTCTGCTATTGGAGATGAGAGAAATCGCCGCAAACCATGCAGGAGTAAAGCTGGTGCTCACCGCGCGTGCAGCCCTGCTACACAGCCGCGCAGCGGTGGTCGCGAGCGGGACTGCAACGGTGCAGGCAGCAGTGATTGGGACGCCATTCGTCGCGGTCTACAAGGTTTCGAGACTCACCTTCGCGGCGGCTAAACGGCTGGTCCGCTACCCTGCAGAAATATCGGCAGAGACGGATAGGCATGGCAACCTGCCCATTGCCATGGTGAATCTGGTTGCAGGGAAGCGTATCGTACCGGAGTTGCTGCAGGGGCAGTTCACCGCAGAAAATATCGTTCTGGCACTAAAGCCGCTGCTGGAGGATGGGCCTGAGCGCGAAGCCCAAATCGAAGCCCTGACGGAGGTGCGACAGAAGCTGCAATCCCCAACCGGGCAGCCCGGCATCGAGCGTCTCCGTGACGCGGTTTTGACTGCGCTGAACGGCACGGACGGCCCGGTATACGCCGCAGAGGCATCTGCGTCTAACGATTGACGGTCCGCGTAAGACGGGCTGCGTACCTGTTTGGAACGAAGGATTTGCCACATATGCTCGCGATGATGCGCCCGAGAACTGTTGTCAGCGCCACAGCCTTGTTCGTGGCGGCCTACTTCCATGCGAATGCACAAACGGGAGGCACCCGCCCCACGTTGAGCGTGACGGCGTACACCATCGACGCGCAAATTGACCCGGTGGCGCAGCGCCTGACTGCGACGGCAGCCGTGACATTCACCGCGATACAGGACCTGACCTCCGCCACGTTTGAACTGAACAACGGCCTGCGGATCACCAAGGTGACCGGACCGGCAGGCAAGCCGCTGGACAGCGACCGCGATGCGCGGCGCAGCACCGTCACGGTAGCCCTGCCGACGACCATGCCCGCCGGCACCAGCGCCACCTTCACCTTTGCCTACAACGGCATTCTGAAGGAAGCCGACACCAGCCCGGTTGAAGGGATCAAGACTGCTGCGCTTGCGGATCCAGTTTCGATGCTTCTATATCCCGGCCGCTGGTTCCCCATGGTGGGGCTATACACCAATCGGTTCACTATGAACCTGCATGCGACTGTTCCGGGGGATGAGACTGCAGTCAGCAGCGGCTTCACAGGCAAAAAATCCCTCCCCGGCAACAAGACTGAGTTCGACTTCGCATGGGCCAAGCCCGGCTTC
>JBPBPZ010000365.1:0-4151 GCA_050954525.1 Janthinobacterium lividum
TGCTGATGGCACCTACCGAAATCCTGGCGACGCAGCATTACCTGTCTGCGAAAAAATTGCTGAAGCCTTCCACGCGCGACTACAAAGTAACCTTGTTAACCGGTTCGCTGGAGGAAGCAGAGAAGCGTCGCGCTCGCGCACGCATCGCTCGCGGCGACGCCGAGCTGATCATCGGTACGCAGGCGCTGATCCAGACCAAGGTGGACTTTGCCAACCTGGGTCTGGTCATCGTGGATGAGCAGCATCGCTTCGGTGTGCGACAGCGCTTTACGTTGATGAAGAAGCCCGACGCGGGCGACCCCGACGTTCTGGTAATGACGGCCACGCCCATTCCACGTACGCTGGCGCTGACGATCTATGGGGACCTTGAGGTCAGCGTCATCGACGAGCTGCCGCCGGGCCGCACGCCCATTGTGACCAAGCGCACCAGCGACGAACGTGCCGATGACGTGTGGGGCTTTGTGCGCAAGCAGGTCACCGCGGGCAGGCAGGCTTACGTCGTCTACCCGGTAATCGAGGGTGAAAAGGATGACCAGCCGGAGCTCGACTTCGCCAAAGATCAGGGGCCGGATGCACAGGCTGCCGTAACCACGCGTGCGAAGACAGCTGCAAAAAAGACTGCGGCAAAGAAATCAGCCGCGAAGAAAAAGGTGGGTAAGCAGGGCGAACTGGAGATCAGCAAGCCAGCCCTGCGCGCCGCGACCGACATGTATGAAGACCTGCGTCACGGTGCGCTGCACAGCCTGCGCCTGGGCCTGCTGCATGGCCGCCTGCCCGCCGACGAGAAAGAAATCATCATGCAGCAGTTCAAGCGTGGCGATCTCGACGTGCTGATCTCGACCACCGTCATCGAAGTGGGCGTGGACGTTCCGAATGCGTCGCTGATGGTGATCGAACATGCCGAGCGCTTCGGCCTGGCCCAGATGCACCAGTTGCGCGGCCGCGTGGGCCGGGGCCGCGCGAAGAGCTACTGCATCCTGATGACGGGCGGACGCGTATCGCCGGAAGCCGAGCAGCGGCTGGACGCCATGGTCGCAACCCAGAACGGCTTCGAACTAGCCGAACTGGACTTGCAGCAGCGCGGTCCGGGAGAGTTTTTTGGAACGCGGCAGGCCGGTTTGCCGGACTTTCGCGTGGCGAACCTGGTGCGCGATCGGCGCCTGTTGGAGCTGGCCAAAAGCGAGGCGTCTGACTTTGCCAATCTACGCACCAAGGACGTTTCGGATGCGGAGCGAGCCACCGTGCGCACCCAACTGAAGCAACACTGGCAACGACGCTACGGCCTGGTGGAAGCGTAAAAGCCAGGGATCTGTTTACGTCCCGAGCTGTAAGTAATTCGTCATCCGGAGCGCAGCGAAGTCGAAGGACCTGCTGTTTTGCTGAATCAGCACCGCAGCCTGGAAGGAAAGCAGATCCTTCGACTACGCACTGCGTGCTTTGCTCAGGATGACGAGGAATTGCTCGCCCGATGGTGTTGAAGATTTCCCTGCAGGGTGACGGGATTGTTTCTGCAGGATGACGAAAGAGAATCGTTTCAACTTAGGCTGCCGATGCCATCGCGTGCTGCGCTGACATCGTAGGTACCTGCATGATCGGCTGAACGGCCTTTTTGGGGCCGCGCTTACGCGCTACCAGGACGCGCACGCGCTCCAGCAGTTCCACGGGCGAGCATGCGCCCTTGGGCAGAAATACGTCGGCAACACTGCCGCGCTCAAAGCTGGAGACGGTACCGGACACCATCAGCGACGGCAGGCAGGGCTGCACTTCGCGCACGCGGCGCACCAGCTCCGCGCCATCCATTTGCGGCATGAGCAGGTCGCACAGCAGCAGCGAAAGCTCACCGGGTGCGTGCTGTTCCACAATCTCCAGCGCCTCGTGTCCGCCGGTTGCGGTTAGCACGCGGTAGCCGCGGGTTTCCAGCAGGAACTTGCGAACGGAAAGGATCTGTTCGTTGTCGTCGACGCAAAGGATGATTTTTCTTGGACGCATGATGTGGCGTTCTCCATAGTTCTGCCTTCGTTTCTCAGAAGGCGTAAGTCATTACGCAGCAGCCATTTAGGCGCAGCAAGGGCGTGGCCGCTGCGACATCAAAAACGCAGAAGCGAAGTATCAGAAACTGGGTTTGAAGAGGCGCGAAAGCCGCGCTACAAACTGTTGCCGGTCACGTGGTGTCTTCCAGCGCTTCCCAAAAGTAAGGAGACTCAAAGAATCCTGCAAGGGCGAAATAAAGGCGAAAACGACGCGAACATTAGAACGCTTTCATCCACCGATGGCCGGAAGGTTTGCAGTTTCTACAGCTTGGGATGTGCAACCCTTGTGGAAAGCCCTTGCATTACGGGAGAGTAAATCGTCCCTCTGCCACAGGAATGGTGCGTCCCCCGACGAACACATCTGTGACGGACCCAAATTGGGATGAAGCCCGCACAAACAGGCTGCTGGGACGATGTACCTCGTTTCCCTGCGAAATAACCACTTTTTCCTCAGAAGCCACCGCGCCGTGATGCACGAGATAGCTGATGGCGCAGCCCGCGGCAGAGCCAGTCGCCGGATCGTCCGACCCGTTGAACGGCATGCGTGCCTGCCACCTGCCGTCGGCCTGTTTGGCCACGGCGTAGACCATCTTTGCCGGTGTGCCGTGCAGCACACGCGCAAGCGCCGGGGCGTCCACTCGCAGGCGGGCAAGCGCTTCCACTGAGGCCAGCGGGACGATGCAAAAGGGCAGACCAGTGCTGACGACCTGTGGCAGAAGCCCTGAGTGGATGTCGCCCGCAGTCAGACCGCACGCCCTTGCAAGCTCACCCGCATCGACGGCAGTGCCGAATTCCGGGTCGCGCTGCCGCATCTCGCCAAAGACGCCGACCTCGCCCGAAGCAGGCGTGCGAAAGCGTACCGGGATGGTGCCGGCACTCAGGTGCAGCCGGATCTCCTCGGAGCCGCGCAGGACAGGGTGATTTGCCCATAACCAGGCGGCAGTCCCAAGGGTGGGATGGCCCGCGAACGGGAACTCCTCCTCCACGGTGAAGATGCGGACGCGGACGCCATGTTCCTGCTCCTGCTCAGGGGTGCCGGGCAAAATAAAGGTGGTTTCCGATAGGTTGGTCTCGCGCGCCAGCGCCTGCATTTCTGTGTCGCTTAGTCCGCGCGCATCGGTGAAGATGGCGAGCATGTTGCCTTCAAGCGGCCGCTCTGCAAAGACATCGACCTGTGCCCAATCCAGCGTTCTTCCCTGCCCTGTTCCCGTTGACATACATCGGCCCCCGGCATATTGTTGCAGGTGATGACGCTGCGCTCCATCCCGGCCGTGCTTCGCTGCTGTTGCTGCATAGCCGCAGGTTCGTAGCGCGCCGCAGAAACTTTGCAGCTTCCGCAACATGACCTGCCCACCGCGAACCGGTGGGTTTTCTTCTTCAGGACGACTTTCTGTAAGGGATCTTTCATGTCACTCCGCATCAACGACATTGCACCTGACTTCTCCGCTGAAACCACGCAGGGTCCCATCCAGTTTCACGAGTGGATCGGCGACAGCTGGGTTGTGCTGTTTTCGCACCCGAAAGACTTCACGCCGGTCTGCACCACGGAACTGGGTGCAGTAGCGACGCTGGAACAGCAGTTTGCGCAGCGTGGCGTGAAGGTGCTGGGCCTTTCGGTCGACAAGGTGGCCGATCACGGCAGATGGGCACAGGACATCAAGGACGTCAGCGGAGCCGAGGTGAACTTCCCCGTTATCGGCGACCCGGAACTGAAGATTGCCAAGCTCTACGACATGCTGCCAGGCGACGCGGGTGATAGCTGCGAGGGCCGCACACCGGCCAACAATGCACCCGTACGCACCGTATTCGTCGTTGGTCCCGATAAGAGGATCAAGCTCACGCTGGCGTATCCCATGACGACCGGCCGCAACTTCGACGAGATCCTGCGCGTGATCGACTCCATGTTGCTGACGGCGAAGCACCCCGTGGCAACGCCAGCCAACTGGAAGCCGGGCGATGACGTCATCATTACAGGCGCGGTGTCGAACGAGGATGCTGAGAAGCGTTTCCCTGGCTACACCACCGTGAAGCCTTACCTGCGCACAACGTCGCAGCCAAGCTAGATTTTCAGATACTTCCCGCAACATAGGGGAGCATGGGCACCGGTGGCGAAGTGGCTAA
>JBPBPZ010000008.1:0-4146 GCA_050954525.1 Janthinobacterium lividum
AAACAACAGGGCAAGTAGCGTAAGAGGGCTGATGCGCGGGATAAAGCGGGTCCGATACCACTGCTCACCCTTCGCCTGGAACAGCACATACCGAGTGAGAAAGCCAGCGACGAACGGAACGCCAAGGTAGAGGCCGACGCTTTTCGCAATCTGACCGATGCCGATAGGAACAACACTTCCCTCCAGGCCGAACCACTTTGGAAGAACGGTCAGGAAGACCCAGGCATAAAGGCTATAAAAGAGCACCTGAAAGACGCTGTTAATGGCGACAAGCCCAGCAACATAGTCTGTATCCCCTTCGGCAAGTTCATTCCAGACCAGCACCATCGCAATACAGCGGGCGATGCCGATCAGAATTAGACCGCGCATATAGGCAGGCTCACCCTTGAGGAACACTATCGCCAGGAGGAACATCAGCACCGGCCCGATGATCCAGTTCTGCACGAGGGACAGACCGAGGACGCGCTTGTTGCGGAAGACTTCACCCAGCTTTTCGTATCGGACCTTAGCCAGCGGGGGAAACATCATGATGATGAGGCCGATCGCAATCGGAATGTTCGTTGTGCCGGTCTGAAAGCGGTTTACGAACCCGGCAGACGACGGGACGAGGTGGCCGATGGCAACTCCGATGGCCATGGCCAGGAAGATCCAAAGTGTAAGGAACCGATCGAGAAACGAAAGCTGTTTACGGGCAGTCGGAGCGCAGGCGCGGCCTTGCGTGATGGGAGCGGAAGACACTAGCACACCTCACAGGGTGAAGCTTCAAGCGTGACGGGGAGCGGAGCGCCTTCGAGCAGGGTGTACTTCGAGGGCGAGCAGCAGGCCTTTGTGAGTCTTGCCTTGTCTGCCTGCATTGCCTTCTCTTCTTTTAACCAGCCGAGGGTCTGTCTCAGGATCTGAGCCGCTCCGATGTGCGGCGGCATGATGATGCGATAGTGCATCCACTTGCTCTCCCGCCGTGCCGAGACAATCCCGGCGCTGCGTAGGTATGCCAGATGCCGCGAAATCTTCGGTTGTGGACCACCAAGGATCTCGACAAAGTAGCAGACACAGATCTCCTGGTCGCCCATCAAATTCAGCAGCCGAAGTCGCGTTTGATCGCCCAGGGCCTGAAAGAAACGTTCCACGTTGTAGGTCTGTTTCGCCGGCATAGCTCATGTATACGCATTGACGTATGCGAAGGCAAGCCATATAGTCGCCAAAGCAGATGTATTTCGGGAGGCCGTTATGTCAGAGCAGCTATTGGATTCGGTGAAGTCAAAGTATGGAGCAGTAGCAGAGAGCACCCTATCGAACGACCATGCAGGCGTGAAGGCCGTTGCGGAAGCGTTCGGCTACAGCGCTGACGAGCTCACGTCCATCCCGGCAGGAGCCAATATGGGCTTATCCTGCGGAAATCCCACGGCAACGGCTCATCTGAGAGCTGGAGAAGTTGTGGTCGATCTTGGCTCCGGTGGCGGTCTTGATGTGTTTCTCGCCTCGAAGATGGTTGGTCCAGAGGGCCGAGCCATCGGCATCGACATGACCACAGCCATGATCGAGAGGGCGCGTGAGAACGCGGACAAAGGCGGCTACACCAACGTGGAGTTCTTTCAATCCACTATCGACCAGATTCCACTCCCGGACGCTTCGGTCGATTGTGTCATCTCGAATTGTGTCGTCAACCTTGCACCGGATAAGCCAGCCGTCTTCCGCGAAATAGCCCGTGTTCTCAAGCCGGGAGGCCGCGTAGCCATCAGCGATATTGCGTTGAAGCACGAGCTGCCCGAGGCAGTTGCTCAGAGCATGGCGGCTTACGTCGGCTGCATCGCCGGGGCCATCCTGATTGACGATTATCGTGAAGGCCTGCTCGCGGCTGGCTTCCAGCACGTCGAGATCGTAGACAGCGGAGCCGACCTCAACGCTTATGCCAAGGTCGAGAATCAGGCAGGTTGCTGCTCTCCGAGCATGGACGCGGGAAGCCCCTTCCAGGTCATTGAAGACGCTTGCTGCACTCCGACGGCCGTTGAGCCTTCCCTACACGAGGAGCTAACGACGCTCCTCTCGCAATATGACGTGGACGCCGCCGCCAGCGTCAAGGTCTATGCCATCAAGCCCCAGGCGCTTTAGCCAGGAGATCTCATGCAAACCGTCATGTTCGCCTGCATTCACAATGCTGGACGTTCCCAGATGGCTGCCGCCTTCTACAATCAGCTTGCCAATTCAACAGAATCGGGCAGCAGCGTACTCGGGGTGAGTTAGTGTTCTTTCTCAACCGCGTTCACCTCATACAAAACTGCCAGCGAGTGCGCGTCAACCAGCTCTCGTCGATTTCGAAGCGGCGTAGCTTGACCGTAGAGCCGGACAGCGTTGATGCAAGAGGTCTTCGCACCTCCGTTTCTTGGCCGCGATCTACCAGGGTCAACCTGTCGAGTTCCCGAAGGCGTTTCGACCAGAGATCGGCTGGTGTCCTTCTGCTGCAGCCAACCTGCGAGGAGCGTCGTTTCGATACGGATCTGTCTCGGTACGGAAAGCGTCTGATAGGTGTAGTAGGCCCTCATCTCCGATTGCCGATTCTCTTCCAGAATGTCAATCAGTTCTGCGGTTCCGTTGCCGCTCACGACTGTACCCTCCCGTCAGCGTTCGAGATGCCGTATTTTGCAAGTTTGTAAGTGATATCGCTTTTCGATAGTCCCAACCTGCGTGCTGCTTCGGCCTTGCCTCCCTGTGTTTTAGCAAGCGTCTGGACAATTGCATCCCGTTCCCATTCAGCTAGTGCATCGCGCAGGTTGAACTCGTCGGCGAACACTGGACTGCTGGAGGTTCTCGGCTTGAGCGGCAGATCGATTGTGAAAATCTCCGGGCCGCTGGTGAGGATGCACGCGCGCTCGAGAAGATTTCTGAGCTCGCGGATGTTGCCGGGGTAGCTGTAACTCTGCAGCTGCTGAATAGCATTTGGGTGCAATCTGCGCGGAGCCATCTTTAGGTCGCCTGCGATGAGGTGAAGCAGATAGCTGGCCAAAACCGGAACATCTTCCATACGCTCGCGAAGCGGAGGTACTTCAATGGGGACGATGGCAAGCCGGTAGTAGAGGTCCTGACGGAACCTGCCTTTTTCTACTTCGCTCAGCAGGTTTCGATGGGTAGCCACGAGCACCCGCACATCGACATCCCGAGAGATCGTCGATCCAACACGTGTGATCTTTCCTTCGGCGAGAACACGAAGCAGCTTCGCTTGTGCCGCCGGTGACATCTCCCCGGCTTCATCGAGAAATAGCGTGCCTTGATGGGCTGTCTCGAACAAACCATAACGAACCCGGTCAGCACCCGTGAACGAGCCCTTTTCGTGGCCGAAGAGTTCGCTCTCCAGAAGAGTCTCAGGAAAGGCAGCACAGTTCACGCTCATGAGCGGCTTCCCTGCCCGCATGCTCATCTTGTGCACGGCACGCGCAACAAGTTCTTTTCCTGTCCCGGTTTCTCCTGTAATCAGCACAGTCGCATCTGTGGGGCCAACGCGGCGGATCAATCCTTTAACCTTTGAGATGGAAGCGCTCTTGCCGTGGATCTCGCTGTCACCTTCCAGGCTGTCTACCGCGTTGCGGAGTAATACATTTTCTCTTCGCAGAAGAGTGTGCTGCGCTGCCCGAGCGATCACCGCTTTGAGATTGTCGGCCGCAAAAGGCTTGGTCAGAAAGTCGAACGCACCTTTGCGCATGGTTTCTACGGCGAGTTCTACTGTTCCGAATGCTGTTAGCACAACGAGAGCCGTCGCGGACTCGCCGTTGGAGAGAGCCTCCAGTATCTGGAGGCCTTCGCCATCGGGCAGCTTTTGATCCGTCAGAATGACATCGAAGTCTTGGGTTTCCAGCGCGGCCAGACCTTCCCGGATCGTGCCCACCACAACAAGGGCATGCTCCTCCGCTCGCAGATGAACGGAGATCAGCTTGCGCATGTTGGGCTCGTCTTCGATCACTAGAATGCGTGCCAAAAGGCTCCCTGAGTTTCCTACTGGTATGAGCGTGGCTGGGCTGCTGGAAAAAGCAGAGCAAAGAGGATGTGACCTTCGACGTTTTTCTCTAACGTCAGCGTTCCATCATGGGCCTCGGCGATCTTTTTCGCGATGGGGAGGCCCAGACCCGTCCCCCCACTTTTAGCCGTGAAGTATGG
>JBPBPZ010000205.1:0-4127 GCA_050954525.1 Janthinobacterium lividum
ATCCGACGTGGTCACTGCCTCACCTGCAAGCGCGGAGCAAAGAACGAAGTGCGCTTCGTCAACTCACTCTTCGGCATCGCCGCGTAACCGCAAAATGCGAACACCGAAGCAAAATCCGCTTGCAGCAAGTTAATGCAACAGAGCCGGATATCGCCAGCGGCGAAGATCGCAGTTAAGTTGCGCAACCTGCGATCTTCAAGAATGCTTCAGCTGGTTTTGATGTTTCCGTTCAACCCGCTCGGGAAAAATCCGCCGCTCGCCACTCCGCTTTTGCCTGCTGTTCCATAAACGATCTGCAGGACCTGGGATGTCGTTCGAATCGGGTTTAGACCAGTGGTGTTACTCGTGTTGAAGAGCTGGCTGGAGGTGGGTGGCATGTCCAGGCTGTCTGCTGCAGGTGAGGTGACTCCCAATTGAATACAGAGCTGACGGAGGTTTCCTTCGTGCTGCGCCTCGGTGTCAAGGATCTGAGCCGCGTAGGTGATCGCCATAGTGTTGCTCGTCAGGTATTGCGCTCCTCCGGCGTATGCGCTTACACCGACCGCCTCGAGTTGACGCGCGAGTGCCAGAAACGTCGAGTCAGACGTTACAGCACCCATTGCTGCCAGATTGAGAGCGGGAGCAGACACGGGTGTTCCCCCGATTGCAGTAATGGTTGACCTTAGAAACTGCACGTGCGCGATCTCTTCCATTGCGAGGTTCTGCGCTACGGTGTTCACGGCGGAGTTGCTGAAGGTGACCTTCATCGCAGGTGTGATCGTTCCCGCGCCCGAGCCAAGATCAGCAGAGGAGAGGCCACTTCCTGTCGCGATGTACGAGTAGAAGCTGGCTTCCAGATACTCGAGATTGAGGGCAAAGTTCAGGACATCGACTACCGAAGGTGCAGTTGACGTGGGATCCGTAGGAGTTGAAGAAGACGGCGAGCTGTCGCTGCATCCGCTCAGGCCAAACGCGCCTACGGCGCCGACCGTTAGTCCAACACTTGTAACGAAGCCACGGCGACTGAGGCCGGGTACTGGCCGGTTGAGATCGTTGACTGAACTTTGATTGATGGCGCGCTTGCCTACTGCAAGAAGAGGTTTGTTCGATAAAGGATTCACGGTATCTCCTGATGCTTCCTGGGTGCACTGCTCTGAGGTCGAACCGGTCGGCGAGCTGGTACTTCTCTCGGGTTACGTCGACTTAATGTTGCCGTTAAGTCCGGCTGGGAAGTAGCCCCCCATAGTCGTGCCCGCAGTCGCCGTGGTTGTAGTTGCTGTAGACACACCATAGGCAATGCCCAGAACCTGTGAAGTTGTACGTTGCTGACCCAGCGAGTTCGTAGGCAGAACCGTGAAGTAGTTGCTAGCGGATGGTGGAACATCAATCGCATCAATCTGCGGGTCCAGTGCTCCAACAATATTTTGCCGGACACACTGGTAGTTCACAGCGCCTTGATGCTGACCCTCTGCTCCTAGGATCTGAGAGGCCGTTGATAGTACAGATGGATTGCTGGCAAGAAAGGCGGCTGCACCGGCGTAAGCACTTCCGCCTAGTGAGGTCAACTGTCTCGCTGAAGTCAAGAACTGAGCCTGGGTCGTGAGGGCCCCTTTGGCTGCCAAATTGATGGCCGGCTGATCAATCGGCGTTCCGCCTAGTGAAGAAATGGTGCTGCGAAGCAACATCACGTGATTCATCTCATCCTGCGCCAGGGCGAGAGCGAGAGCCAGTGTCGTAGCGTCGAGTGGAAGCTTGCCTGGAGATCCTGTGAGAGCGCCAGGGGCCGTACCCATAGCCGCGGCAGGAAGACCAGAGCCTGTGGCGGCAATCATGTAAAAGTTCACTTCCAGGTATTCGAGGTTCAAGGCGAAGTTCAAAACGTCGGCAACCGAGGGAGTCGCGGTGGACTGTGCGTCGGCAGAGCTAGTCGCGATCGCACCGAATGAGCCTACGACAGCAGCACTCGCGAATGCGGACAGGAAGCTCCGTCGGTTCAGGCGTTGGAGAGTCCGCTCAAAAGCGAGCAGGTTCCGGTCAGTGATGAGCTGCTCCTCACTGATCTTTTCAGTGGGACAAAGCAAAGATGAAACCTGTGATTTTGGCATGGGTCCTGCTCCAGGGAAGGTCTGTGGCAAAGTTAACGAGAGAGAGGGAGGTTTAGAAGATCGAAGTTTTCGAAGCAGAGCTTGCATGTTCCAAATGTCATCGACGCATAAGGAAGATATTTGTTCCGCTAATGGTGCGATGCCGCTAAACCCCGACTCTTAGGCTGAGATTTAAGTAGAAGCATTGCTTTAGTAATCCCAAACGTTTGCAGGTTCGTCACTGAAAGCCAGCAGCCCTAAAGAGCAGAGGGCCTAGGCAGCCGAGTCCAGTGACTGAAAGCAGAGTACGTTGAGAACGAAACGCAGAATGGTCCCTCCGCCCTTTAGCAACGCGGAGACCATTTTTGTTGTTGACTGAGCTCTAATTACAGTTCAGGGGCAGAGAAAACTGGCGCCTCATCAAGGTGAGCGACGGGTTTCATTCCACCAATCTGCTGCAGGATGCCGATCTCGTGGGAAGCTCCCCAGCGCTCCACGATCTTTGCATCGGAGTTGAACTTAGAGATTTGCATACCGCGAACCTTGATCTTCTTTCCGGTAGCTGGAATACCATTAAATGGACCACCCTGTGTTCCCGTGATGGTATAGGCGAAGGCTACATTGTCCTCATCTGCTACAAGATGCTCAACTGCAATCTTGAAGTCGGGGAAGGCAGAATGGAATTGCGTAAACCAATGAACAAAGCCTTCTGGGCCTGGGCCCTGATCGTCCGCAGGATCGTGATCCTTTACGCCAGGTGCAAAAACCTCGTGCAGCATTTGGAAATCGTGACTGTTCACGATCTCCCCCATCTTTTTCTGCGCTGCGATGTTTGCTTCTTTACTCATGAGTAGCTCCTGAAATTGTCAGATGCACGGTTTAGGCGTGAATACATGCGCATCGCAAAAGGGGATTTGATCCGCTCAAAAGGGCACTCACTACCTCTTAACCAGCGGGTTCGGGTCGACAAGGTGATACCTCCTTTTACAGGAGCACCTTCGCATGAATCAATGAGCGTCGAATCCTTCAGGTCATGCAGTAACGGCGCTGTACTGCGGTAGGTCGATGCTGAAGAAAGTCGCAAAGAAGGCCATTGCTCCAAACCCTGCGAAGAAAGCAGTCGTGAAGAAGTCAGTACTGTCGCAGTAGACCATTGGTGTTCTCGTTTGTGCCTCGCTGCCATGGACTTTGCGGTTCACAGAAGTAGACGTCGACCTCCGTGGCCACCGTGAAGGTTTGTGTTTGCCCATCTCGAGCGAACGCCTTATCAACGCTGGGAGTTTACGAACCTGCCGGCTTAGCGCGGCACAACAGTCGCTGTGTCTTTACCGTCGCGGGTCTTGTAGCCACGCCCTGCCAGTGCCAAATATCAGGCTCCGGTAACAATGGCGTGGAAAGAAACTGATGACCTGCAGGCAGGCGCCGATAGTTTGCACGTGTGACACCAATTAGCTTGAATGCCACACAAAGAAGAGCCCTGGATGGCGGCTAACCACCCAGGGGTTGACGTGGACTATTTCCAGTAATGTTGAGCGACGATCATCCCAAATCTCACTAATGCCTCGAGCAGAGATACTAGTGAGCGCCAGGGGTTAGCTGGTTCTCTTTTCATTTTCGTCTCCTACCGTGAAGTGCGCCTTCGAGGGTCTTGACCCCTCGAAGGCCATTCGCGTTTTCACGGCCTACAATCGCTATCGACGTAATGAGGTCCTCTGGTGAGGGTACGTTTCACAAATTCATCCGCGGCCCACCTGCGCTACACTGGCCCGCATGCGTTTCATTGCTTTTCTGCTGCTGTTTCTGTCTATCCCGTCAGGGTTTGTCTTTGCCCAAGTGTCGGGGAAAATCGATGTCTATCGTGTCGGCGGGTACTCTGTCGCTTTGCCGCTGATTGTGGATGGTCAAGTCAAGATGAAGCTCTCGCACATGCATCATGTGGTGCTGGAGGTTCAGCCTGGCGAGCACCAGATTGAAAGTAAGTTCAGCAATATCCTTGACCGGCTCTGTTGCATTAAGTCTCATTCTGGCCAGAGGGCGCTAGGATCGGTTCATGTTCAAGCGACG
>JBPBPZ010000242.1:0-4126 GCA_050954525.1 Janthinobacterium lividum
ACTTGGAGTGGACGCAGGCCGGGTGATCTGCTGCGAACATGTCACCGTCGCAAAGCTGTCTACCGGTTTGCAGGGGTGCTGACCGTCTGCCTGGCAGTCGCACGGCTTCTTGACTTGTGCGGCGTGCGCAGCAGGCACTGCCGCCTTACGGCGGAACAGACCTCCACCACCTGCTCGTCGGTCATGCTGTCGAACAGGGGCAGCGTCAGCACCCTGGATGCAATGTTGTCGGTCACAGGCAGGGGGACCGCCATTGTCTCGCCGCTGAAAAAGCTTTGCTGTGCCACGTGTGGTGAAAAGTACGTGGCGGAATCGATCCCGCTACGCTTCAGTTCCTGCTGTATTTCTGTGCGTTGCGGTGCCAGATGCGCCGGCAGCAAGGTCGAAACAAATTGGTGTGCCTGGCGGTTGGGATGGTTGGGCTGGAAACTCAGTTCTGGCAGGGATATACGGTAGCGGCTGACCAGCTGCGATCGCCTGTCCATCACCTTCTCAAAGGTTTCCAGCCGCAGGCACGCCAGCAGGGCTGCAACCTCACTCAGCTTGCCATTCAGGCCCATCATCGTTGCATTGCGCGGCTCGCCAAAGCCGAAGTTGCTCATGGTGCGAAGGCGTCCAATACGCTCGGCATCGGCGCTGTAGATGACTCCGCCTTCACCGGTCGAGAAGGATTTGGTAGCGTGCATGGAATACACGACGGTGCCGGAGAAGCCAGTTCCGAACGCCTTCTGGTTGGCCGATACCGTTCCCAGCGATGCGGCTGCGTCCACCACAATGGGAACGTCGAACGCCTGGTGAAGCGTTTCGTACCAGGCCAAATCAATGTCGTAACCAAACGTGGCGTACGGTACTACCACGGCGATCTCCCCACGAAACTGGTCCAGGATGCGCAGCTCTGAACTCGGGTCCGCCGACCAGGTGGTCGGGCTCACGTCGCAGAACAACGGTGTAAGGCCGTTCCAAAGCGCCGCCTGCGCGGCTGCGGCAAAGGTGAACGACGGCATCAGAGCGTACTTTCGCTGTGGGTCCGGGCGAGCGCCGATGGCTTCACGAATCGCGAGGATCAGACCCGTGGTCGCATTGCACACCGTCAGACATTCGCCCACGCCGCCGAAGATATCCCGCAGAAGGGTTTGCTCAAAGCGTGTGTTGACTGGCCCGAAGTTGCTGAAGATGTTGCTGTCTTCAATGGCGCGCAGGGCGTCCACAGCTTCGCTCAACCTTGGCGGGCGGGGCTGGGCAAGGGGTATGCGGCAGTTGTTCATGCGGCTCCCATGGCCGGGATGCGGACAGGACCGCGGGCAAGCGCGGGCAACTCCACAATCTGTTTTGCGGTGTCAGCACTTGCAGGGAGTGCAGGCCTGGATGTGAGCAGTGCCTTGGCAATGATGGACCCGATGCCGTTCTGCCAGAGCCACAGCCCGTTCACTTGTCCGCAGAAACTCGGCTCCCCGCCGAACCTGCCGCTGGGTCGATAACCCGCAGCCAGGCCGATGCCGTAGACCCCGGGCAGGGGCGTACCGTCCGCCTTCAGAACGCGGCACCTGTCATCCACAAGCGAAGCGGAAGGCCCGGTGTGTGCGAGCAGCGGAACAGGACGACCGGTCTGGTCCAGCAGGCGCAGAGCATTCGGACGGTATCCAAAGGCGGCCACCACCAGGTCTGCCTTATCGATGCGCCGGATTGCTTCAGTGTCGTGGCCCTCGATCTGGTGCAGAGTGACCCGGGGTTCCGGCGGTTGCCCGCCCACGCGTAGAACCTGCATCAGAAGCTCGCGTGAATCCAGCCGCAAACCGGCAAACCGGTACAGGCGGTTCGTCACCGGGCAGAAGTCGTTCGCGCCAAAATCGGTGTAGCCGTCCTGTATGGCTTCCGCCTCACTTGCGTAGTACAGGCGCAGGGGCTTGCGATGGAAAACGGTGATGCCACTGTTCGAAAATGAGACACGGGGCAGGCGGTGCAGAAGAGCATGTGCGACCGCCATGGCGCTGGTCGACCCACCCAGGATGGCCACGCGGGGATTGTGTTTGCCCTGCAGCAGATCCGCCACCTGCTGCAGGCCCTGGCGACCCAGCACCTCACCGGACTGCCGCAGCCGGTTGCCCCACCGTTGGCGCACCCGCTTGCCCGCAACCCGTTCCTCCGCAAGCCTTTCAATTGGTTGACGAGCCCCGGTTGCAAGCACCAGCCGCGGTGTTTGAAAGCGCAGCACCTCGCCAGTTGCAGAGGTTACGTTCACTTCCCACAGGTCGCCTTGGCAGGCCCTGGCGAAATCTGCCGTGCAGCGGGTAAGAACGCGGCTTTGCGGGTGCTGCTGGATCAGCGCACGCATTGCGTCGCCGATCAACACCATCAGCTCACCGACGTCCTGTAAGGGAACCGAGCCCGCTGCGGCAGACGCCATACGGCTGGCGACGGGCGTGTCCAGAATCCGCTGCAATACCGGTTCCTGCGCTGCGCGCAAGGCATCCAGAAATGTGACGCCGTCACTGTCGGAGTTGATGGCGTACTCACCAATGTGTCCGCTGCCCAGCGTGGCGCTGCGTTCCACGAGCAATAAGCCTTGCTGCAGCAGATCTGTCAGCATGCCGTCGCGGTGCGCACTCAGCAACACAGCGATGCCCGCGGGACCACCTCCCACCAGGATGGCGGCGTACTTGTCTGGATGTTTCGCCACAGCCACCTCGGGTGGGATTTCAACCGCAGTCAACAGCTATGAAAACCGTTACCCGGTACTTCTATGCACTTGAGATATCGGCGGCTTTGCCCAGAGCGACAGAGAATGTGCCGCGGGTGTTCGGTTTGCCATCAGGTTCTAGCGACTGAGTTGTGGAAGCTCTTTATCGCTCCGTGCCTCGTCCATCGAATCACTTGCGCGGGTCTTCCGAATGCGACCGAACACTTCTGCCTGGAGCAGAACCTTGCACTTGCTGAACGCGTTGTCGGAGAAGTACGGCAGGCGAAAGGCTTGCCACGCAGCTTCCCGCGCCTGGGGCACATTTCCCAGCTTGGCCAAGTGGTAAGCGATGGCTTCGTAGCGTTTGCCTTCTGCTGCCCGGATGCAGCGTTGCCACTGCTCCGGCAGGGTTTGTTCCATCTCGGCATAGAACTCCAGGTCAATCGCATCCTGGTAAAGCGGCCCCTTGCCCTGGTATGCGCTGCCGGGTGTCAGAACGTAATCCGCCATCACGCGGTCCAGCAGAACGATGTCACCGGCAAGCGCCGACTGTAGAAGAATCGGCCAGTCCACCAGGCCACTAAGTTGAAAAAAGGAGTCTGGCAGGGCACGGTGAATGCCGTTGCGAAACAGGATGCTAGGCGAAGGGATGAAGTTCTTCGCGATCATGTCCTCAAGGCGGTAGCGGCCTGCAGGCATGGTCGGGCAGCGATCGCGGATCACCTCTCCGCCGGGACTTACCTGGCGAACGATATGACCGCATGCGCTGACCGTGCTGTCTGCTTCCAGTACGGCTACCTGCACGCTGAGTTTCTCCGCGTCGGTCCAGTAATCGTCGGCGTCCAGCCAGGCGATGTACTTGCCTCGGCAGTGCTGAAACGTGTCGTAGTAGTTGCGCTGCATGCCCAGCTTGCCGGTGCGATGGACGACGCGGATGATGTCTGGATGTTTCTGCTGGAGCGAACGGATGAGGTCCGGGGTGTTGTCAGAGGAGCAGTCATCTCCAATGACAAGTTCAAATGGGAAGGATGCCTGCTGCTGTAGAACACTCTCGACCGCTCGAGCAATCCAGGCCGCAGAGTTGTAGGACGTCATGGAGACGCTTACCAGAGGCAGCTTTTCAGGAAGCACATCATCGCCCGTCTGCGTCATACACGTCTATCTCCAATCGAAATGACACGCGCATCGCAGAGGTCTACCTGTTGGCCTTTACAGGCTTTTGAGCCGGACCGCAAAAACACAGCGCTGCGAAAAGCTGCGAGCCAGATACGTCATCGGCAAATTTCTGCAGCAGTTGTAGAGAGCGGTGCATTGCGTGCGCAGATTGCGTTGACCACAAGAACTCACGGCGCTTGCGGAAACGATGGTAATGAGGCAGGTATCTCGCCAGATGCCGACAATCTTCCATGCGCGGGCGAGCAGCATGGCACTTTCTTCCCGGAACGCGTC
>JBPBPZ010000301.1:0-4063 GCA_050954525.1 Janthinobacterium lividum
CTTCAGCGCTCTGACCTCTGTTGAGGCAGTTGCGGCGAATTATCCTTTCTGCACCATCGACCCGAACGTCGGCATCGTCACGATTCCGGATGAGCGGCTCGACAAAATCGTCGAGTTCGTCAAGCCGAAGAGCATCGTCCCCACGGTGATCGAGTTTGTGGACATCGCGGGACTTGTCGCGGGTGCCAGCAAGGGTGAAGGTTTGGGCAACCAGTTCCTTGCCAACATTCGGCAGACGGACGCGACGCTGCACATTGTGCGCTGCTTTGAAGATCCGGAAGTGATCCACGTCGCAGGCAAGGTCGATCCCCTGTCTGACATCGACGTGATCAATACCGAGCTGCTGCTGGCCGACATGGACACCGTCGAAAAGCGTTTTGAAAAAGTGCAGAAGCTGGCGCGCACTTCCCAGGACGGCAAGGTCAAAGCCGAATTCAGCGCGCTAAGCAAACTGCGCGAAGCCATGAATGCGGGTAAGCCCGCGCGCGCAGTCGAGTTGACCGATGAAGAACGTCCGCTCACTCGCGACCTGTTCCTCATCACCATGAAGCCGACGCTTTACGTCGCCAACGTGGACGAAGCCGCGCTGAAAAATGGCAACGCGCACACGGCCGCCGTACAGAAGCGAGCCGCCGAAGAAAACAGCGAAGTGGTGATGATCTGCGGTGCTTTGGAAGCGGAAATTGCGCAACTGGAACCCGCTGAACGCGACGAGTTTCTGAAGGACATGGGCGTAAGTGAACCGGGCCTGAACCGGCTCATCCACGCGGCCTATCGCCTGCTTGGACTCATCACCTACTTCACCGCGGGCGTGCAGGAAGTGCGTGCGTGGACCATTCGCCAGGGCACCAAGGCACCGGGCGCAGCCGGCGTCATCCACTCAGATTTCGAGCGCGGATTTATCAAGGCCGACACGTACCACTCGTCTGACCTATTCACGCTGGGCAGCGAACAGGCCGTGAAGGAAAAAGGCCTGCTTCGCTCCGAAGGCAAGGAATACGTGGTGAAGGATGGCGACATCCTGTTCTTCAAGTTCAATGTCTAGCAGCGTGAGCGACACAGTAGCGACCATCTCGGCTGTGTGCCTCAGTCCGAAGCATGGCTTCAGCAAGCACCCGCGGCTTTCCATCCGGCTGCTCGCCGGCCTGGGTGTAGAAGGCGACGCGCACTGCGGCGCGACCGTGCAGCACCTGTACCTGAAGCGCAAGAATGCCAGTGCACCAAACCGGATGCAGGTTCATCTGCTGCAGGAAGAACTCTTCAACGAACTTGCTGCTCTTGGTCATACACTGCGGGCGGGCGATCTGGGCGAGAACATCACCACGCGTGGCATTGACCTGCTGACGCTTCCCGCAGGCACGCGGCTGCACGTGGGCAACGACGCTGTGGTCGAGCTCACCTGCCTGCGAACGCCATGCAAACTGATAGATGGCTTTCAGCCCGGCCTGATGAAACAACTCGTGCTCAAGGGGAAAGAGCATTCGGTGCCTGCACGTGCCGGTGTGATGTCCGTTGTGCTGCGCGGCGGCGAAGTTTGTGCAGGCGACAACATCGTGATCGAACGTCCTGCAGAGCCTTGGCATCCGCTACGCTTTCTGTAGTTGTATGCACGCTTCAGCTACCGACATCGTAGTTCGTCATCCTGAGCGAAGCCGCACAACGTCGCATCACAGCAAGCAGTACGCCTCAAATTAGGGAGCAAACACATGAACACACCAGAGTGGCAGAACGCAGCGTGGTACGGAGCAAACTTACCCGGCGATCTTTTGACGCCCGCACTGGCGATCTACCCCGAAGCCATCCGCCAGAACGTGCGCGCCACGCTGAAGCTGGTGAACGGCGACGCAGGCCGCTGGCGTCCGCACCTGAAGACGGTCAAGGCAGCGTTTGCCGTGCGCATAATGGTCGAGGAAGGCGTCACCCAAGCGAAGTGCGCCACGCCGCTTGAACTGGAGACAGCCTGCGCGTGTGGCCTGCGCGATGTTGTGGTCGCCATGTCGCTGGTAGGTCCGGCAGTACAGCGCGTCCGACAGATTGCCGCGACGTACCCCACCGTGACCGTCTCCGCCCTCGTGGAATCGGAGGAGCACATTACACAGTGGGCAGGCAGTGGCTCCCGTTTGTTCATCGACGTCAACCCCGGCATGGACCGCACCGGCGTGGATCAGGACAATGCCTCAGCCGTCGTGAAGCTCGCACGCGGCATCGTGAACGCAGGTTGCACCTTCGCGGGTTTGCACTACTACGACGGCCACATCTCCGAGGAAGACATGGACGTGCGCTGCACGCGTGCGCAGGAGGGTTATCGCAGGCTGATGAAGCTGATCGTCGCGCTGGAAGCCGACGGCATTGCAGTGCCTGAAGTGATCACATCCGGCACCATGACCTTTCCTTGCGCACTTGCCTTTACAGACTTCCAGGGTGGCAGCTTTCGCCACACCATCTCGCCCGGAACGGTGGTCTACAGCGACCTACCGACATTGCTGAAGCTGCCGGAAGATTACGGCTACCGGCCTGCCGCTGTCGTGCTCAGCCGCGTAATGAGCCGCCCAATCCCAGGCGTGGTGACGCTGGACGCGGGACACAAGGCTCTGTCGGTTGATTCCGGCGTGCCCAGTGGCCTCATCCTCGAACTGCCCGAAGCAAACCCTCTGAAGCCGAGCGAAGAACACCTGCCGGTTGAGATGAATGGCGGCGAGAGCATTGCACTGGGTAGCCTGCTCCACCTCGTACCGAAGCACGTGTGCACCACCGTCAACAACTTCACGCACACGCTCGTTGTTGAGGGCGGCGAAGTGACGGGCGTGGAATCGGTTACGGCGCGCGGGCGGCATTCTCCGCTGGAATCTGCATCGGTCTAAAGATTGCTTTGGCGCTCAGCCTGTCATCCTGAGCTTCTTGGTCTGTCATCCTGCGCGGAGCACGTAGTGCGCAGTCGAAGGACCTGCTTTCCTTTGGGGCAGTGCCGCTCCGGGAAGACAGTAGGTCCTTCGACTTCGCTGCGCTTAGGATGACGACTTGCAAAGGATAAGTTCGCTACCAGACCTGTTGAGAGCGGCACACCCGCACAAACCTCACAGCACCGACAAACCCAGGCAAAACAACAGACCCGCCACGGAGACAATGGTCTCCGTGACCGACCAGCTTTTGAAAGTCTGCGGCACCGACAGGTGGAAGTATTCCTTCACCAGCCAGAAACCGCCGTCGTTGACATGCGACCAGATGACAGAACCCGCACCCGTGGCAATCGCCAGCAGCGCCGGGTTGGTATGGGGCGTGGCAAGCGCGATGGGTGCGACGATGCCAGCCGCCGTGGTCATCGCGACCGTAGCGGAGCCGGTTGCAAGCCGCAACAGTGCCGCCAGGCCCCACGCAAACAGCAGCACGTTGACGTGCATGTTCGCGGCCATGGCCACAAGTACCTTTGCCACGCCACCATCAATCAGCACGCGGCCAAAGCCACCACCTGCGCCCACCAGCAGCGTGATGGCGGCTGTTGGAGCGAGGCAGTTCGTACTCCACTGCGAGATAGTTTCGCGGCTGAACCCGCGCTGCATGCCAAGTGTGTAAAAGCTGACCAGCACACCGATCAGCAGCGCGATGTCGTCATTGCCCACGAACAGCAAGACCCTGCCCAAGCCGCCTGCAAAACCGGTCGCGCCCGTGAACAGCGTCTGAGTTAAGCTGCCCAGCATCATCAGAAACACCGGCAGCATGATGGTTCCCATGGCGATGCCGAAACCAGGCATTTTGCGGTTCGGGTCGTGGTGGCTCAACTCATCGGCCAGCGGATTGCTACCCGACAGTGCAAGTCGCGGCATGATCCATCGCGTGTAAAGCGGCCCTGCCAGCACTGCGCAAGGGATGCCGATCAGCAGCGCGTACAGCAGTGTGTGGCCAACGTCACCGTGGTAGATGTTGATGGCCAGCATGGCCGCTGGATGCGGCGGCACCAGTGCGTGATCGACCGACAGCGCCGCCAGCATGGGCAGGCCCACTTCCAGCGGATGCCGCTTCGTCTCGCGCGCGGCGGTGTAGGCGATGGGGATCAGCAGGACAAAGC
>JBPBPZ010000156.1:0-4025 GCA_050954525.1 Janthinobacterium lividum
CAAGGTCTTCTTCCCATTCCTGAGTTTCTGAGACACACGACGTTCCGAGAGGCACCAAGTCTTTTCCACTGGCGCTACTCCGATCGGCTCCTAAAGATTCTCGCGTGGACGGGCATCGCCATGTCTGTCTCTGCTGTGGCCGGTCTCACAGAAATGGGTCCTATCTGGCTTTCAGTCGGCTCGTGGCTCGTACTGTACTTTCTTTACCTTTCCATCGCGAACGTCGGTCAGAACTTCTTCGGGTTTGGATGGGAGTCCATGCTGCTTGAGGCTGGTTTCTTCACGGCTTTTCTCGGGCCTCGCCATGTCGCTCCCTCGGTCGTTCCAATTCTGATCCTGCGCTGGATGTTTTTCCGCACCGAGCTGGGTGCAGGCCTGATCAAGCTACGTCACGACCCCTGCTGGAGAGACCTGACCTGCCTCGATTTCCATTACGAAACGCAACCATTGCCGAATCCAATGAGCTGGTATTTTCACCGTTTGCCCAGGGCATCGCATCACTTTGGCGTCTTGTTTAGCCATTTTCTACAAGTCGTTTGTCCCTTCGGGCTGCTGGCTCCACAGCCAATCGCTTCCGTCGCGGCTTGACTCTGCGTTTCGCAGCAACTTTGGCTCATAGTCTCAGGCAACTACTCCTGGCTCAACTGGTTAACAGTGGTGTTAGGCCTGGCCGGGTTCTCAGACGAGATCTTCTTCCATGTGTTTCCACATCTTTCTACACCGGCGCTTTATCCTGCACCACTTACATTCACCGTTCTTCTTTGGGCGCTTGGTGCTGCCACCATCGTCCTCAGCATTCCGCCGGTGTTGAATCTTTTCTCGCGCCAGCAACGAATGAACTATAGCTACAACCGATATCACCTGGTGAACACATATGGCGCGTTCGGTTCGGTAACCCGTGAACGCTATGAGATTGTGCTCGAGGGCGCTTCGGACCGGGTACCTACATCTGCCACGGTCTGGCGCGAGTACGGTTTCAAAGGCAAGCCGGGTGACCTCTATCGTATGCCGCGCCAGGTGGCACCCTACCATCTCCGCCTGGACTGGATGATCTGGTTTCTGCCATTTACCGTGGGCGTCACCAATCGTGGCATAAGGGTCCCTAGTTACGAAATCTGGTTTCTGCGCCTGGTGAAACAGCTTCTTGTGAATGACACTAGTCTTCTGAAGCTCATGGGAATGAACCCGTTCAGTGACAAGCCGCCGGACAGTATCCGTGCGCGTTTCTACCGGTACCGTTACACGGACCGCGCCACCAAGCAGGCCACCGGTGCGTGGTGGTCTCGGGAGCTTCTGGGTGAATATCTTGAGCCGGTGAATCTGCAGTCCCTCGACGGCATTTGATCACGCCCGTTTCTCATGCTCAGGATTGAAGGACCAGTCAACGATGCACTGGCAAGTTGTCAGGTGGTTCCACTATCTGGAATTGGCCGTTTCCTGCGGGCGTAAGTGTAGGGGAATATCGTCCCAACAGGGCGCGTTGCCACCACTGGCCTGTAGTGCGCCGCTGCCTTAGGGACGTAAACCAGTATTGCCATAGAACCGACCGTAAAAACCGAGGCGGATGCTGTGCGAAGGGGTCGTTGGCGAACAGCCTTAGCACCTCATCGTTTCCCTGAAGCAGGCGTTCCTGTGTCAGTGGGACGAGGGGATTTTGCTCCCAATCTCCCAAAGAGGCAAACCAAAGATTCCAGTCGAGGCGTGGTTGGTATGGAGCATAGATGCCGGGGCGCTGCTGCAGGTCTTGGGGCTTGTAGCGGTACGCATAGGGCGTCCAGCGCACACCGTCGTCAGAGCCTTGGAACTCGATTTCGTAGCGTCCGTGCGTCATGGTAGCGAAAAGCCCATACTGGTTTGCAATGCGGAACGGTTCAAGAAGTGTCACAGGCGCCTGCGGAAGTGGAACTCGCACCGGAAACATAGAGATTAGTTCGACCGTTGTGGCATAGCCGACGAGCAAGAGGCACGGTGCCGCGATCGCCAGCTTGAAAATGCGAAGGTTCGAAGCTTGCCCGAGCGATAAAGAGGAGTCCTTCTCCGGTTGCTCTTCGTCGATCCGGTGTGGATGCCAGCGACCAGGAACCAAACGCAGCAATTGCGAGTCCGCCAGCAGAAGAAAGCCAAGAGCAAGCACGATGTAGTTCAGGAAGGCGTAATTGCCCGTAAGGATGACACCAACTTCCCACGCCGTGACAATCACAAAGCAGATCAACCGTGCGCGGCGTCCCGCAAATAGCAGGCATACTACGATGAATTCCATGGCAAGCGTTCCGTCTGCGCAAGCAATCTGAAACCCTCGTGGCGCATGCCCCAGGTACCAGCCCACCCACGTGGGCAGGGGGCTGTTCTGGTAATACTCGTACATGGCCGTTCCATTGTGCCACTCGGGATCTCCGGAAAACCACTTCGCAAGGCCCGACTCGAAATAGATGCGGAACCATTCCCACTGCAACAGCCACAGGCTGAGCCGCGAGGTGGGGTGGAAGGTCCCCCAGCCTGGTAAGAGGCCCGGTGGTGCGAAGAACAGCGTGATGAATCCAGCCTCCAGCAACATGCCGTCGGACTGGTAGGCGGAGAAATCCTGTGCGGCGGCTACAAAGCTGAGGAAGCACAAAAAGCAAATCAGTAGGTTCAGGCGCGGCCAAAGGTTGAGCAACGCCAACAAAGAGGCGACAAGCCCCAGCCACATCAGCGCCAGCAGTAGATGTGAATCCGGAGCCAGCCAGAGAAGAGTGGGCGCGAGCCAGAACCTGCCCCCAGTCGCCACATTAGCTACCTGCTTAAGATAGTGCCCACTGGGCAAAATACCATTCGGCCCAACCAAGCCTTCTACCTGAAAAATAAGAGCAAAGAATGCAGAGAAGTAGATCGCGGCCAACGCGCGAACAAACAGCCAGCGAGCTACAAGGATGTCTCGTGGGCCTGACATCGGGTCCAGTACCCAGCGAGCCAGAAGATTGGCTCTTGCTGAGGATCCAGAGCTTCCAAGTTGGACCCGGGCATTGAACATAAGCATTGGAAGCAGGCCAGTGCATATGGGCGTCCGAAAAGAACTAGATCTGCGTCTTATGACGTGGGCAAGGTCGAATGACGTGGTGCCTTGATGATCTTCAAGTGTTAATCAACAGATCTCAGCGCCCTCTGCTTGCAGGATTACTAAAGCAGGTTGGTGAGCGGCCAAGGACAATGAGCAAGATCGCCGCAGGCATCGGACAGCTTGTGACAAAGAATAAGGATGCGGAACGCATCGTTACACGAGAACGCAGACTGACGCCGTTGGCAGCGGATGCGGTCGGACATAAGGCCCCGTTGCCTCAAGCCCGTTGACGTTAGCGACAAGATCCCAATCGCTTCAGTCTGGCAAGGTTCCCAGAAGACTTGTCGAGGGACCACTTGCACTGCGCTTGCGAAAAGGAGATAGTAGAACTTCTCTGCATGCAAGTTGCAGCTAAGTAAAAAGAGCCTGTTCCGTCGAGATGAGCAGGAGGTCCTTAAATTACCTTCGAGTTCTCACCTAACGCGGAGGTCCAACCCTCCGCTAACCAGCCTGTGATGCGAGGCGAGATTCTCTCGGCGCTGTCCTTCGCTCTGGACATCACAGAAGGCGCACGTCCCGGCCATTCGGTTCGCGCCTGTCTTTTAGGCATGCGTCTAGGCAAGCAGATCGGCTTACCCGATCAAGCGCTTAATGACTTGTACTATGCACTTCTGCTTAAGGACATCGGTTGCAGCAGCAATGCCGCGCGTATGGCCCAAGCGTTCGGTGCAGACGATCAGGTGGTTAAGCAGCATTTCAAGTTTATCGACCGTGAGAAGCTCGGGAAACCGAACCAAGAAGCGTTGGCCTTTGTCTGGAAAAACATTGCACCCACCACGAGCGTATGGAACCGTATGCGCCACATGTATCACATGGTCCGCAGTCCCGGCGATTTGACCGCTGAGGTGATCGAGGCGCGGTGCGAACAGGGGGCTGTCATTCTGCACAAGCTGGGGATGAGCGTCGACACCTGTGCGGCAGTTTACTA
>JBPBPZ010000267.1:0-4010 GCA_050954525.1 Janthinobacterium lividum
ACACGGTGGATGTCGTGGAGGTCGGTGCAGAGCCCGGGGGCATGGCTGGGCACTTTGATTTCGAAGGCATCTCTGTAGAGCGTTTTTACCATTTTATCTGCAAGACGGACGAACCTCTCTTCGAGCTGTTGCGGGAACTTGGAATTTTCAATCGGATGCGCTGGCGTGAGACCAGCATGGGCTTCTTCAACGAAGGGCGCCTTCATCCCTGGGGAGATCCCTTATCGCTCCTCCGCTTCCCTTCACTGAGCATCCTCTCGAAGATTCGTTACGGCCTTTTTGCTTTTGTCTGCGTGCGAAGAAATCGGTGGGACGCCATCGAAAACGAAACAGCGAAAAGCTGGATCACGCGCTGGTGCGGACTGGCCGTTTATGAGAGGTTCTGGAGACCTCTTCTTCAACATAAATTTCATGAGTATTCAGACACAGTGTCGGCACAATGGATCTGGACCCGGATTCGTCGGATTGGCAGATCACGCAAGAGCCTTCTACAGGAGGAGCTTGGATATCTCGAAGGTGGATCCAAGACGCTCATCGACGCACTGGCCGACGCCATTGAATCCCGAGGAGGCAAGCTGCATCTTGGTGAGGCGGCGCTTGAAGTGACGTCCGTGAACGGCAAAGTCACCGGTGTCCGAACCTCAAAGGGCTTCCTTCCTGCAGACTTCGTTATCTCAACCATGCCCACGCCGCTGGTATCTCAGGTTGTGCCCAGTCTGCCAGACGACTGGAAGGCGCGGTACGACGCCATTCAGAACATCGGCGTCATTTGCGTCGTTCTCAAGCTGCGTCGCTCCGTTACCCCACACTTTTGGGTGAACATAGCGGAAGATGACATGGACATACCCGGCGTCATTGAGTTTACTAACCTTCGGAACGTAGGTGAGGATACGATCGTTTACGTTCCGTACTACATGCCCGTTACCCATGAGAAATTTTCATGGCCAGAAGATCGCTTGCTGGACGAAGCTTTCGGCTGCTTACAACGCCTGAATCCCAAGCTGCAGGCTGACGATGTTCTGAGCACCAGGGTGGCTCGCCTTCGGCATGGTCAACCGGTTTGCGATGCTGGATTCGCTGCGAAGGTGCCGCCTATTCAGACGCCCATCCATGGGCTGCAAATCGCCGATACCTGCTTCTATTACCCCGAAGACCGGGGTCTGTCAGAAAGCATTTACATGGGGTGCGACATGGCCAGGGCACTAGCGGGACCCCTCGTCCACGCTTCAGAAGCCCCGGCGGGTCGGCACTCGATACCGATGCGGAACCCGCATCCATCCATAATGGAAGACGTGCCCGTAACCGAAGGCGCTCATGAGCCTCGTTTCACTGTGTCCGTCGTCGAGGAGGTTACTGCTCTAGATCCGTCGGATACCGAGACGGTGAGCAATCTACCCAATGCGAAGCAAAAGCGCCCCTAGGGAGAACCTTAACTTGCATCAGATCTCGCGTCATCGGCAGCCTGCTGAAAGCAGAGCCTGGTTCCGTCCGAAGAACTTAGCATCTTCCATGTTGTGCGTTGCAGTGTTGCTCGTCTGCATATACCTGGTTCATCCCGTTGTGGAGCTTGCGACAGATGATGACTGGTCCTACGGGAAAACAGCGTTTGACTTCGCGCGCTCAGGGCACTTCGTTTACAACGGTTGGGCGACGGCGATGCTCGGATGGCAGGTAGTCTGGGGCGCGCTGTTTATCAAGGTGCTGGGTTTCTCGTTTTTTGCGCTCAGACTTTCGACTGTGGTCACGGCCGCTGCTTCAGCTTTCCTGTTTCACCGAGTCTTGCTCCATTTCGGTATACGGTCATCCAATGCCGTCCTGGGATCCCTCACTCTTGTGCTCTGTCCATTGTTTCTACCGATGGCCACAAGTTTCATGACGGATGTGCCCAGCCTCCTGTGCCTTCTGCTTTGCGTGTATGGATGCCAGCAAGCACTCTTGGCGCTCAAGCCAAGGACGTCCTTGCTGTGGCTTTGTGGATCCGCCATGCTAAACGTCGCCGATGGAACTGTCCGCCAAATTACCTGGCTCGGTGCTCTGGTGATGATTCCCAGTGCCTTCTGGCTTCTGCGCCGGCGAAGGGGCTTTCTTCAGATTGGCATCGTGGTTTGGATAGCCAGTGCCGTCGGCATTTTCCTATGCATGCGTTGGTTTCAGCATCAGCCCTACAGCTTGCCCGAACACGTCATGCAAGGCTCGCTGCGGTTGATCAACGTGAAATACATTGTCCGGGCACTCATTTTTGCTCCGCTTGATGTGCTCCTCTTTGCCCTCCCAATTCTTGTCGCGTGGCTGCCACGGCTCAGGACCTGTCATCGCGCGACCAAGGTAAGGATGCTTGCGTGTGCCATGCTTTTAGGCCCTCTTTTGCTATGGCTTGACCGGGCGGGAAAGCTCAGGCCGCACCTACCACCATGGGCACCGAATCTGGTTTCCAAGTATGGCGTTATGTGGTCTCTGCCGGAGATGGGAGCCAAACCCGAGATTCTCGGCACTGGTCTGCTAGTGTCTATATCGGCCCTATTAGGAGTTTCGCTGCTGGGGTGGCTGATCTCACTGACTGACAAGCGGCGAGATCCAGAGACATCCCTTCTTGATCCACCGGTGGGCGTGACTGAATCTCAGATGTGGGTGCTGCTGGCGCCTTTTGCTCTTGTCTATCTTGCGTTGTTGCTACCCCGAGCCGCTTTCCCTCAGCTTTTCTCTGACATCTATGATCGGTACTTCATCCCTCTGCTCATGATCGTCGTCGTACTTCTCTTGCGAGGGTGGGAGTCCCAATCCAGACGGTCTTTGCCGTTGACCTGCTACGCCGTTCTATTCCTTTTCAGCTTGTTTGGTGTAGCAGGAACCCATGACACGTTTGTCGGATATCGGGCTACCATGCAAGCCGTCGCAGAATTGACCGCGGATCACGTCGCGCCAACAGACATCAGCGCCAGTTGGCAGTACGACGGCTGGAATCAGATCAATCTTGCCGGTCATATCAATGAGAGTCGACTGGTAAACCCGCCCGGATCTTATCGGCCTGTTTCCCATCCTCCATTGGAGAAATGCGACTACTGGTTTGGACCGCTTGTGCCTGCGATCCACCCACGCTTCGTCGTCGTGACGGAGCCGTTGAAGTGTCTTGAGGCCTCCCGTTACCCTGCGATTCCCTATGAAACGTGGCTCCCGCCTTACCAACGTCAAGTCCTGGTGCAGCACAACCCTGAAGGTCGATAACAGACCGTTCTACGTCACCGCACCGATCGCAGGTCCGGATCTTCCTGAACGTAAACGGATCGATGAAACGGAGGCAGCCAAGCACCATAGCTTACTACGGGGTAGTTCGTCGTGGTGAAACAAGGAAGGGGAGAAGCAACCAGAATGTACTTCGGTTGGATTGAAGGTGTGTAGGTTGTGAAGAAGTATCGGCACGAGGAAGGTCCGCGACGCCACCACACATCCTCATTGAAAGCGCCACGCGGAAGCTCCATCCGGCGCTCATTCACGTACCCCGAGATATTTATCTGAGTCCATCCGTCATACTCGAAACCTGCCTGAATCAGAGTGTCTCGAACACCGTTCGCGTGCAACTCTTGAATGGATGCCAGGCGGGCGCGATTCCAGGCGAACCAGTCATGTGTCCCGGCAATCGCAAACACCGTAAAAGCAGCTAAGACGCCGAAGGTGAAACCCGGCACGTTGGGGCGAATGCGCTGCTGGTAGAGACGTAGCAAAGCTATCAACACGAACGGCATGAACCCTACCAAGTAGCGATCGTAGACAAACTCAAATAGCGCACGAGGTACCAGCAAGGTCAGATAAGCGCACATAAAAGGAACAAAGATCCAGAACATCTGATGCCAGGTAAAGGTAGATGTTCTAGGCTGCTCCCGGTTCGGCCAGCATCGGGTAATGAAGGACACCCGCAGGAATACGAGCAAGGTGCCGAGAACCAGCGCGGAGATCGCGATCCGTAACACGGGCGATACCGGTATCACTGTGGCACTAGGGAACTCGGCGCGTCC
>JBPBPZ010000075.1:0-3996 GCA_050954525.1 Janthinobacterium lividum
CTGTCGGACGCAGGTGTGTACGGTGCCCTATAACTAGCTCTCACTCGGGGCGTTGCAGGGTGTCCTCGCTGAGGGGGTGTCGGAAGAGTGGGCCGGTTCTGCCGGCGCACTCTGGAGACAAGGGGGAGGCTTCCCCCACCAGAGCTTTTGAGGAGATGGCCGGTACGTCCGTCGCAGCGAAAAACAGAAGATCGCGGAAAGCGCTGGTCGGACAGTACCGTCGTTTGAGGTGCGATCTGGCGTAAGCGTTTTTTGAATTATCTGTCGTAAGCGCCTGATCAGGCCCTAAGCGGCGCCGATCACAAGACTCTCGCGGGCTGTTTCCACGGCCTCTTTTGTGAGGTGTTTCAGAATGTTAATTTTCAAGGACGCGTTCGGTCTGGCTCAGAGGTCGGTTGAGGAGGCGGAAGTTGCCGCCGGTAATCCGGAGGACGCCAGCAGCGGCCTCTTCAGACCAGGGTTCAGCCGGGAGCGTTACTTCGCGTGGGGTCCAGTGCCGTTCGAGGATGCGGTGCATCTCCGCAGCATCGAGCGGATGGAACGAATGTACGAACCCGATGCAAGAGTACGACAGATAATCACTCAAATCTACGCCAAATAATGCCGCAAACGACAGCCTGGATGGCTGCGGCCGCCATCAGTGAGGGTCCGCTTGTGCGGAGCATCGCCCAAGGCGGCAGGGTAGGGAAGAGCTTGAGCGATTGGGCGGTCTGGTCCGTAGTCGAGCAATCGGCCAAGGAGATCGGCATCGAGCGCTTCGGAGCCCACGACCTGCGACGGACCTGCGCCAAGCTCTGCCGAAAGCGTGGCGGGGACCTCGAACAGATCAAGTTCTTCTTGGGGCACTCATCCGTCCAGACGACGGAGCGGTACCTGGGCTCCGAGCAGGGGATCGCTATTGCAGCTGACGACAACCTGGGGCTGTAGGCTATGAAAGATTCTTCATGAGACTGACCTATCTGGATTCTCGATCGCGACAGGAAGAGGCCGCATGAGAATCCGAGCATTGGCGTTCTTCTCTGGAGGACAAAGGAGACGAAGTGGTTGAGTACGCAATGAGCAGGCATCGTTCTCCTGCGCTTGTGGCTCGCTATGAGACGCATATGATCAAAAAGGCGCTTCTCCAAAGAAAACTGCATGAGTGAATCCTGCTGGTGGAGGTTTTCACACGTCCGCGCGACGTCATCAGCCGAGTGAATAGACTCCCAACTCCGATCGACTGCTGTTCCGGAGACACTGGCAACACTTTAAGTCACACTCAAAGGCTGAAGATGGATACTCACTGTCCTTCTGCATTCACCTGACAGCAGTAGCGTGAAGGCGCTAGTGAAGAATGGACATCGTGCTCAGATACATCTGGTATGTACCCGAACCAAAAAAGTCTCCCGTAAACATAATCGTCGGGTTCAGGCCGGAGTAGGCTGTGTCAGTCAGGATAACTGGGTTGTAATAGCCTTGGGTCGGCCAATCGGTAGTGTTGACGAGCTTCCATGGACCCCACGGGTGTGGCGACTCGTAGGCAAGCCATAGGCTATGCTCGGAATGCCGATTCGCTACGGCTAACGACTCTGGATACGAGAAGGTTAGGAGCAAGTAACGGTTCAGTGCAGGGATGAACTGGACGTTTGGCTCCCCAAGCTTGCCCGGGTTAGCGATGACCGGGCGGGCGTTTGCCTGGACAGAGGTCCAGCTTGCGTCCAGTGATCCGTCACCTGCAGTGTAAAAGGCGTAGTCGGAGGCCGTCAGGGATGCCAGCTTCGCTCGGGGCACTCGCGCGAGGTATAACGCGTTCCCGCTATCCCAGTAGCCATCGTTCGCCATGAGGTAAACGTAGGCGTCTGCATTGTCATGACGATTGCAAGGGGCCAGGTAACCCAGGGTTCCGTCATCGGCACAGTACATCACAAAGGTTGCAGAAGCCATATTCGTAGGGGAGGTTCCAAACATACTGGCGCTCGCTGGGTTTGTAGGGCTCCCGTTCACATTGAAACTCGCGGGATTCTGGAAATTATTCCAGGAGATCCCCTTGTCAGGACTCCATATGATCTGGCCTGCTGTCTGCGTGTAAGCGGTATTGCTGCCCATTCCGCCTGTGGCTTGATTCAGCTGGCGCCCGAGCGTCATGAAGATGTTGCCGTTCATGCAGAACAGACCTGAGTTCTTCTGGCTCATCTGGTCGTCCCCTGTACCTACGCTATCTGGGCCGTAAGCCGAGAAAGGGTTGACAGTGATCCCCGCCAGAGGACTTTCCGACGTGAACTTGACCAAAGAGAGTGGGCTGCCGTGGCGAGCTGGATAGCCGTTTTGCTGCCAGCCTTTTGTGTCATCCGTGGTGAGATACGTCGTCCCATCGTTTGCCTTGCAGTTGTAGAACGTGTCCGCTGTCATCTGATTGTGCGGGTTGATCGAATTGTAAGTACTAATTGCGCCCAGGCTGATCCCAGTAATCGGAGTGCTCTCGTCAGGCCCAGAGGTTGTAGCGGAAAAACTCAGGATTCCGGTTCCAGTCGCAGAGGAGGAGTTAAGCACCTGGCAGAAGTACGTTGTTGAGGGAAGGAGGCCGGCAACAATGCTCTGGTGGCTTATCGTCACAATCGAGCTGTCATCGAGAGCTGCTTTCGTGAAAACGCCCGGCTTCACCCCGCAGGCCATCGTAGAAGAGGACGGAACCACGGTGGTCCAAGTAGCAACAATGGTGCTTGGCGAGGAACTGGCAACAACTCCCAACGGCGTCGCTGTTCCGCCTGAGATTCTGAAGTTTCCAGATGCATGGCCCGAGATCACAACCTGTGCCAATGCAAGGATTCCTGAACTGGCTAAGATCTTCACATGCATTTGTATGTCCAGAGATAGTTGGTATTGGCTGCTATCGAGACAACGTTTGAAACCAGCGCAAACGAACTTTTGGTGGCAACGCTGGCGTAGACACTGTTAGGCCCACTCAGGCTAGCTGCCGCCGCATTTGCTGGGCTGATAGTACATGCTGGGGCATAGTTCGCTGCCTGGATTCCTGACGCAATTGTTCGGAGCCAGGGCTGACTGAAGGTGATTGTCGCCAAAACTGAGTTCGGGCCAGGAGTGCCTCCCGTTGCGACGTGAATGACACCTGATTGATCAGAAGGAGCATTATCGGATTCGGTGTCGAACCCCGTGAAGGCTCCTCCGCCCGCACCCACGCCAGCTACGATGGTCGGCTGCCCGGAGGTGCTGACAACGTGCGTCGCACCGCAACTGACCGCGCCATCCGTCTGGCTGCAGGTCAGTGTATCGCGGAGGTGGGTGTAATCCCAGATACCAGCATTCTTGTTCCCGTTGCTATAGAGCAGAGTGTAAATGCCACCGGCGCTGCTGTTGTCTAAAGCGATGGATGCGCCATTAGAACTCGACGACGTTATCACGAGGGGAAGTGAAGAGGTCCCGCCGTTCACGACCTGCGGGCCGCTGAAGGTGTTGGAACCGAGCGTCGGACTGTTGACTGTTTGCGTTGTGCTCGCTGGTACCGATGTGAAGTAGCCAGTTCCATCGGACGTAAACGCCAGCAGCGGATGAAGAAGATCCGGACCTGATTTCGGAAGCGTCAGCGCGTAGGAGGAGACCGCTATTGGTGCAGAAATTTGGACGGTATTGGCGGAAAGGGGACCCGGTGCTGCACCCCCTCGCAGAGCGAGGGCCCCTGCTCCTGTCCCTTCCACGTTGATAGAGGGTGTTTGGAGGCCCCCAGGCGCAGTTACCGTCACCATGTTTCCATTGCTGGTGATGCCCGGGATAGCAGTCTGGGCCTGTGCCATGCTACAAAGCGCACCTGCCGCAAGTAGTAGAGATCCCGCACCGCCGTTGCTCCGAAGCACAATGGTACGCAGTTCGCTTGAACTGCCGCGATGTGCTCTTTTCGGCAGTAAGTTAAGGCTTCGTCGATCCGTTGAGAGGTAGGGAAATCGTGCAAACATTGGCAGCAACTCCAGCGTTGGGTAACACGCCAAGAGTAATCGAACCACC
>JBPBPZ010000261.1:0-3956 GCA_050954525.1 Janthinobacterium lividum
GATGCCTTTACCTCGGAGATGGCCTGATCACGCTGAGCTTCCCTTAAACGCATGAAATCAAGCTTTCGCATATCTTCGGCGGTCATCCCCTGCTGCGCCAGAGCACGCAAACCGCGATCCAGCCGGGCGTCGATCTGCTGCTGAACGAAGGTTTCCGGAACAGGGAACTGGAAACGCTCGATCAACTCATTGAGCATGGTATCTTTCGCCTGAGACTCGAGAGCTCCCTTTTTACGTTGTTCGCTATGCTCACGAAGCTTCTGCTCAAACTCCTCCCAGGAATCGTACTCGCCGAGCTGTTTCGCGAACTCCGTATTCAGCTCAGGGAAGGTTTTCTTCTTCATGCCTTTGACGGTTACGTCGTACTTGACGGTCGCGCCTGCGAGCTGCGGCTCTCCGAAATCTGCCGGATAGGTCACTTCAAAGCTCATCTCCTGGCCCGGCCGGGTGCCTCGAAGCGCTTCGGAAAAGGCTGGCAGAGTGTTCGCGCCGCCTACCTCGATCGTGACATCCTCACCTGTAATCTCATTATCGTCCTGTTCTTCGGGGGTAGACTCTGAACCTTCTACTGCAGGCTCTGAGCCCTCTACTTTAGATTCTTCCTGAATGTGTCCTTTGAACTCGATCTCGGCCCAGTCACCGTCAGCCAGCGGACGATCTTCTTCGATTGCTTCCACTGTTGCATGCGGATCGAGTACACGGTCCAGTTCGGCCTTGAACTCGGCGTCGGTAAGGGCGGACGCGGGACGGGTCGCTGTAACCTGGTCGTAGCCAGTGATGTCGATCTCTGGCAGGACCTCGAAGGCAGCCTTGAACTGAAGAGGCTGTCCATCCACCAGCATCAGGTTAGTGAGCTGAGGCTGAGACACCGGCTGCAAGCTACCCTCAGTAAGGGCCTCCTGGAAGCGTTTGCTGACCAATTCATCCAGAACTTCCTGACGAACATCCTTGCCGAAACGTGTTTTGATCACGCCTTCCGGCACCTTGCCTGCGCGAAATCCGGGGATGCGCGCCAGCTTCTGGTACTTTTTCACCACACGCTGAAAAGCCTTCGACACGGTGTCCGCATCCACTTCAACGGAGATCTCACGCATGAGTTCCGGGTTGAAGATGGGCTGAGCCGGCTGGTGCTGGTGCGTGTGGCCCTGCTCGTTGGGCTGCTCGAGGGTCGCGACCGCTGGCTCCAGGCCGGCGGTGTTTTCAGATTCCATGGTTTCGGTCGGGGTCAAAGTCATGCCTTCTGGGCGCGTCAAAATGTCGCTGCATCCATGTTTGGTCGATGGAAGGAGCGACGAACGCCTCCCCTCCACTGTACGTTTCTGGTCCCCACAGGGTCAACCCGCACGGAAATCAAGATTAACTCTCATCACGGCCTGATGGGCAGAATTTCCAGTCGAACCTTATATTCCAGCGTCTGGCCCGGCTGCAGAATAGCAATGGCAGGCTCTTCCGCCGTCCAGACATGACCCAGGGGATTGTCGAAGTTCGTTTGGAAGCCAAGGGAAACAAAGTTGCCATCAGAAGGTGCAAAGACCCGCAGCTCACGCATATTGGATGAGACGGCGGTCAGGCGAAGACCATACCCTGCGGCCGGATCCTGGATCTCGGCAGAAGTCGGAGCAGTGTTCTTCAGACGCACCAAGGCTTCGTCCAGGGAGACGTTACGGAGCGGTTCTGGTCCATCCATGAAGCGTGCGAGCGTGTTGCCTGCCGCAGTGATCTTTCCGGTGGGGAGCTCATGAGTGCGATCGCTGATCTCCAAGACAGAAGCTTGCGGAATACGTAGTCGTACATCTGCACGGTCTGAACCAAGTTGAAATCGCGGATGCCAGCCCAGCCCCATCGGCGCGGATTCCTCACCTACGTTTCGGATGGCGGATGTAATATCCACAAACTTACCGCTGATCCGGACTTCGACCTGTACCTGCATTTTGGAACGCCAATGACCATCGAAGTCAGTCTCCGGAAGCGATCCCGTGAGGGTGACGGCGTCATCAGCGTGAGACACCACAGGAGCCCCAAATACCTGATTCTGCAGCAAACCGCCTTCGGCACCACCCTGCACTCCTTTATCGTCTGTTGGCACACTGAAGGTATTCCCCTGAAAATCCAACATCAGGCTGGTTCCCAGGATAGTTTTCAGCCCCGAAAGGATACCTCCCCAGGGGGCTTCGAGCGCGCCATGCACATCATTCGGCCCATGCCGGACAACGCTGCCGGTCGTGAAGTCATCGAGAGAAGGCGCAACGAGCAAAGGTATATCGCCTTTGCCGGGAATACGGGCCGTGATTTGCAGGATATCGAGACCAAGTCCGGGCAGGATCGTCGCCGAGACAAACTCCGGTGCGCCGGGTGCGGATGGATTACGGGTGATGATGACTGGATCCCGTCCACCTGGACCTGTGCTTAGAGCAGTCTGCGGTTCATCGTTGATCTTCTGCTTTGTTTTGTGAAAATAAGCGCGGGTATGTGCGAACCAGAGCCCGGCAGGAACAATGAGAACGATGAAAAGAAGGACGATGGGAAACGCCGGCGAACGACGTGCCTCTGCACTGAAAAGACCAGTAAGGCGCCGCTTTAGATTCTCCAGATACAACATACTGATGCGTCGCTCTTCCAAGCCCAGCCTCCTTCAATGCTTCGTTGACGAGTCGTGAGTATGATCGGATGTCACCGAATCGAAAGTAGTCTCAGCCTGGTCGGTGTTCTCATTCAGCCGAATTCAGAGCAGCGAGCGGGATGATCTTCTCTGCCGTATGATGGTCGCACGTGCCTGAGATCTTCGCTCAACTTTCTCCTGCTTTGTCAGCAGTACGTGATTCTATCGTAACCTGTGAGCTCTGTCCTCGCCTGCGTGTTTACTGCCAGGAGATAGCCCGAAAACGGAGGCGCGCCTACCAGGAGCAGCAGTACTGGGGGCTTCCCGTGCCGGGATTTGGCGATCACATCGCACGTGTGCTGATCCTCGGGCTGGCACCGGGAGCCCATGGTGCGAACCGCACTGGGCGGCCGTTTACCGGGGATGGTTCGGGTGATTTCCTGTTCCCGATCCTGTTTGATACCGGATTTGCCAGCCAGCCGCAGTCCAGTTCCCGCGAGGACGGTTTACGCTTGCTCGGTGCATGGATCGGATCGGTCGTACGTTGCGCACCGCCAGATGACAAGCCGACGCCGCAGGAAATCCGAAACTGTGCTGTGCATCTTGATGAGGAACTCGCGGCGCTCACAGAGATACGCGTCATTGTCTGCCTCGGACGTGTGGCGTGGGAAGGATATTTGAGTTACCTTCTGCGGACTGGACGTATTTCACGGAAACGAGATTTTGCATTCGGCCATGGAGCGACCTACGAAGCCGGAGATCGATGGTTAGTAGGCAGTTATCATCCGTCGTTGAGAAACACCAACACTGGGGTGCTGAACGCGTCTATGCTGCGTGCGGTGTTCTTGCGCGCACGATTATTGGCTGAGTCTGTGCCTCAATCAGGATTGAACGGTCCAACCAAAGCGAAAGACGACGAATCATAGCCAATGAACGGTTTGGCGCTAGCTCATTGGCTTGGACCTGCCACAACTACTCTCGAGGAGTCACCATGAGCATGAAGTACGTTTATTTTGCCTTTGGCGTCGGAATCACCCTTGGAGCTTCGGCTGCTTTGCTTTATGCGCCGCAGACCGGTGCAAGCGCTCGCAAGAAGCTGAAGCGTAGCGCGGACGATGCGACCGATTATCTTGAAGACACGGCCTCCTATCTCAAGGAACAAGCTTCGAAGTTAGCTGATCAGGCAGAAGAGTTGGTTAAGCAGACGCGTGGATCAGTTGCAGACGCAATCGATCAGGCCAGCGACTTCGTTTCAAAGACGGTCGATTCAGCACAAAAGCTGGTCTAGGTCTTTCCTAACCCAACGTAGAATATTAGACCGTACGACTCTGTTCCCCACAAAAGTCGTGCGGTCTTT
>JBPBPZ010000210.1:0-3954 GCA_050954525.1 Janthinobacterium lividum
CGCTGGGTCTGCCCGGTTCATAGCTACGACTGCGTCGATTAGCTGCCGCCCATCTTGGCATTCAGAGCGTCAAGCATCTGCGTGTGCTTCGCGATGACATTGCCTGCGTGCGACGTCAGCTTTTTCATGTCAGGATTCGTGGTCTCCGCGTTTTCCTGCTTCACCTTGGTCAGGTCTTCGTGGTGATCGGAATCCGCCGACTTCACGTAGCTCTTGTCGTAGGTCTCGCCAGTCAGCACCTTTAGCTTCAGGTATTCCGCGTCAGCCTTTGCGCCCGGAGTCGTCGGCAGGGTCACGCCGGCCTTCATTGCGACAGGTCTGGTTCCGGCGATCAGGGCCTTATGATCCGTGATCATCTGCTGGGCGAACGTCTTCAGGGCGGGATTTTTGGTCGTGCGCAGGGTCATCTCGGCCGTCTTGATCTCGGCGAGAGAATCCTCGGTGGAGTCCTTCAGGAATGCCTTGTCTTTGTCAGAGAAGGCCTGTCCAAGGGCAGTGGACGCACCTGCGCTGACGATCAACGCGGCGGCAAATGCAGCTGTACGGATATTCATGGTGTTCTCCTTGCCTGTTAGGGCGAAAACGGCACATCTGCTGTGATGCCCGGCGTAGGGCGAACGTAACTTGCGGCAGCAGCTGTGCGCGATCATTGACAACAGGAGCCTGTATTCTGCAGGGATGAGTTCCCTCCTGGCCGCTGCCCCTAAAGACCTCGTTCCGCCCGTAGCCGATCCGAAGCCGCACCCTACCAGCCTGCATGGGCAAACGCTCGAAGACGATTACTTCTGGCTGCGCGAGAAGGAGTCAGCGGAGGTCCGCACCTATCTGGAAGCCGAGAATGCCTACACCGATGCTGTCATGGCTCCGACAAAGGACCTGCAGGAGCAGCTTTACCGCGAGATGCTGTCGCACATCAAGGAAACTGACTCGTCGGTCCCATACCGCGACGGAAACTGGTTTTACCTGACGCACACGGTAGAAGGTTCACAGTATGCGATCCACTGTAGGCAGGCGGCTACGGCTGACCTGCGCCTGGACGAGACCGCGCCGGAGCAGGTGCTGCTCGATGTAAACGAGCTTGCAGAGGGGCAGGCGTTCATGGCGCTGGGCGCACTATCGATCAGCCCGGACGGAAATCTGCTGGCCTACACCACGGACAACACCGGCTTTCGCCAGTACACGCTGCACATCAAGGATCTGCGGACAGGCGACCTGCTGCCTGACACTGCAGAGCGCGTGGGTGCAGTGGTGTGGACCCCCGACTCGCAGATGATTTTCTACTCGGTCGAGGATGAGCAGACCAAGCGGCACGACCGTGTGCTTCGGCATACCCTGGGCGCTGCAGCAGCCGACGATGCTCTGATCCATGAAGAAAAAGATGAGCGCTTCAACGTCGGCGTGGGCCGCACCCGCGACCGCAAGTTCCTTCTGCTGGCCGCGGAGAGCCACACCACCACCGAGTACCGCTACCTGGACGCAGCCAATCCCACCGGCGACTTCCAGATAGTTGCCGAGCGCGTGGCCGACCAGGAGTACTCCGTCGATCATCGGCACGGACTGTTCTATATCCGAGTGAACGACAGTGGCAAGAACTTCCGCGTGGTGACGGCACCGGTCGACCAGCCCAGCCGCGAACACTGGACGGAGTTGTTGCCTGAGGACAAAGGCGTTCCTCTCGACGACTTCGAGGTCTTCGAGACCTTCGCCGTCGCGTCCGAAACGGTGCAGGGGCTGGACCGCATGCGCGTCTTTCGCTTCGATGGCGATGCACTTGCCGCTGGGCCCGCAACGGTAGCGTTTCCAGAGCCAAGCTATTCCGCCGGCCTGCACGTCAACCGCATCTTTGACGCGACGAGCTTTCGCTACAGCTACACATCCTTGGTTTCACCTGCATCGGTGTACGAGTACGACGTGGCGACAGGTGCTTCGACCCTGCTGAAACAGCAAGAGGTGCCGGGCGGATTCGACCGCGAACGGTACGCCTCGGAGCGCGTCTGGGCCCAGGCGTCCGATGGTGTGCGCGTGCCCGTCTCGCTGGTGTACCGGCGTGACCGCTTCCAGAAGGATGGCAGCAATCCGCTGTACGTGTACGGCTACGGATCCTATGGGTACGCCCTGCCGGTGGGCTTCGGCACCAGCCGGCTTTCTCTGCTGGACCGCGGCATCGTCATGGCCTACGCGCACATTCGAGGCGGCGGCGACCTGGGAGATAGCTGGCACGATGACGGCAAGATGATGGTGAAGCGCAACACCTTTACCGACTTCATCACCGTGACCGAACACCTAGTTGCCGAAAAGTACGGCGCGGCAGACAAGGTCATCATCGAAGGCGGCAGCGCGGGCGGCCTGCTGATGGGTGCAGTGGTAAACCTGCGCCCTGACCTGTTCCGCGTGGTGCTGTCGCACGTGCCCTTCGTTGATGTGATGAACACCATGCTGGATGCATCGCTGCCGCTGACCGTTGCAGAGTACGAGGAGTGGGGCAATCCCAACGAGCCGGAAGCCTTCGAGTACATGCGAAGCTATTCGCCGTACGACAACCTCAAGGCGGGAGCCTACCCGGCCACCCTGGTGAAGACAAGCCTTAATGACTCGCAGGTGATGTACTGGGAGCCCGCAAAGTTCGTAGCAAAGCTGCGCACCTTGAAGTCAAACGCGGAGTGGCCCCTGTTGCTGCACGTAAACATGGATGCGGGCCACGGCGGAGCTTCCGGCAGGTATGACTACCTGCGGGAAACCGCCATGGATTACGCCTTTCTGCTGCGGGAACTCGGTCTGGCCTAGACAGCTGCCAGATCGGGCACCGCGTCTCCCTCGCCCGGTGCCAGGAACAGGTTGCGTTCCAGACCGTGCTGCCGGTCGTAGAGTTCGCGGTAGCGGCCCTGCGAAGCATATAGCTCGGCGTGGGTGCCGCGTTCCACGATGTTGCCACCCTCGATCACCAAAATCTGATTGGCGTTGCGGATCGTGCTGAGACGGTGCGCAATGACGAACGTGGTGCGGCCGGTCATCAAGTGGTTCAGGCCCTGCTGAATCATGGCTTCGCTCTCGGAATCGAGCGAGCTTGTGGCTTCGTCCAGGATGAGAATGCGCGGGTCTGCAAGGATGGCGCGGGCAATGGAGAGCCTCTGGCGCTGGCCGCCTGACAGCTTTACGCCGCGTTCGCCCACGATGGTTTCGTACTTCTCTTCGAAGCGTTCAGCAAACTCATCCACGCGCGCAATGTGACACGCTACCTGGAACTGTTCGTCGGTTGCGTCCGGCCTTGAGAACAGGATGTTCTGCCGAATGGTGCCGTCGAACAGGAAGGTCTCCTGCAGCACGACGCCCAGTTGCGAGCGGTAGCTGGCAAGCTGGACCGTGGAAAGATCCATGCCATCCACAAGCACCTTGCCGCCCGTTGCGTCGTGAAAGGCACACACCAGCGAGATGATGGTCGACTTGCCCGAGCCGGACGATCCGACCAGCGCGGTGACGGTGTCTGGCTGGGCATGAAAGCTGATGCCATGCAGGACGGGCTTGCCAGGATCGTACTCAAACTGCACGTTGTCGAAGACCACGTCGCCCTGCAGCTGTGGTGCCACGACCGTGCGACGGGGATCAGCGTCCTCCTGCGGTGTGGCAAGGATTTCTGCCGTTCTGTCCAGTCCCGCCAGGGCCTCGGTAAGCTGCGTACCAATGTTCACCAGCGAGGTGATGGGAACGATCATGAACGCCAGAAACATGTTGTACGTGACATAGCCGCCGACGGTAAGGTGGCCAAGCACCACCTGCCGCGCACCCAGGTACATGACCAGTGAACCCACACAACCAAGCACCGCGGTAGAGGACAGCCCCATGATGGATGTCGCCGTGAGCGAGCTGATGATGTTGTTCAGCAGGCGGTGTGCGCCTTCGGCAAAGACACGCGACTCACTCGCCTCGGCATGGTAGCCCTTAATGACGCGGATGCCG
>JBPBPZ010000264.1:0-3953 GCA_050954525.1 Janthinobacterium lividum
GCGCCAACGATCTTGTGGCGACATGGATGCGTTCCGCAGGCTTGAATGTGTCCATGGATGCGGCTGGCAATCTGCGCGGTCTGCGAGCCTCGACCGTTACGGCTGCGGGAACCTTCGTGCTGGCTTCGCACCTGGACACGGTGCCAAACGCAGGTGCCTTTGACGGACCCCTGGGCGTGCTGCTGGCGCTGGCCGTGGTGGAGCAGCTTGGCGCGGACGCCCTGCCCTTCCACATCGAAGTGATTGCCTTTTCGGAAGAGGAAGGTGTGCGGTTCGGCGTGCCGTTCATCGGCTCGCGTGCGCTTGTGGGCACCTTGGACGACACCCTGCTCTCACGCACCGATGCAGCGGGCACGAGTGTTCGTGAGGATCTGCGCAGCAATGGCTTGGACGAAGCAAGGCTGCCGCTTGCGGTGCTGAAGCAGCCGCTTGGCTACCTTGAGTTCCATATCGAGCAAGGTCCGGAACTGGACAGCGAAGGCCTGCCGCTGGGCGTGGTTGAAAGCATCGCCGGGCAGAGCCGCTACATCGTTACTTTTACCGGCAGCGCAAATCATGCGGGCACAACGCCCATGCGTCTGCGGCACGATGCCATGGCCGCTGCCGCCGAATGGATTGTCGAAGTAGAGCGCTACGCCAACGCCACGCCCACACTGGTCGCCACCTGCGGATCGGTACAGACCCTGCCTGGTGTGGGCAACATCATCGCTGGAACGGTGCAGGCGTCGCTCGATGTCCGCTCGGCGAACGACCTTACGCGCGAAGATGCAGTGACACATCTGTTGGACGCTGCTCGCAGAAGTGCCGCCAACCGCGGTGTAACAGTGGACGCATCGCTACAGATGCAGCAGGCCGCCGTGCCGCTGGATCGCGGCCTGTTGCGCCTGCTGGAAGATGCCGTGGACAGCACCGGCGCACCCATCCGCCGCATGGTCAGCGGGGCCGGACACGACGCCATGATCGTTGCGCCGCACATGCCCGCGGCTATGCTGTTCCTGCGCACACCTGGTGGCCTGAGTCACCATCCGAAGGAAGCCGTGCTGCCGGATGATGTCGATCTGGCATTGCAAACCGGCGTCGCCTTCGTCCGCGCCCTGGCCGGAAAAGAGGTACAGCCATGAGCCTGCATCACCTGGGCGAAAGCCGCAGCCGGCGAGCGGCCAACCACCTGCTGCAAACGCCCGACACGTTTGTATGGGCTCCCCTGCCCGGCATGGTGAAGGCCACGGCATGCGTCCATGCAGCGCCTGCGCTGGGCGCTGCGTTCGCGATGTACACGGCGCTGCTGCAGCCCGGCGGATCGTTGGGCACCGCCGTGGGATCGCGCCTGGTGTATGTGCTGGAAGGCACATTGCACCTGCAGTTGAAGGACCGAAGCTACACGCTGGGCGAAGGGGGCTACGCGTTCCTTTCGCAGTCTTTGCCGCATGTGTTGGAGGCACAGGAGGACGTCACGCGCGCTGTTGTCATTGAGAAGCAGTATGTGTCGCTGCCGGATGTTCCCGCGCCGGAACCACTCATCGGCAGCGAGGGCAGCATACCCGGCGTTCCGCTGAACGGAGACGATGCACTGCTGGTCCGTTCCCTGCTGCCGCCGGATGATCCACGCTTTGACTTTGCCGTGAACACCATGGAGTTTCAGCCGGGAGCTTCGCTCAGCATGGTCGAATCGCACGTGATGGAGCACGGCCTGCTGATGCTGGCGGGCGGGGGTGTTTACCGACTTGGCGACGCCTGGTACCCGGTGCAGAAGGGTGACTTTATCTGGATGGCACCTTTCTGCCCGCAGTGGTTCGGAGCGCTGGGCAAGCAGCCTTCCCGCTACCTGATCTACAAGGACTGGAACCGGCACCCGCTGGGTGAGGCACCCACGCGATGAACCTGCCCGTGAACATAGAGCGTCTGCAACGTGAGATGGACATGCTGGCAAGCTTCACCGACGCAGAGCAGAGCGGCTTGCCGGATGAGCGTGCCGTTACCCGCATCGTCTTTTCAGAACACGACCTGCAGGCACGCGCCTGGTTGAAGTCTCTGTATGCCGACGCAGGCCTCGCGGTGCGTGAAGATGCCGTGGGCAACACCTTTGCGCGCTGGACAGGTTCTGAGCCGGACTTGCCGGCTGTCGGCACCGGGTCGCATACCGATGCCATCCCACACGCGGGCATGTACGACGGCACGCTGGGCGTGCTGGGCGGTCTGGAGGCAATCCGCGCCCTGCAGCGCTCGGGTGTGCAGCCGCGCCGATCCATCGAACTGCTGATGTTTACCGCGGAAGAGCCTACCCGCTTTGGCATCGGATGCCTGGGTAGCCGACTGCTGGCCGGTACGCTCGACGCAACTGCAGCCGATAACATGCCCGGCATGGATGAACGAACGCTTCAGGAGACCCGCGAGTTAGCAGGCTTCACCGGTGATCTTGCGGGCGTTCGACTCCCTCTTGGAACCTACAGCGCATGGGTTGAGCTGCACATCGAACAGGGCCCGCTGCTGGAGCGTGACGGCATCGACATTGGGGTGGTCACGCACATCGCCGCACCGGCAAGCTACCGGTTCCAGGTGCAAGGGGTGGGCGGCCACGCTGGAGCGCTGCTGATGCCAGACCGGCATGATGCGCTGTGCGCTGCCGCGGAACTGGTCCTGGCGGTAGAGGCGGCGGCACTCGCATCAGGTGCCATCGACACGGTGGCGACGATCGGCACGGTTGCGGTCTATCCGGGTGCCATCAACAGCGTCCCCAGCCAGGTTCGACTTGGTCTGGATCTTCGGGACATTGATCCGGCAAGGCGGGACGATGTGATGCGACGCATTCGCTCCGCTTCCAGCAGCATTGCATCCCGCAGAGATATCGTCATTGACGAAGAAACGATCAACGCCGATCCTCCGGCAGCCTGTTCAGAAGACACCATGGCAGTGATTGAACATGCCTGCATCGACATCGGGATCTCATATAAACACATGGTGAGCCGCGCGTATCACGACTCGCTGTTCATGGCGCAAATCGCACCGGCAGCCATGATTTTTGTGCCTTGTCGCGCGGGCGTTAGCCACCGGCCGGATGAGTTTTCGAGTCCCTCTGCCATGGAGAATGGTGTACATGTTCTGGCAGCAACGCTCCGCTCCCTGGCGGAATAACGTGCTCTCACAGAGAGCAGCTTCGCCGTTCCCACATGAAAAAAGGTCTCTCTTTCGAGAGACCTTTTTTACATACGCAGGCCTAGAAGTTGAACGTCGCCTGCAGCGTAATGGTACGAACGGCTGAGCTGCTGCCGCCCGGTCCACCACCCTGCAAGGAGAGTGATCTGCCAAACAGGTTCTTCGACGGATCAGGATTGTAGGACGACAGGGTTCCGTTCGGCGTGGCGTAAGGCACATAGTTGAACAGGTTCTGGATCTGCGCACCTACGTTCAGCGTGTACTTCTTGCCAGAGTTGATGCCACCGCCAAAACCGCCACCTGGGCCACCACGGGGACCGCCACCACCACCACGTCCGCCGCCTCCCGGCGCACCGCCGGGTCCGCCCGCACCGCGACCATCCCTAGCACCTGCGCGTTGTCCGAAGCCGAACACTTTCACCGCGCGGAGGTTAAAGCTGACATTCGATGGACCCGTGCAGTAGCCGGGCGCAACGCGGTTTGTGCTGGTGATGCCCACGGCGACAAAGTCGGTCGCCACCTTGCAGTTGCCGGAAACACCGTTAGCAAAGCCTGCACGATCATTCGTGACTGTGTCGCCGTTAAGATCCGTGCCGGTCGTGATGTTGTAGTAATTTCCGGAGTTAACGCTGAGGAACGGGCTAAAGTTCAGACCGAGCGGGGCTTGCCAGTTGCCGAACAGGAAAACCCGGTTCTTCTGGATAAACAGTGCGCGTCCATAATCGGTGCGTGGATTCAGGCTGTCGGTGGGGAAACTTTCCGCACCGTTCGCATTGGACTTCGCAAAGTTAAGAGCGTAG
>JBPBPZ010000006.1:0-3900 GCA_050954525.1 Janthinobacterium lividum
GTGCTTGGGTGAAATCGCCATAGGTGCCTACGCGCGGTACGTCGCAGGTCGATGATGCGCCAGCACCTCACGTTTGGCTCATAGGCGACAGGAGTCTCGGCGCATGCAGTGCATAATCAATGAGCAGAACCTGGACGGGCGGCAGTAACAGAGGTGTGCTGCCGCTCATTTTTCACCTGGTGTGTCGTTTGCGGTTAGGCCTGGCGCACCCATGCAGGTGGCAGTTCGCAGCATCCTGAAGGTGCCTGCTTGGCCGCTGCTCTGCATGGCGAAAGCGAGACCGCTACGCATAGCCGTGCGCATCGACTATCCCACTTCTTCAAAGAAGGCGGTGGGATCTTGGAGATTGATTCAATTGGACAAAAGTCCGCAGCCGTCGCACTAAGAGGTTGCCGATAAGCCCGCCGAGCTTTTCGGGAATACACCAATCGCAGGTGAGGCTTTCATTGCTGTTGAACGCCGGGCATACTCGACGGTCTGATGGATAGCTCAATCTAGAGCTTCGAGTAAGTACCTTGCATTACCGAGACGAAACAGCCAGGCATCCATGCCCGGCAGCGCACAGCATCAGTAGAGATGATAGCGGCGGACGACGCCGAAGACGAGCAGGGTCCCGAGCAGCTCTACTGCCATGGCGAGCACCATCATGCGGTAAAGCGGATCAACTGGCGGCCTAACCAGGCCTGTCCTGGTGGAGTCTGTAAGCGGTGCGTTGGCGGTCATCATCGTGTCAGGCGTGCGCTTCCCCTTCCCGGTGGCAAACGCAGGAACAAAGGACCAGATCGGCTTCAGCACTGACCTCGATCTGAGTGCAGAACTCATGGCCATACAGCGCGCAAAGATCTTCCTGGTTGACTGGTGGAGCGGTCTCCTCCAGTAGGAAGGATAGCCATTCGCGCGTCATGCAGGCAGCATACTGCGCTGCAGTGCTTTTCCGCTTCTCCTCGTAATCACAAGGGATGTCATCGTTCCTGTTTCGGTTCTGGCACCAACCGGAGATCGGGGTCTTCAACCTGAAAGATGTGCTCCAAAGTGCCTCGTCTCCAAAGCCTGGAGAAGACTCATGCAAAGCAGTCAGCACAGACAGTACCAGCCGCAACCAAGCCCAACATCTACGAGGTTGTCGCCGATTGCATCCTTGCCAGCCTGAAAGAAAGCGTCATTCTCTTGGAGAGCCATGGCAGGCACCCATATTCCATGGTCCCTGCCCGGCACTGCGACAGAGCTTTTCGCCAGTACCGCGTCTCTCTCAGGCGCACCACTGCGGCAGTGAGCGCCTGAGAGAGACGTACCGGCTTGTTCGAATAAAGCAGGCGTTCCGCTTTGCGTTGTCGCAAACCTTGCAGAAGAGGCTTCACAAATGAAAAAGGACGCCCAAATGAGCGTCCTTCATTAAGCAACTGAAAAGCACAGTAAAGTGATCGGTCGACTTAGTTAAACGAGGCGGCGACGCCGGGCCAGCATCCCAGCAATGCTCGCGAAACCTGTTCCAAGGAGAACCAAGCTGCTGGGCTCGGGGGTTACGGAGACTGCCAAGGGTGAAGTGCCCACCAGCTGAAAGCCCGTAATGGTGCTTCCGCCGCCTGTGGATGTTGACGAAGTAAGGGTAAACGCTCCCAATGTCTGGTCGAATGTGCCGAGTGTCGCGCCAACACCTGTTTGGGTGAAGTTGCCTGTGCCGGCAAGCGTGAGGGTGGGTCGGCCAAACTGATCAGTGCCGATGATTGCCGGTGCAAGCGTTACGTCTGTAAAAGCAAGTGTGTCGCCGAGACTATTCGTCGTCCTAAATATCTGGACACCTTGAGCCGAGCTGAAAGAGAAGCTTGTTAGGGCGACTTGGCTACCGAAGAAAGAAGCCAGATTCCCATTAGCTCCTGTCACAAAGCCTACGCTCGGAGCGAAAGTGATACCTGTGGAGTCAAAGCTGTCGGTGCCACCGATGTTGATGCCGCCAGAGATCGGAGTGGCGGATGCAACGGATGCCGATGCAAGCACCGTAACCATGGTGACTAGCCTTACGAGGTTTTTCATTGTTCTCCTGGGATGCATTGAGAGGGAGTGGTGCATGATTGGAGTTGACCGATCTAGCTTGAGTGGAACGTCGCTAGAGGTACGGACGCACTGTCGAACAAACTGGACTGACTTTGCAGGGTGTGTCTCTTCGTGTGACGAGTGGTTCACGTGCGAACAAAGTCAAAGTGCAATCTAGTTCTCATTTTAGAACAGCATGAGGGATCTTTAGGCGCCGTCACATGCAATCGGGCGTGTGAATCGGAAAATACAGATCACCACATTGTTGCTATTCGCGTACGCTGCAAATGACGCGATTTAAGTATCGCCGTCCCGTGACTTAGATGAATCATTTGGATGTCATGCGCGGCTCGCCTTCGGATCGTTACCTGCAGCGTATGCGCACTTTATGAGTTGCTTAATCGGGCACCCTGGTTGCTGCGCTTATGTCAAATCGTTGACATAACGGTAAAGCTTTCACCGGCCCTGAGTGCGGTTCTTTTCGGCCCTGGTACTACATAGAAGGCCATCAGGACTCACGATTGGTAGCCCGAATACAGACGTACTCATACACCCCCATATGCCGTCGTGAAGCTAAACACAAGTGTGAATTCAGCATTTAAGACCAATGCTGTGATCACGGCTGCCAATATACGTTGCTCTCATTTTTTCGGAGCACGAGCGGTTAGTATCTAGCGCATGCAAAGTGCTTTCGCCGCGCTCGGCCTGGGGCTGACGTTTCTGGCTCAAACAATCGGCACACGGCCTTCCGATATCTATCGCGAGGAATTCAGGCGTCAACCCGAGACTGCACGGATCTCGAAGGAGTTTTCCGGCGAAGCATGTATTGCACTCCTCTACGCATCGCGCCTGGAGCCTGCAGACCAGGCAGGCTCTTCGGGCGATCGCCGGATCGACAACGAGTTGGAAGCGCTGAGAACCATGGTGAAGACTGATGGCGAGTGGTTGTTCTGGTACCGCTTGCAGGACTACAGCATTACCAATCCATCCTCGAAGGAACTCGCCGTGGTGAGCGGCCTAGAACACATGCCGGACGCAAATGCCTGTCGGTCGGAGTTGATGAGAGCGCTGCGAGCGGGTCGCATGACGGCACTCATGCCGGACTGTGAGCCAGATCAGGGTTCTTCACCCAAACGCAGACCCTGACACGAAGTGACCTACAAAAGCCGGTTCAGCGTCAAGCTGAACCGGCTCGTTAATTATGCGGGAGCAGGTGCGAAGCCAGCAGGCAGCGTGGCAAGGTTTGCCGATGTCGCGGGTGCGCTGCTTGCGGTACCGGCGAACGCACCGTTGATGCCGTTAGGGAAGAACGCTCCAGACGTTTTCCCGGCTCCGCCATAAGCAAGATTCAGGACCTGCGGCACGCTCCTAAGCGCAGGCAAGCCGTTGGACGGGTTAAGGGAAAGGTACTGGAGTTGACCGCCCGTGGGTGGTGGTACCAGGTCGGCACCATCAAGTACCGGGCTGGGAATGTTGAGGCGTGCGATCTGGGTGTGAAGCGTACCCACATGCTGTGCCTCGGTCGCAAGGATCCGGGCAGCAGTCTGAATGACGGCCGGTGTGGTGAGCAGATAGGCTGCACCACCGTAAGCCGAGACACCGATATCTTCGAAGATGCGCGCGAGTGTGAGGTACTCGTTCTGATTGCCGAAGCCGAGACCAAGCGCATTTAAATTGATGTTGGGCTTTGCAATGGCTGCTGAACCCAGAAAGCTCTGCAGTAGGGTGACGTGGGCGCGCTCATCGACGCCTATTTCCGAGGTGATCTGCGCCGTGAATACGAGTGCGTTAGAGAAGGTGACCTTTGCGCCGCCCGTAGTGAGGCCGCCATTCGGTGAGTTCCCATTCGAAGCCACACCTGAGACCTTC
>JBPBPZ010000268.1:0-3879 GCA_050954525.1 Janthinobacterium lividum
TGGCCTTCGATCAGGTACGTACGCTGCACGAGGTCGATCAGGCGCTGAGCAAGGTGGGAAAGCTCCTCGCGCTCTGAAAGCTCGGTCAGAATCATGGCAAACTCGTCTCCGCCGAGCCTCGCGAGCGTGTCGTCTTTCGAGATTTCTCCTCTGAGTCGCGTACTTACCAGCTTTAGGAGATCATCTCCAACTCCGTGTCCAAGGGTGTCGTTTACCTGTTTAAAACGATCCAGGTCAAGGTAGAGAGCACACACTCCCCCTGTCGTCCCTTTTCGCATATCCTCCAGTCTGCGCTCAAGAACATTCGCAAAGTGGGCTCGATTCGCGATGCCTGTCAGGTAATCCACCTCTCCCGACACAGGTGCTCCCAGCTGACTCTGAGGGGGAATTGGCTCCTCGCGAGCAGCGCCCTGGGATCCGGGATTGCTACGGTCTCGTTCTTCGGCTGCGTCTGGTTCCAGTGACACTTGCATGCAAGAGGAGCATCGGCGCTACAGCCCAAAAACTTGAACCTCACAGATAGTGGGCTCAACTGAAAGTATTGGCACCCTTCGGACGACAGCCGTGGTGAAGATCTCACGGATCGGAAGTGAGTCGAAGGCGAGTGTCTCATCGCTGACGTCAGCGCAGCTCAGCCTTTCAGAAGCACCCTCTAGGAGATCGTGCAGCCGGGACGTCCTGCCGCCGGATACCCTGTGCTGCCCCGAGCCGATCCGTTCCACCGTGTGGGCTCCAGCCCGCACGATTTTCTGCCCGGCACGCAACGATACGCAGCCCAGCAGAATGATCTCTATTTTGCGCGGGCCACAGCTAAGAAGACTTTTCTTACTGCTTCGTCTTGGACGCAGACAACGTTTGGGAAACGCCCGACCGGTGTTGCCTTTGGCAAAGATGGCAGCATGTTCGTCACCGACGACGGGAGTCAAAGCGTTTGCCACATCACCTATGACCAAAGCCAGAAAGCTGCGAATGTTGGTATGAGATTTTCGAAACCGGTTTTTTCCAGTTCAGAACCGGCGTCATCTGATCAGTAGTGAACGTTGACGACAACTAGTCAGGATCAGTCAAAAGCTGTCGACCAAAAGTGATCTGGTGCAGGTACGCTTGAGACCAGTCCGCGGTTCGTGGATCGGTACTAGCATCAAGCCAGGAGCTATACACATGGCGGCGCGCTTCTCAGACCACAAACGCCTTGCGCTCACATATTCCAATCTGCTCGATCTGGGCATTCCGCCCCAATCCATGAGAGCGCAATTCAATGAAGTTGCGGTAGAGCCCCAGCCAGCCAGCGAACATCGCTCCTTCTTGGCCCGCCTTTATGAGTGGGTGCAACTTCATCATGCTTCCAACTTCTCGGCCGGGCCGACAGAACGCGAGCCTCCGAAGCCGACTATCCCGCTGTTCAAGGAAGGCGGTGGGCTCTTGGAGATTGATGCGGTTGGACGAGAGTCCGCAGCCGTCGCAGTCGTCGTGCATCATTTCGGTGAACTGATCGACTGATCGCGGGATCAGCGGCAGCAAGGCGAGGAATAACCTGCGATAGATGCTGTTCTCGGATCGCCTCGGGCAGAGTGCGTTTGTTAGCTCGGACCTTTTGCCTGCTAAGAATTTCCTGACAGGCGAGCTTTCCGGAATACAGCGACCGCAGGTGAGACAGTCATTGCTATTGAACGCTGAGCGTACTCGACGGTCTGAAGGGTAGCTCAGTTTAGACCTGCGAGTAAGTAACCTTGCGTTGCCGAGACGAAATAGCAGGCACCCATGCCCAGCAGCGCACTGCATCAGTAGAGATGGAAGCGGCGGACGATGCCGAAGACGAGCAGAGTCCCTAGCAGCTCTACCGCCATGGCGAGCACCATCATCCGGTAAAGCGGGTCGACTGGCGGTCTAACTAGGCGTGTACCGGTGGAGCCTGAGAGTGGTGCGTTAGCGGTCAGCATCGTGTCAGGCATGCGCTTCCGCTTCCCGGTGGCAAACGCAGGAACAAAGGACCAGATCCGCTTCCGCGCTGGTCTCGATCTGAGTGCAGAGCTCATGACCATAGAGCGCGCAAAGATCTTCCTGATTAAACGGTGGAGCAGCCTGCTCTAGGACAGATAGCCATTCGCGCTGCATGCAGACAGCTTACTGCGCCTTGCTGCTTTCCGCCTCTTCTCGTAATCACACGGGATGTCGCTATTCCTGTTTCGGTCTGGCGTCAGCCGGAAGCCAACTCGCTATCCGGCGGCGAACTGCCTCTGGATCGTGACCAAGCTCGGCAGATGTGCTCGCTAGAGCCTCGTCGATCCACAGGGCGCATTTCCGCGTTGCCGGCTGACCGAACCTTGAAGCAATCGGATCTTCCTCGAGCCCCGGTTGGAGGAGTAGACGTAGAAAGTACAAAGCAATTCCGCGCGTACCGCGCAATATGGAAGCCAGACCTTTCTAGTGAGCTCTGCTCCCACGCGCGCGCAAGCTGGTGAGAAAAAGCTCCGTGCAGCTCCAGGTGTTCGCTTCCTCCGGGCCTTCGGCCTGCCCTTGTCAGGGCACTTTTCCCACAGCATGGCACTTGCTACCCCTCGCTGGCGTGGGCCAGGGCCAAGGCGTGACTGAACACAGCCACAGCCTTTCCATTCAAAAGCCCGGAGACACCCCATGCAGAAGCAGACAGCACAAACCGCAACCAAGCCCAATATCTACCAGGTTGTTACCGATCGCATCCTTGCCAGCCTAAAAGAAGGTTTCATCCCCTGGGAGAAGCCATGGCAGGCACCGACTTACGCAGGCGGCAACTTCCCCCGCAACTTCCGGACGGGCAAGTCCTACCGTGGCGTAAACGTCATGCTGCTCTGGTCCACACTGTACTCCGCACCCTTCTGGCTCACCTACAAACAGGCCCAGGAGCTGGGGGGATCTGTACGCAAGGGTGAAAAAGGCACAGCGATCGTCTTCTACAAGCAGTTCGCCGGTAAGAAAGCAGAAGGAGAACAGGCCGGAGAGGCTCCAGAAGACCAGAGCGACAGCAAGGGCCGCAGCCCCTTCATGCTCACGTCCTACACCGTATTCAACGTCGAGCAGTGCGACGGCCTCAAGCTGCCAGAACTTCTACCTGCCGTCGAGCCGGACCTCTTCGAGCAGGATGCAGCCTGCGAAGCCATGGTCGAGGCCTGGGAAGACAAACCTTTTCTGCAGCGGCTCAGCCCGACCGAGTACCGCGCCTTCTACCGCCCCGCAACCGACACTGTGCACATGCCGGCACGTTCCCGCTTCGTGGACTCCGCTCTTTACTACAGCACCCTGTTCCATGAGCTGGTCCACAGCACCGGACACGAGACGCGCCTGAACCGCACCTTTGGTTCCAGCTTCGGCGATGACCTCTACAGCCGGGAAGAACTGGTCGCGGAAACAGGTGCGGCTTTCCTGTGTGCAGTTGCCGGTGTCGCCAACCAGCACACCGAACGCAACACCACTGCCTATATCCAGAACTGGATTGCGAAGCTCGAAGGCGACAACCGCCTCATCCTGCAGGCCGCAGCCGCTGCCCAGAAAGCCGTTGACCTGATCACCGGGAACACCAAGGAGGAAGAGCAGCCGGCTTAGCCGGCTCGCTCACCTCCCGCTAGTTCCGATCTTCGCTCCTGCTGCACTTCGAGGTGATTCGGTGAGTTATTGGAACAAGATGATGACGTGCACGTCGTTGCCGCCGCAGGGTTAATCGCCCGTGATGCTGAAATCGCTGTACTCGGCCCACTGCCAGGGATGTACCAGAGCTTCAAGCCACCAATGTCCGGGCCAGGCCATGTTGGCAATCTTTATCGCCGTCAACATGAGCTGCGCGATACAAATGATCCCTACGACGCGGAGCAGAACCTTCTTCACACCCACTTTGCGAAGCACGGT
>JBPBPZ010000042.1:0-3873 GCA_050954525.1 Janthinobacterium lividum
AGCGGATTGCTACCCGACAGTGCAAGTCGCGGCATGATCCATCGCGTGTAAAGCGGCCCTGCCAGCACTGCGCAAGGGATGCCGATCAGCAGCGCGTATAGCAGCGTATGGCCCACATCACCGTGGTAGATGTTGATGGCCAGCATCGCCGCCGGATGCGGCGGCACCAGCGCGTGATCGACCGACAGCGCCGCCAGCATGGGCAGGCCCACTTCCAGCGGATGCCGCTTCGTCTCGCGCGCGGCGGTGTATGCAATGGGAATCAGCAGGACAAAGCCGACTTCAAAAAACGCTGGAAGGCCGACGATCAGGCCGATCAGCATCATGGACCACTGGATGTTCTGCGGTCCGAACCGCGTGATCACGGTGCGTGCAATGCGTTCGGCCGCGCCTGACTCTGCCATCATCTTGCCCAGCATGGTGCCCAAGCCCACCACCACGGCAATGTGCCCCAGCGTGTTGCCTACGCCCGTCTCAAACGACTTGACCACCGGACCCGCAGGCAGACCGCTGCACAGACCCAGCGCCAGCGACACCAGCATCAGCGTGACAAACGGGTTCAGCTTTGCTGTCGTAATCAGCAGGATCAGCGCAACGACAGACGCCAGCGCAAGCAGCAGGAGCGTAAGACTATGTGGATCCATCCAGTGCCGCTCCTGTAATCAGAGGTACTCGCTAGAACTGTGTTGCGCCTGCGGAAAATGCAGTTTTTGGACCACGCGGAAGAAAGCGCCCCGCGCGCTGCCCTGTCGACCCGTCTGCACCGTACGAACAAACGCCGTTCACCCACACACCCTTGATACCCTGCGACGGCTGCATCGAATCCGTGAAGGTCGCGCGGTCCTGAATGGTTGCTGGATCAAACAGCACCAGGTCCGCAGCGAACCCTTCGCGGATCAGGCCGCGATCGCTCAACTGGAAGCGACGCGCAGGCATGCCCGTCATCTTGTGGATAGCGGCTTCCAGCGAAAACAGCTTTTCGTCACGGCAGTAGTGCCCCAGCACGCGTGGAAACGTACCCCACAGACGAGGATGCGGCAGCGGATCGCACGGCAGGCCATCAGAGCCGATCATGGTTGCCGGATGCGCAAGGATGCGGCGCATATCCGTCTCAGAGATCGAATGGTAGATCGCGCCTGCAGGCTGCAGGCGACGGCCCGCTTCGACCTGTTCGACGTTCCAAAGCTCGGCAATCTCCGCGACTGTCTTGCCTGCCATCTCAGGGTGTGGCGTGCACCACGTGATGGTGACTTTTACCCGCGGATCAATCTGCCGCAGATCCAGCGTGCTGGAACCGGCAGCGTAGGGGTAGCAGTCACACCCAACAGCCTGCTCCTCACGAGCGCCCTCCAAAGCTGCCAGCACTTCTTCACTGCGGCCCCAGTTGGCTACGCCCGCGCACTTCAGGTGCGAGACAATCACCGGCACGCCCCACGCACGGCCGATGGCGAAGGATTCCTCCATTGCGTCGCGGATCGCCTCGGTCTCGCTGCGCATGTGCGTGGTGTAAATGCCACCCGCAGCGGCAAGCGGCTCGGCCAGCGCGATGACTTCGCCTGCCGTCGCGGAAATGGCTGACAGGTATGCCAACCCCGTGCTCAGGCCCAGCGCACCGCCGTCCAGCGCCTCCTGCAACTGCGTGCGCATGGCTGCAATTTCGTCTGCAGTCGCCGTGCGGTCCAACCGATCCATGTGGTTACTGCGCAGCGCCGTGTGGCCAATCAGCGCGGCCACATTCACCGCAGGAACAGCTGCGTTCACCGCAGCGACATACTCCGCGAAGGTGCGGTAGCAGAACTCCTCTGCGACGCCCAGCAGGTTCATGGGGTCGGGCAGAAGATTCTGCGGCATGACGGGAGCCGCACTGATGCCACAGTTGCCTGTGACCACTGTCGTGACGCCCTGCGACAGCTTGGGCAGCATCCCTGGCGTTTTCAGCACGGCCAGGTCATCGTGCGTGTGGACGTCGATAAAGCCCGGTGCCAGCACCAGGCCATTGCCGTCCACCTCTGCGGTCGCCTCACCCGCAACTTCACCGACGGCGACGATACGGCCGGCGTGGACGGCAACATCGCCAACGAATGCAGCGTCACCGCTGCCGTCCACAATGCTCACGTTCCGGATGAGGAGATCGTAGGTCGCCACCGTCAGGCCTTGGGTGCCTTGTACGCGACGCAGTCCACTTCAACCTTGCAGTCCACCACCATGCGCGATTCCACACAGGCGCGCGCCGGTGCATGCTCGCCGAAGTACTGGCGAAACACACCGTTGAACGCGGCAAAGTCGCGTGCATCGTCGATCCAGACGCCGCACCGCACCACGTCTTCCACGCCGTAACCCGCCTCGGTCAGAATGGCGATGACGTTCTTAATGGCCTGGTGCGACTGCGTGATGATGTTGCCCTCTACCACTTCGCCGTTCACCATGGGCACCTGGCCGGAAACGTACAGCCATCCACCCGCCTCGACCGCGCGCGAAAACGGCAGGTGCTGCCCGCCCTGCCCCTTGCCACCTTCAAATCCATACCGCTTGATGCCGTTGTTCTCCGTTGCCATGTTCTGCCTGTTCCCTTCAAAAGCCACTCAGGAAAGAGTACCCGATCAGCTGAGAGCAGCCACAATCCTGCGTAGCCGAGAGCAGCCGTTACCATTCTGCATAACCACGAGTTGCTCGTCATCCTAAGCAAATCGAAGGATGCCACACGTTCCAGTCAGCACGACCTCCCGGAACTTTCTGGCAAGAAAGCGCTAGCTGTTCGCGGACGCACAACCTGCAGGGATCCTTCGCTACGCTCAGGATCACGGGTTCGAGGTCACAGGGTGCAGCGAATACTTCGATATGAAACCTTTTTGCTGTGGCCACATCCAACACCCATGAAAATCGGCATCGATAGTTTCGCCGCTCTGGTTCCCGACCCCATCACAGGCAAGATCATCCCCGCGGTTGAGCGCATGGCGCACCTGCTGGAAGAAATTGAGGTAGCCGACCAGGTCGGTCTGGACGTCTTCGGTCTGGGCGAGCACCACCGTGAGGAATACCTCGACTCGGCACCTGCCGTGATCCTTGCCGCCGCAGCTGCGCGCACAAAGAACATTCGGCTGTCCAGCGCCGTCACCGTCCTGAGCGCGGCTGATCCTGTGCGTGTCTTTCAGGAGTTCAGCACCTTGGATCTCATCAGCGGCGGACGTGCCGAGATGATCGTCGGGCGCGGGTCATTCGTTGAGTCGTTCCCGCTTTTCGGTTTGAAGCTGGAGGACTACGACGACCTGTTCGCAGAGAAGCTAGACCTCCTGCTGAAGCTGCGCGAATCGAACCACGTCAACTGGAGCGGCAAACACCGTGCCGCACTAACAGGCCAGGGCGTCTACCCGCGCCCCGTTCAGGCGAAGATACCCATCTGGCTTGGCGTAGGCGGCACGCCTGCTTCCTTCGCGCGTGCCGGCATGCTGGGCCTGCCGTTGATGGTTGCCATCATCGGCGGCGAACCGCATCGCTTCCGCCCGCTCATCGAGCTCTACCGCAAGGCTGGCGAGCGCGCCGGACATAAAGCAGAAGATCTGAGGGTCGGCATTCACGCGCTTGGGTACGCCGCAGATACCGACCAGCAGGCGGCGGACGACTTTTTCCCCGGCTATGCCGCAGCCTTTACCAAAATTGGGAAGGAACGTGGCTGGCCGCCCGTGACGCGCGGCCAGTTCAATGCTCTGCTGGGACCAACGGGCGCGCTGATGGTCGGTTCACCAGAAACAGTGGCCAGCAAGGTGCAAGCCATGAGCCGCGCGCTGGGCGGTATCGACCAGGTCGGCTTCCAGATGTCTGTGGCGGCACTGCGGCATGACCGCCTGCTGCACTCCACCAGACTGCTGGGTGAGC
>JBPBPZ010000090.1:0-3845 GCA_050954525.1 Janthinobacterium lividum
TCCTGTACACCAGCGGCACCACGGGTAAGCCCAAGGGCCTGGTGCACACCACGGGTGGCTACGGCGTGGGCACGCTGCTTACGGCGAAGTACATTTTCGATCTGCAGGAAACGGACGTGTACTGGTGCACGGCCGACGTGGGCTGGGTTACCGGCCACAGCTACGTGATCTATGGTCCGCTGTTGAATGGAGCGACCGTTCTGCTGTATGAAGGCGCGCCGAACTGGCCGCAGACGGACCGCTTCTGGGACATCATCGACCGGCACAAGGTGTCGATCTTTTACACCGCTCCCACGGCAATCCGCGCGTTTATGAAATGGGGAACTGACGCCGTTCGCAAGCATTCGCTGCAGTCGCTGCGCCTGCTTGGAACCGTTGGCGAGCCCATCAATCCCGAGGCCTGGATGTGGTACCACCGCGAGATCGGACACGAGCGCTGCCCCATTGTGGATACGTGGTGGCAGACCGAAACCGGATCCATCATGATCGCGCCGATCCCTGGCGCGGTCGCTACCAAGCCGGGTTCGGCAACGCTGCCATTCTTCGGCGTTGAGCCCGAGATTGTGACCAAAAATGGTGAGCCTGTGCCTGCCGGGCATGGCGGCCTGCTGGTGGTGCGCAAGCCCTGGCCCGCCATGGCGCGCACGATCTTTGGCGATGCGGAACGGTACCAGCAGGCGTACTGGAGCGAGATTCCCGGCAGCTACTTCACCGGTGACGGCGCTCGGCGCGACGAGCAGGGTTACTTCTGGCTGATGGGCCGCGTGGACGACGTGCTAAGCGTCAGCGGGCACCGCCTGGGCACCATGGAGATCGAGTCCGCGCTGGTAGCACACAAGGCCGTTGCGGAGGCCGCGGTGGTAGGGCGTCCTGACGAGATGAAGGGCGAAGGCATCGTCGCGTTTGTCTCGCTGGAAGACAGCGTGGAAGTCACGCCGACCCTGAAAGATGAATTGAAACGGCACGTCGCCAAGGAGATCGGTGCGCTGGCCCGCCCGGACGACATCCGCTTTACGCCGTCCCTGCCCAAGACGCGCTCGGGCAAGATCATGCGTCGGCTTCTGCGCGAACTGGCGGCCACCGGCGAAGTCAAGGGAGACACAACGACGCTAGAGGATTACAGCGTAGTGGCTCGCCTGAAGGAGAAGGACGAGGAGTAGGGTCTAGGGCTTCGGTAAGGCGCAGCAATCGCCGGCGGCGGGTGGCTCGTTGGCGCTGGCATCCATCGCCACTTTCCAGGTGCCATTGCTCAGCAGCCTCCACACCGTGATGTAGCGCCCGCCCGTTACAACGTCGTTGCCGTTGCGGTCTTTCGAGTGGCCGTCGTAGTGCCCCCAGGTGAAGCCCATGTCGCCGGATGGCCCCATTTGGCCGCCAGCGGGCTGCCATTCCAGGCGGTACTGCTTGGCGTCCCAGTTTGCGTCTGCGGCAATGCGGGTCTTGCCCAGAACGGGTGGCTTGCCGTTATTCAGGGCAAGCGCGTCGTCGGTAAACCAGCTTGCAAAGGCCTTGCCGCCGCCGTTCGCCGTGGCCTGACTAAACTCAGCGTCCAGTTGCATGAGCTTCAGAACGCCGGGTGAAAGTGTCGGCTGGGTCAGCGGGCTGTTGGCCGGGGCGCGGTGTGACAGCGGATCCAACTGGGCATGCATGGACGTGGTCGCGGGAAGAAGCGTGGTTCCAGCAAGAAGCAGCACGGCAGACAGGTTGAGGCGCGGGCGAAGCATGTCAGGCACCAATGTACGCGTGCCGCCGGGAATACGCGTGCCGCGGCGAAACAGGTAGAGTGTGGGGATGCCTGAACTGGAGACGCGGCCCCCGCAATCCCGCATAGAGACACCGCTAGTCGCTGCGGCATTCTGCATCCTGCTGCTGGGTGCGCTGACAGGCGTGAAGGCAGGTTCGCACGCCCTTCAGGTCGCGGGCGTTGTTCTTCGCGCGGGCGCCGTTCTGATGCTGGCGGGGTGGGCGATGTTCCTGCGGCGAAGGCTTACGCCCTGGATCGTGGTGGCCATGGTCGCTGGGGTTGAGATTGGACTCGATCTGCCATCGCTCGCCATTCAATCCCACTTTCTGAGCGACATTTTTCTGCGGCTGGTCAAGACGATTGTCGCGCCGCTGATTCTGGCGACGCTGGTCAGCGGCATCGCGGGCCATGGCGACCTGAAAAGCGTCGGCCGCATGGGTTGGAAAAGCCTCCTGTATTTCGAGGTGCTAACTACGGTTGCGCTGGTGGTGGGCCTGGTTGCCGCGAATATCTCCAAGGCGGGTGTCGGTCTGACCCTGCCACCGGACATTGCCGGATCGATTCCGAGCGCCGCACCCATGCACTGGCAGGATTTTCTGGCACACGTCTTCCCTGAAAATCTGGCGAAGTCCATCGGTGAAGGGCAGGTGCTACAGGTGGCCGTGTTTGCCGCCATCTTTGGCATGGCTCTGGCCATGACGCCGCGTGCCAAGGCCGAACCTGTGCTGCGGCTGACGGAAAGCCTCAGCGAGGTGATGTTCCGCTTCACCAACATCGTGATGTACTTTGCGCCTCTGGGCGTGGCGTCTGCCATGGCGTACACGGTGGCGCGCATGGGTCCGGGCGTGCTTCTGCACCTGGGCAAACTGCTGCTGGTGTTCTACTCGGCTGCGGGATTCTTCATCGTTTGCATCCTGCTGCCAGTGGCTTTGCTGGCGCGGTTGCCACTTAAGCGCCTGTTGCGGCATGTCTCCGGACCGGTCGCCATTGCCTTTGCCACGGCCACCAGCGAGGCCGCACTGCCGCGCGCCATGGAAGAAATGGAGGCGTTTGGAGTTCCGCGTCGCATCCTGTCGTTTGTCATCCCGGCTGGCTATTCCTTCAACCTGGACGGATCGACGCTGTACCTGGCCATGGCCATGGTGTTTGTCGCGCAGGTCGCCAAGGTGCCGCTCGGCCTGGGCCAGCAGGTATTCATGATGGGAACTCTAATGCTGGCGTCCAAGGGCGTAGCTGGGGTTCCACGCGCGGTTCTGGTGGTTTTGCTGGCCACTGCGGGCACGCTGCGCCTGCCCAGCGAGCCGATTCTGGTGCTGCTTGGCATCGATGCCCTGATGGATATGGGCCGGACGGCCATCAACGTAGCCGGAAATTGCCTCGCAAGCGCGGTCATCGCTCGCTGGGAGGGTGCGCTTGGCGACGAGGTGACCTCCCCGGCAATTGCAGCTGCCATGGTGGAGTAGCTCGCGCAAGGGGCTACACTTTCAGAGGATCAAAACCTGCTTGGATCGGCGCAAGTCTCCGATAGGGAAGCAGAGGCGTCCTACACGATAAGCATGAGTGATTTTCTTTCCACTATCGATTCGCCGGCAGACATCAAGCAGCTGTCCATTCCGCAGCTGCTTGAGTTGGCGGAAGAGATTCGGGCGCGCCTGATCAGCAGCGTCGCGAAAACCGGTGGGCACATCGGCCCAAACCTGGGTGTGGTGGAACTGACCATCGCCATGCACTACGTGTTTGATACGCCGCGCGATTCTTTCGTGTTCGATGTGAGCCACCAGGCTTATGTGCACAAGCTGCTGACTGGGCGCGCCTCGCGCTTCGACACCATTCGCCAGCCTGGCGGCTTGAACGGCTTTATGCTGCGGACCGAAAGCGAGCATGACAGCTTTGGCGCGGGGCACGCGGGCACGGCGCTGTCTGCTGCGCTGGGTATGGCAGTGGCACGTGACCTGAGCGGTGGCGACGAGCACATCGTCGCGCTGGCCGGAGATGCGGCATTTACCTGCGGCATATCGTACGAGGCCCTGAACAACATCGCCGCGCAAACCAAGCGCATGATCATTGTGCTGAATGACAACGAGTGGTCGATCGACAAGAA
>JBPBPZ010000224.1:0-3828 GCA_050954525.1 Janthinobacterium lividum
GCCCTGCTTCAGTTTGATCGTCTGACGGACAGAGCTGTTAGCTGCGGCTTCAATCTTTTCGTACTCAAGATTCTTCAGCGAGACACCGCGCTTGACCAGTTTCTGCTGCAGAATCTCGATGACTGCCTTGATGGTGTACTCGTCCTGCGAGGCCAATGCGATCTCTGTGTCGCCCTCAAGTGCGATGGTCGACTTCGAGTTCTTCAGGTCGAACCGTGCGTTCACTTCCTTGGTGGCCTGGTCGATCGCGTTCTTGACTTCCTGTACTTCTACTTTGCTGACCACGTCGAAACTATTGTCGTTTGCCATGTTGCTCCCTTTTCCAAGTGCCGCAGTGCTGCTGTCTTACTGATGGATGCCGAACAGCCGGTAGAAGTTCGCAGTGGTCGTCTCCGCAAGTTGCTCTACGGACACGCCGCGCAAGTTGGCGACGAACTCGGCGGTCACCCGGGTGCGAGCGGGTTCGTTACGCTCGCCGCGATGCGGCTGCGGTGCCAGAAATGGAGCGTCCGTCTCCACCAGGATGCGGTCGTCAGGCGCGAGCTGCGCCGCCTCGCGGATCGACGGGAAGCGGTTGTAGGTGGCATTGCCCGCGAAGGACAAGTAGAAGCCGAGGTCAAGTGCTCGCCGCGCCTCGTCTGCCGAGCCGGAGAAGCAGTGCATCACGCCCACACCACCCTGCGGCGTGAAATGGTCAGCGATGAGTCTGAGCAGGTCGCCCTGCGCATCGGCAGGTCCGAAGCGCTCCTTGGCTTGGGGCGTGGCAAGGTCGCTGGTGCGGCAGTGGATCAGGATCGGCTTCTTTGCTTCCAGTGCGATCTCCATCTGGGCGAGAAACGCAGCCTGCTGCACGTCGATGTCGGGATTGTCGAAATGATAGTAATCGAGTCCGATCTCGCCGATCGCAACGACGATGGGGTCGGTTACTAGCTCCTTCAGCTTCGCCAGCGCGGCATGATCAGCCTGAGCAGACTCCTGCGGGTGGATACCCGCACTGGCCACAATGCGTGGTGCCGACGTATTGCCGGTGTACTTCACCGCTAGGTCGCGCGCGCGGTGCATGGTGGCCGGACCGTCCCCAATGCCCACCGCGAGGATTGTTCGCACGTCCGCGTCAAGCGCGCGCGCCAGAACCTCATCAAGGTCTTCGGCGTAGCTGGAAAAGTCGAGATGGGCGTGGCTATCGACGATGTGCATGAGGAAACTCAGGCTGCTTAACGCAGCCGCGCGCCGATCTCAATGTCTTCGATGAAGCTGGCGAGTGCGGGCGTGCCATCTCCCACTGACGCAGCGACGATCATGCCCTGCGACTCGTATCCACGCAGCTTGCGCGGCGCAAGGTTTGCCACGATGACGACCTTGCGTCCGACCAGCTTTCCCGGCTCGTAGAACTGCGCAATGCCGGCGAGGATCTGCCGCTTTTCGTAGCCAAGATCGACCTCGAGGCGCAGCAGCTTGTCCGCCTTTGGAATGCGCTCGGCCACCAGCACCTGCGCTACACGCAGATCGACCTTGATAAAGTCATCGATCGTGATCTCTGGCGTATCCGGCTTTGCTGGCGTAACTGCTTCCGGTGCGGCCTCGCTGGCAGGAGAGCTTTCCGGTGTTGCCGCGTCGCTGCTGTCGCTGATCGGCGTCAGCTTTTGCTCAGGGGTGTCATCCGGCATGGGTGCGGGCTTCTGTTCGGCTTCGTTCATACGTGCAATCAACTCCTTGTCGGCGCGCGGAAAAATCGGCGCGATGGTTCCAAGCCTGGTGTCCGGTGCGAAGCCGCCATGGGTCAGATCGCGCAGTTCACCGACCTCCGCCGCGCGTTCGATGCTGCCGAGTCCAAGCTGCTCCCAGACGCGAGCGGTGGTGTAGGGCAGCACTGGGTGCAACAGGGCGGTCACAATGCGGATGCTCTTGGCGGCGGTGCGCAGAACCGCAGCCAGGCGGTCGCGCTGTGCGGGATCTTTCGCCAGCTTCCAGGGAGCGTTCGCCGTCAGGTAGCCATCCGTCGCTGCGACCAGCCCTGAAGCTGCCTGCACGGCGTTGGTAAAGTCCTGCGCGTTGAGCCCTGCGCGCACGGCACCGATGGCATCCGTAATGGCCCCAGTCAGTTCCGTTGTGAGGCCGCTCTCTGGAATGAGCCCTGCGAAGTTCTGCGCGATCATGCTCAGCGTGCGGCTTACCAGGTTCCCGTAGCCGTTTGCCAGGTCGCTGTTGTAGCGCCCAAGCAGGGCATCGAACGAGAACGATCCATCCTGCCCAAACGGGATTTCGCGCAGAAGGAAATAGCGCAGCACGTCGGCACCGAACAGGTCCTGCTCCTGCTTTGAGGCTTCGGGTTTCAGGCTGCCGAACGCATCGAGAATGGTTTCGGTGCGGACAATGTTGCCGCGTGACTTGGACATCTTGCTGTCTTCAAACAGCAGCCAGCCGTGCGCGACGATCTTTTTCGGCAGCGGCAAGCGCGCAGCCAGCAGAAAGGCGGGCCAGTAGACGCAGTGAAAGCGGACGATTTCCTTGCCTACAAAGTGCAGATCCGCAGGCCAGTACTGCGCAAACATCTCGGCGTCTTCCGCCGTGTCGCCGCCATAACCGACTGCCGTCATGTAGTTCGCAAGCGCGTCCAGCCACACGTAGATGACGTGCTTCTGCGTGGATGCGGACGCGGCTGGCTCAGGCACCGGGATGCCCCAGTCGAAGCTGGTGCGCGAGACGGAGAGGTCTTTCAACGCACCGGGAACGTAAGCGACTCCCGTGTCAGACAGCAAGGTTTCTGCGCCGTCCTGCAGGTTGCCACGTAGAAAGCTGAGTACCTCGTTCTTACGAGCCTCAGGCTGGATCGCAAGCTGGTTTGACTCGATGAGGTCGATCAGCGGTTTCTGGTAAGCCGATAGCCGGAAAAAGAAGTTCTCTTCCGTCACGGTTTCCGTCGGCTTGCCGTCAGGCCCAATGGTTCCCGGGGGGCCTTCCACAAACATCTCTTCGCTGACGCAGTACTGGCCGGTGTAGCTGCTCAGGTAAATCTCGCCCTTCGCATACAGGTCTGCAAACAGCTTCTGCACGCCGCGCTTGTGCTTGGCGTCGGTCGTGCGGATGTACTGGTCATAGCTGACGCCCATGCGTTGCCACAGCGAACGAAAGCTCTCGGAGACTTCGTCGGTAAACTGCTGAGGTGCAATCCCTGCAGCTGCGGCGGAGCGGCCGATCTTCTGTCCATGCTCGTCCGTGCCGGTCAGGAAGTATGTCTCAACGCCCTGCAGGCGCTTTTGCCGGGCCAGTGTGTCGGCGGCAATCGTGGTGTACGCGTGCCCGATGTGCGGGCGTGCGTTGACGTAGTAAATCGGTGTGGTGAGATAAAACTTTTCAGGCATGTGTGCGGGTCTTTGCGGAACGGCTGGCGCTTCGTAGTTTAGCAGCAGGTCCCGGTGGTACCCACCGCGTGGCTACAATCAGCGCATGAACAAGATGACGGTAGTGACCGGTGCGGCAGGTTTCATTGGCTGCAACCTGGTTGCGGAACTGAACCGGCGCGGCCAGACCAACCTGCTGCTGGTGGACCAACTGGGTACCGATGACAAGTGGAAGAACCTGCTCGGCCTCCACTATGACGATTTGATATCGCCTGCAGAGTTCCTGGATCGTCTGCATGGCATTGGCAACGCCACCCTGCCAGACATCGACGGCATCGTTCATCTGGGTGCGTGTTCGGCCACCACGGAACGCGATGCGGACTACCTGCTAAGCAACAACTACGCCTATACGCGAACACTCTGCGAGTGGTCACAGGCGCATGGTGCGCGGTTTGTGTATGCCTCTTCCGCAGCCACGTACGGCGAC
>JBPBPZ010000239.1:0-3827 GCA_050954525.1 Janthinobacterium lividum
TGCGCGGCAAACTCAACTGCACGGGTGGCTGAGATAGTACCACCTGCTCACCACGGCCCCTCGGCTACAGGCCTAAAAGGCAAAAGCTAACCTTCGCGTTGAGTGTCTCGAAATGCACAAAGCGGTTTGAGAACTCCTGAGGTGAAAATCTGATCACTTTGGACATGTGTAGAAGTCCTTCAGGTGACGATTAGGTGCTTTCACTTCCTCAAAGAGTGCCCTGGTTTAGGGGCATGAAGTGCACATAAACGCGAGCCACTGTGTCCAGAGAGGCTCCGTCGACGCAGGCTTTGTCTGCACCCGGCAAGGTGCCAAGGCGGTAAGTACTGCTGGCCGGTTCCATGCACGCCTGCTGCGAACCTGGATCGTCTGTCATCCGACAACGGCCCTTACAGGATCCGTAAAGGTGCGATCCCTGCAGGAAGTTCGCCTGCATAAGCATGGCTTAACGATACAAAACGTTGAAGACGTACCGTCACGCGATGGCTTGTACGATGCGTTGCTCTCGTGGGCTTGCAGATGAACAGCAAAAGAGCTATCCGTGCTTCCCGTAGGTGTGGCCACCCGAAGGACTCTTATATGTACCGCCCTTGTGGCTCGACCCAGAGCCACCGCGATAGGAGCCACCGTGGGAGGTGGTATGCCTGCCTCCACCATACCGGGGACCTGCTGAGGCAGGCAGGCGATCTGTTCGAAACGCAGCTGGCTTGCGCGTCGAGCTGTGTTTAGGCGCCGAAGCTCCATCTTATCGAGCACTAACGCCGCAAGGTCTTTGAGATTGCGCTGATCGCTTTCGCTGAAACTATTGTGTGGCTTGGTGTCGATGATGCAGAGTGATCCCAGACCGAAGCCTGATGGAGAGGTCAACGGAGCACCAGCGTAAAAGCGAATCTTCGGCCCTCCTGTTACGAGAGGATTGTCAAAGAAGCGTGGATCCATGGCAGCGTCCAGAACATCGCTCTGATTGAGCGCATGTGCGCAGAAGGACACGCTGCGATCGGTCTCACACGCATTGAGCCCTAACCTAGCCGCAAAGATCTGGCGTTCGCGCTCTACCAGCGAAACAAGGACGGTTTGAACCGCAAAAAGATTCGAGGCCAGATCGATGATTGAGTCGAGTTCGACTCCCATGCTGTCGCTGGCCAGGGCATACTCACGGAGAGCGGCGAGCCGGTTATCTTCGTCCGGGAAAAGAGCAGGAGCACGCATGTTACCGCGAAGTATAGGCTGCTGACACCAGCATTTTCCATCCACCTTCCGTGGAGTGGTGTCCGTCGGTGCCATATCGGATCATGGTCCACACGTTGTAGGTTCTGCGTTCTGCAAGCGAACACGTCCCTTTGCGGGTTTGGCGGCTCCGGAGTCCCACAAGCCGCTCGGTGGCGTTAATTACGAAAGGCGGGGCTTGATCCGCGGTGGCAGTTTCGCGGTTACGCAGCAGCCACACCGCCGCTTCACTTCTTCACCACAGTAGCCGGGGGGTAGGAGGCTCCTGCGGGTTCCACGCTGACGACGGGACCGCCCTGTTCTAAAGGCCCGATCTCCCGGACTAGTCCCGGAATCTTTCCCTCAAGAACCCACACGAAGACGTCCTTAGGCGCTTTGCCTAGAACAGGAGCAACCACCCCAGCAATCCCGCCAAGTTCTGGGTGGATACGAAATACCGTCGCTTTGCGGCGCACGCCGAGAACGGGGGAGAAGGGTTCCTCGCCAGCCTTTTCGATCGAAAGCTGGATGAGACGGCCCTTGCCGATTGGAGCAACCATGCCGAGCTTGAAAGGACCAGCAGCCGGCGGAACATTCAGGAGTATGGTTCCGGTGAAGCCATTCGAAATATCAGGAGGCAAGTCTATGTGGCTCGTCTCAACCTTCTCCTTGCCGTCCTTTTCAACTGTGCGGATCGTCACCTCGCCGCTTTCCTCGACCATGACATCGGAAGCCTTGGAGAAAAAGGGGCCACGCTGTACGTGGTGATCGCTGATGAGACGGAAGGCAGAGCGTTGCGTGAAGACGGTGGTATCGTCGTCTACTGAACCATCACGAAAATGAAATGTTAAGCGAGAGTTCACGCGATCTCCACGTACGAGCTGGAGGAGTTCCCCGTAACCAATGACAGCGCCAGATTCGGATCGCAAGGTTAGGAAGGCGTGGCTAGTGCCTTGGATGTGACGGACGGCCATGGGTTGAGGTTGCTGGGCCAGTGAGATGCGAGAAACGGCCAGCGGAAATAGAATCGCGGAAACTATGCCTGCGAAAGTTGAGGCGTGGAGAGCGAAGCGAATATTCATGTCCCTCTCGCAGTTCGCATTGAACTTGTACAAGTCTACCCCTGCGGGGTAGCCAGGGATTAGCCTTGCGGCACGCCAGAGCCGGTCGGTGATGCGGAGCATGATGCAGCCGGAACGTCCACTACATCGTGCATCTCGACCTGATCGTCAGAGTCCCAACCCGCTTGCTTCCGCTAAATGCGAAATTGCTTGCCCATGCCTAACGAATACAAACAGGATTATCTTCGCTGGAACCGCCGGCCAGTGAACATGAACACAAAACCGTTTCTAGGCATGAGGCGAATCAAATGCAGATAATGACACAAAACTCGCGCTTGCAGGTGGACTACTGCTGCGACGTGGATCCCTCTTTGTAGGTGACGCTGAACGGTCAGCTTACGTGAACAATAGGTCTTCGGCTTACATCTCGAACTGCCCGACGAAGCACTTCATGAGTGATCGGGGCTGCATCTCCCTCACCAAGGAACATGAACCGGAACATGTTTGTTACTGGATTCCCCTCCTTCCACTTGAAGTAAGCATGGGGTAGCCGGCCGGTTCCCTCTTCCAAATGGATCAGGAGTGCGGCGATAGAGTTTCCAACGACAGGACTCTTCCCGAAAAGCACGGAGTGGCTCCCAATGCGACGTGCATCGATATCTAGGCACTGGTCGAAGTCGGACGCGTCCGTCCGTTCTACCTCAAGGAAGTACAGGATGATGTCTGGCCCCAAACCGTACATGCTTCTAACCAGGACATCCACGCGATCTAGATCCTCCGCCGTTTCATCCTGGGGCCGCCGCGCAATCAACCGGATCGCAGCATGCTGTCCTTCAACCAACATCTGCGAGGCAGCGGGAGAGAGACGAACCTCGGTGACACGAAGCTCAGTCGAGCGCATCGCACGGGAGACCAACGAAACGCAGACGATAGCCAAAATGAAGAAAGAAGAAATCTTCAGACCCTCTGGTCGCTGCCAGATGTTGAGTGCTGTTGTGTAGACAAAAACGAGAGTTACCACAAGATATGCCCATCGCATGCGGCTTTTCCAAAGAGAGATCGTGACTGCGCATGCGGCCGAAGTAATCAGAACGAGCACGCCAGTCGCATAGGCACCTCCCTGTGCATCGACATCTGCGTGGAAGGCGACGGTGACCACAAAGGCTACAGCCATGAAGACTAAAACAAGAGGACGGGACGCCTGCGCCCACTCCGGGGCCATTCCAAGCCGAGGGAGATAGCGAGGAATAAGGTTAAGGAGCCCAGCCATAGCGGAGGCGCCGGCAAAAGCGAGGATCAGGATGGTGCTGAGGTCATAAACCGAACCAAAGCCATTGCCAAAGTATTGGTGAGCTAGGTAGGCCATTGCGCGGCCGTTGGCTGCGCCACCCTCTGCAAATGCCGTCGGTGGTATCAGGAGTGTTGTGACCAGACTGGTAGCGATCAGGAACACGCTCATAATGATGGCCGCAGTGTCGAGCAGCTTACGCGTATTCCGAATTCTGCCGTCAAGATCCTTTCCCTCGATCAGCGGCATGACGGCCACGCCGGTCTCAAAAC
>JBPBPZ010000054.1:0-3804 GCA_050954525.1 Janthinobacterium lividum
GGCAGGAGAAGAGCAGCCGGCTTAGCCGGGCCCTTCACGCGGCACGATGGCGTTGGCGGCCGGTTTTTAGCGGCGGCGGAGCAGAAACCAGAGCACGACCATTAGCAGGAACACGAGACCTAGGCCGGCGGGCCAGATAAAGGCACCCCCGTGACCGGAGTGTCCAGCGACAAGACAGCCTGACAGCGCAGAGCAGGCGAGCAGTCCCATAATAGCTGCACACGCGTTCCAACAAACCCCGACGATAGCAACGTGCTTTTTCACCGGCATGGCTTTGCTCCTGAAAAGGGTGCAGTTGAAAGACTTACTCACGTACTAACCTGCTTCGCTTTTGTACCGCAGACCATTCGGCCTTGCGGATGAAATTACAGGCAGTCGCCGTAAGTGCTCGTTGGGCCACATGCACCCGGGACTGAGGGGGTCAATGCCGGCACCATCTCAACCAACAAGCTGAGGCAGACCAAACTCGCAAGCTCCACTCTGTGTTGCGGACCGGTAGAAAGGGAGTTCACATCCCCTTTCTACCAAATCGTATCCTGGACAGCAGAGCATCCACCTGCACCTTGGCAGCCGTTGTCAGACCTGCCACGCTTTTGAGGGGCATCTGAACGGCTCGAGAAAGCGCCTCGGAAAGCTCACCTGCCTTGTCAAGACCGCTTGTCACTAAGCTGTTCACACGTTCGACCTGCTGTTGTGTCTTTCGGTTTGCGTCCTGCACGGTTTCGTTGGTACTTCCTACCGTTTGGTTGATGGCTGAAAGTGTAGGAGCAAACTCCTCGAACTTCTGTCTCACAAGGACAGACATGTGTTCAACGTTGTCCGCTACGCCCTGAACATTGCCCGTGATACCACTGATTTTCGGACTCAGCTCTCCAATGAGATCATCCGCTTTTTTCGTTATGCTCTGGATCGTTGGGGAAAGCGTTGCAACAAGTCCATTCGTCTTGTCGATGATGGGGTAGACCTTACCCTTCACTTCAGCCACAGTTTTGATGGCTGCTGTTTTAGCCTTCAGCCCAAAGACAACAAGCGCGATCAAGATACCTATTACGATCAGAACCAGTATCAATAGGGAGATCGCAGCGATTCCCACGAAGATGGTGAGCAGATGAGTATCATTCGACTCGGAGGATTGAAGAGCGTTGCCACCGATCAGAACCGCTGACAAAGAATTCTGGACAACATAATGGAGGAGCATCTATAGCCTCTTTCAGACGCCAAGCTCAGGGGATGAGCTTCCCATTGGGGATGTTTCAGAAGATGACGTCCGAGAAGCACTTTCCGCGTAAGCCTTCTTGCCAGCGTCGAGAGCAGCAGATGCATGGGTGAGATGAGCACTGGCGAGAGTCTTTCCTTGCTCAAGATACTGCCCGGCGGCCTCTTTGCCCTGCTGCACGTACTCGCCAGTTTTAGCGACTGCCAGCTTGCTAAGGGCGGCTCCCTTTTCCTTCGCATCTTTCGCCTTGGCGAGGAACTCCCCGCGCGTTTCATCCCCCGCACTTGGAGCGTAAACAACGCCCACGAGTGCCCCCAAACCAAGGCCTGCAATCAACCAACCCACTCTACTCATACCTACCATCCTTTTCTCAACAGTTCTCATTGATGAAACTTAGATCCCGCCGGCTTTCCTTGAGGCGCAACGTCGAATGCGTCTCTCCGTGGGCGTAATACACTCTCCCGAGTGGGAGAGGAGAACTCATAGCCGCCTTCTGTGAGAACAGAGAGGCCAGGCGAAACCCGGCCTCCCAACATGCCGCAGCTAGAGTGTGTTTTTGGTCTTCGAGAAGGTCTCTGTTGTAGGCACTTCTTCCACATCGACTTCGGTATGGCGAACAGTGTCACGTACGACTTCCGTATGCTCTGAGGAATCTTTGCCCACGAGAACCTCCTCTACGACGCGCGCGTTCTTACCGATTACAGCCTCTTCCCCTGTGGCGCGCACCTCGAAGGAGCGATCCCCTGGCGTGAAGTCGGCGGCCGTAGCAACGCGATCTACTGGGCGGCGCTCCACGACAACTCTCTCGTCGCGCAGCGATACATCGGCGCTAACAGGTTGTTCAACGATGTGCGAATAGACACGGACGCCACCACGATCAACCTCACGCTTGCCGACAACAAGGCTCTCTTCCACAATCGGGATCGAGGTCTCGCCAGCAGCGATGCCCCGCCCGGTCGTTTCGACACCGGAATCGTTGTAACCAGGCGCCGCAGTTCGGGCAGCGGAGACTCCGCTTGTACCTTCATAACCTGCTGTTGTACCCGTGGCGAGCCCACTGACTGTTCCCGGAACGCCCGCTGAAATATCGTTGTAACCCGTATCGGTATCTGCGTCGTCTTCGATGTTGCGGGCGCCGTTTTCACGCATCAGCACAGCCACTCCCTGCGCTTCGTTGTCATCGGTCTTCACTGTAAGCAGCGCGCCTCCGCTGTTGAGCCCACCGGCGTAATGGTTGTGGGTTTCGTCATCGCCGCCGGTCAATGATTTGAAGAAGTGGCTGACCTTCTCACCAATGCCACTGTTCGCGTGTTCCGTGCCTGCGTAATCTTCGCTGTCCTGTGCGACGATCTTTGCATCGCTGGCGCTCACATTGCCGCCGGAAACGATCAGTTGTTTGACCCGCTGTGCGTCCGTTGTGCTGCTGAACAGACCTACTACTGTCTTCGCCATGGAATCACCCTTACATCGATTTGAGAAATCACTGTTGTGAGAAGAATTGGTTCAGCGGGCCAGGCCTGATCTATCGATCCATTGCAGGTGGGCATGGCCTACGGAGCGCAAGTTGAATGTACAGGTGGTAGTTAGTGAGGAGGTGTTACCGCCTTCGGGTCGATACCTGCAGCAGCAATCACCTCGACTTGGGATGCGTAATCCAAGTACCGCTTTGTGATCGGCGTGTAATGGCGCAACAAGGTCCGTGGAGTAGCTGCGCGCCCCAGTCCCGGGACTCGGGCGTTCAGATGTCATAACGCCATGCAGGGACCAGCTAATTCACAGATGTGAATGCAACCGCTAAAAGCTGGGAGGTCTTAACTCCGGACCTGTATGAATCGCGAGATATAGGAGGATGAAGAAATCTGCGCCGGTGATAGCAGAAGCGTTCGGCAAAGTCGCCTGCAAGCAAGCAAGAAGGTCAACGAGCGACTGGCAACATATACGTTGATTTGTAGACCGCGCGCGCACCATCTTTCGTGCTTTCGAACTGTCCTGTGATGCCCTCAAGTTCCCCTGTGCCGGTGTTTGGCTTCACCAGCAGCACATCGCACGACTCTGACTGTCCCATTGGAACTTGGAGGAGAAAGCTTCCGCGTCGGCCATGAAGCGTCCCGGATACCTGAAAGAAGACCGCGCCCTTCTCTTGCTTCAGGTCTTCTGAAAGGTAAGGGTTCGCCATCACATCGGCCTCCAGGTCACCGCAGAGAGCAAGGTGCTCTGGATGCCTCGACCAATCCCTACACCACCTCGCTTCAGTTGTATTGAGACCGCCACGGGCTTGTCGAGGCTGGAGCCCTTGACAGAGCAGAGAGAAGCAGCTGAGCGCCCCCGCTGTTGCGGCAGATGCTGTTCGCGAAAAACGTCGTAGAAGCACCCAGCTACAATACACGCGCGCGGGTTCGGCCAGAAGTTGATCAAGAATTTAAGCAAGTGGCGTGAGACCCGGTCAGCGTCGGCTACATGGAACAACTGAATCCTAAGTGCGCCGAACGCCTGCCTAGGCGTAGATTCAATGCATGCTGCTTCCGGGGACCATACGCGAGTTCTTCCGCTGCAGGATCCTACGTCCGCTGCTCCGTCAAATGCGCGGG
>JBPBPZ010000179.1:0-3789 GCA_050954525.1 Janthinobacterium lividum
TTCCTGCGGGCTCGCGATCCCAAGGCGTTAAAGGCCTGGTACGTGGAGCATCTCGGGTTCCACCCGGGTGAACATGGCATCACGTTCTCGTGGGCTGACGAGGTGCCGAAAGGCACGGGTCTGACGACATGGAGTACCTTTCCGCACAACACGGACTACTTCGGCAAAGGTAGTACGCAAGCCGTCATGATCAACTACCGTGTCGACGACCTGGATGGGCTGCTCGGCAAGCTGACCGAGGCAGACAGCACCCTGGAGCCAACCCGCGAGGATTACAGCTACGGCCGGTTCGCGTGGATTACGGATCCCGAGGGCAATCGGCTGGAGCTTTGGCAGCCCCTGTCGTAAAGCGCGAGCAACAACTTACCTCCTTCCGGTAAGCTGGCTGCGTGGCTCCATTGGTTAGACCAGAGGTTTCTATGCTGAAATTTGCACTCCTGACACTTTGCGCGGGTTCTGCGCTGGCGCAGGCGGTTCCGCCGTCGCAGACGCTTGAGGCTGCTTCCCTGAAGAACAAAGGCGTTGAACTGCTGACGAAGGCTCGCAATGTACCCGCCGGTCTGGCTTCGGAAGTGCTGCTGAAGCGCCCGGAAAGCAGCATCCAGATGGCTGTCCGTGTGAAGAGCGGCCAGGGCGAGTGGCACCATGACGATGCCGACATCCTGATTGGCGTGGAAGGCAGTGCGCAGATCGTCACGGGCGGCGAGATCGTCAACGGCAAGGAGACTGCCCCGGGCGAGATCCGTGGCGATAGCGTCAAGGGTGGCACCACCCAGACCTTCAAGGCGGGCGACTACATCCGCATTGAGCCGCAGGTGGCGCATCAGGTGCTGCTGGCACCCGGCAGCACGTTCCGCTACATGGCGGTGAAGGTTCGCGCTGCGCAGTAGACGCACCCTTTTCTCACAGGGGCATAGCCGGTAGGATAGCCGGATGCATCCCCTCCCAACCGGTGATTGCCCCGCGCCGGGCGTGCTTGAAGTGATTGTTGGCCCCATGTTCTCCGGCAAAAGCGAAGAGCTTATCCGGCGGCTGAAGCGTGCGCGCATCGCTCGTCAGCGCGTGGGCTGCTTCAAGCCCGATATCGACCTTCGCTACCACCGCACGGCCATTGCGTCTCATTCAGAGCAGACGCATGAAGCTGCTGTCGTTACGCCGAACGCCGAACGCCTGCGTGAAGCCTTGTTCGAGGACAACCTGGTCAGCAGCGTGGAAGTGGTCGGCGTGGACGAGGTGCAGTTCTTCGACGAAGGCATCCTGCCGCTGACCATGGAACTGGTCGGCATGGGCAAGCGCGTCATCCTTGCAGGGCTGGACACCACGTTTGCAAACGAGCCCTTTGGCCCGGTTCCGGCCCTCATGGCGCTGGCCGACCGGGTGACCAAGCTAAGCGCGGTGTGCATGACCTGCGGCCAGCCCGCCATCCACACGCAAAGGCTAACCGAGTCGCAGGCGCTGGTCATGGTGGGTGCCGCCGGCATGTATGAGGCGCGTTGCCGTGCCCATTTCAAGCCATACGTGGAGCAATTAGCGGCGCAGCAGATGGAACTGCCGGAAGTTGCGTCCGTTTAGGACTGCGGACGATTAGAAGCCGAGCGCGATCAGCGAAGCTTCGGTAATCGTCTCCGGCGTGCTTCGACGTGCAGACTGCTTTTCCGCGTATTTCGCCAGCACATCGACTTCCAGGTTGATCGGGTCGCCCGGCTGCAGGCTATGCAGGTTGGTCGCAGCATAGGTGTGCGGAATGATGGCGATGGTGACATCCGCCGACCCACCCGCACCGGGTTCAACAGCAGCAACAGTTAGCGAGATACCGTTCACGCTGAGCGACCCTTTTTCGACGATGTACGGCGACAGGGCGGCGGGTGCTACGAGGCGTAGCAACCAGTCCGTCTCCTCTGGTGGACCACTGGTCACGGCCGTTAAGGAAGTCAGGCGGCCAATGCCATCCACATGGCCCTGCACCACATGGCCGCCCAGCGGGGTTCCGGCGGGCGTAGGAAGCTCCAGGTTCACGCTGCTGCCCGCTGCCAGTTCGGCAATCGAGGTGCGGCGAAGCGTCTCGTCCAGCAGGTCGGCCTCAAAGCCGTCCGCTGTAATGGCCAAGGCAGTCAGGCAAACGCCGGAAACGGCGATGGAGTCACCCGTGTGCAGCGAACGGGCAAGTGTCGGAGCCGCTATGCGCAGGCGCGCCGCTCCTGCCTTCTTTTCCATGGAAATGAGCGTGCCGGTTTCAGCAATCAGACCTGTGAACATTTCGAACCTCTTACACAGCAGATGTTGGTGTCAGGGTAAACGTCTCGGCCCAAGGGTCGTGCAGCGTACCGCGGACACACGCATCCAGGTGCCGCGCACCGTTGTGCAGGTCGCTCATGAAGTCGCAGCGGTCCACATTGGCAAGCTGCTCGATCAGCGCGAAAGGAGAGTGTGCCGCGTCTGCAAACGGGATGGCAGTGGCACCGAGTTCCGTCTCAGAGAAGAAAAGTACCGCCTTATCCACAAGGCCAGCCGTCAGAAACGCTGCATTCAGGCCTGGTCCACTTTCAAGCAAGACAGACAGCAACTCCATTTCGCCCAGCCGCTTCAGAACCGCACGCAGGTCGAGTTCAAGCTTTGCTCCGTCTACGCCGCGCTCCTCCGGCGTCAGCACCGGCACCGTCTCAACTGTCACACCGCGCTGGCGGAGGGCTCGCTGCCGGTCATTCGGAGCGGTGCGTGCGCAGAACACAAGCAGGTCTTCATTCGCGCTTTCCACCAGGCGCGACGCCAGGGGTAAGCGGCACTGGGTATCCAGCACCACGCGCATCAGCCTGCGCCTCCGTTGCAGGTTGCTGCGATCGGTCATCAGCGGATCGTCCGCCAGAACGGTGCCAATGCCCGTCAGAATCGAGTCGTTGGCATGGCGGAAGCGGTGCACTTCCTCTCGCGCTGCCGTACCGGTCAGCCAGAAAGGTGCGTTCGCTGTGCGCTGGATGGGCAGCGGCGCCAGCTTGCCGTCGACCGACAGGGCTGACTTCAGCGTGCACAGCGGCATGCCGGTCAGGATGTAGCGGGCAAAAGCGTCGTTGATTGCGCGTGCTTCCGTCTGCAGAAGACCATGCTCGGCAAGCACGCCGCCACTTTCCAGAATCGCCATGCCACGACCTGCGACGAGTGGATTGGGGTCCAGGGTGGCGGCTACGACCCTGGACACGCCTGCCTCCAGCAGGGCATTGGCGCAGGGTCCGGTGCGTCCGTGGTGCGAGCAAGGTTCCAGCGTCACGTATGCAGTGGCGCCTCGCGCCTGCTCACCTGCCTGTTTCAACGCCGCAACTTCTGCGTGGTCGCGCAGATCGTAGCGGTGCGCGCCTTCGCCGACGACGATGTTTTCGTGCGCCAGAACGCAGCCTACCTGCGGATTGGGCGAGGTCAGCCCAAGTGTGGCTTTGGCAAGTTCCAAGGCCCGCTGCATGTGGGCGGTATCGGTCGCGGAGTAGGGCATTGTCAGAGTGTGAGATGCAGCTTGGAAGAGTTAGTGCAGAAGCAGGCCCATGGCAGCAAAGATCATGCCGCCCGCGCCGACGAACAGGCCGAACAGCCAGTACACACGCTGCCGCGTCAGCAGCGTGACCGAGGCAAGTACGACAGCGATCTGCAGCAGGGCCTCGCCGGAATCGTAGCGGCTGGCGCGGTGCTCCGCTACCTCTACACTTTCTTCCAGGCCGCGTGCCTTCTCATCGCTGGCCTTCAGGTCGTCGTCCCACTTGGCCGTGTGCCTGCGGTACTCCTGCAGCTTGGCTGCGGCTGCGG
>JBPBPZ010000359.1:0-3768 GCA_050954525.1 Janthinobacterium lividum
TGCGCGCCCGAGCACTGGGCGAGCGGGTGAGCCAGGCGTGAAAACCACTGCGCGAGACACCGAGCGCATCGCAGAGCCACCGCACCGGCCAGATCCCTTGGTGTTTCGCGATGAAGCCGAACTTCACAGCGACTCCCTCGCAAAGTAGGCCGCGGCTTTTTTTAGGATATCGCGCTCCGCCTTGAGCTTGGCGACCTCGCGTCGCAGGCGTTCAATCTCCTGCTGCTCCGGCCGGGCCTGCCCCTGACCAGGAAAGGCCTGCTCGTGCTCGGAGCTGAACTCCCTGATCCAGCGCCGCAAGACATTCTCGCCAAGGTCCAGGTCGCGACTGGCCTGCACGATCGAGACTCCGCGCTCCTTGACCAGCCGAATCGCCTCCAGCTTGAATTCCCGGCTGAACAATCGCCGACCCATCCGAACTCTCCAATCCCGTTAAACACCCTAAACCCGGTGTCCACCGGACTGGCAGCAGCTCATCTCAAGGCGATCCGTCGAATAGCGAAAAGTGTTTATGGGTATGCGACGGCTGGCCTGCAGGCAGATCATCCAACATGAGCGTAATCACTTGCGCAAACAGCTCGTTGCGCACTTGCTGTGGCATCTGTCGTAAGGTGCTTCCATGAAGCCGGCTAGAAAGTGCGCCAGAAGGCGCCGGCGCGAGATGAGTAGGTTTCGACCGCCGAACCCAGGATCGCGGTTGGGGCCTTATCGGCCATGTGAGGTTTGGCGTCAGCTATCAACAAGACCCGCACCCGCATCACCGCGCCGTACACGTCGTTACAGTATGTTACCTTTTCGATCATAAGTTTATGGTCGGAACCGGATGCGGTCCTCGTGCTACCGCTGACTTCTGCCAAAGGTAACCGAGCTTACATTGCTCGCGAACATCAAAGAACCTCCAACTTACCCAGCCCGTGCCGCAGACGAGTGGCCAAGTGCGCTTTTCATGCAAGGTGCAATGCGCTATGGATGAATTTATCACGCGCGGAGTTGAACTTTGCGGTATTTGAGAGAGTAAAATGGGCGCTAACTTTGGTGAAAATGACGGTGTGCCTAGATGAATATTGTCTTCGACGGCGACAGTATCTCCTGCGGTGTTGGGGCCTCGCCGACAATGACGTTATCAAGCCAAACAGGAAGACTACTCAGAAACAAATCTACTATACATGTTGTCGCGCAGGGTGGGCGGCAGCTCAGCGAATGCCTCGACACGTTTAATCAACATGTTGCAGCGTTGTATGACTCGGGAACAGATCGAAATATCGTATTCCTAAAAGCGGGCGATAACGACATAACCAGAGGAACCTCTGCAGACACAACCTATAATCGCCTCGAAGGATATGTAACCCTTGCTCATGGCTGCGGCTGGAAAGTGATTGTCGCCTCAAATCTGCAAAGGTTTGATGTTTCGGATGACGCGCAACGTGAATTGTCTGTTTTTAACGATCTAACGATAAAAAATAAGGCGAAAGCAGATCTCATAGTAGATTTTGCTTCTGACCAAATACTTGGAAGGCTAGAAAGCAGAATTAACCGACATTATTATAATGAGGATGGGGTGCATCCGACAGATGTCGGCTACACAATTCTTGCGCAAAAAGTTGCATCTGCCATCGACCAAATCTTGTGATGCCTCTGAAGCCTAGCGTTTCGACTGGTAATCCTGTGCCAATGTCTCTCAAGTGTTCAATCAGAAATGCCGCAAGCGCAAGACCATTATGGTACAACAATCAGGTCCAGGCAGCCCGAATTTTTGTGTTCAACGCTGAGTAGAAAGCTATGATAGTCGGCCTTTCTCCGGAAAAATTACTGCCACTCGGCAATTCGTTCTGCGGGCTGCAGCCCGGCATCTGCCCAGATGATCCGCGCCATCCTTCTGCGTTGCATGATTCGTCACGGTATTGCGCGCATACTCTCTCATTGCCGAAGGCTGCTGGCGCTAGGCAGGAAACTCTGCAGGATCTGTCCGAGAGGTTGGTTCCGCAGCGACGGTGCCGAGGCTCACACCGAAGTCGGCAAGCTGGACCTGTTCGAGGTTATCGACTGCACCAGCAAGCCCGTTTTTGCCCAGTCGCACGAGAAAGCAGCGCCAGATTGCGGCAGACCTACGCCACGCCATGATCAAGGCGGTGTCACACAGGATCTTTGCTCTGCTCAGCAACAATGGCTTCCGGCTTTTCCCAAATGCCTACAACCGTACCTCTAGCTTAAGGGCGTTACGCGACCTCATACACTGTGAGCTCACCTAGCAGGCCCGGACCAGAGAACCAGGCCTTCAAAATTGAACCGTCACACCACACCCTTAGATTTAGCACCTAGTATTTCTTCGCATGAGAGCCGCTTACGCGGCTGAAAGGCTTGTTGATGACGGAACCCTTGCAGATCAAGTTTGGCTATCCAGGCAACAGCTTTGCTTACCAGGGCACTGGCTGGTCGGTGCGCGAGCCTGACGGCGTCTGGATGTTGGACCACGAGAGCACGCTGATCCTGCCACGCCCCGAGCAGCCCGGTGATTACCTTCTGGAGCTGGATCTTGATCCGTCGATCTCGCAGGGACGGCACGATTTCCAGCGCCTCGCGATTTCGGTGAATGGCGTAGGCGTTGGTAATCTTGTCCTACGTTCCAACGGCACGGTGCAGTGCTGGATACCGTGGTCGGTGCTGGGCGGTCCGCTGAAGAGTGTGGTCATCCTGTCGCACCCTGATGCCTGGTCACCTTCGGAAACGTCGGGCGGAGTAGGCGACGTGCGGGTGCTCTCATTGTTCACCCGTGTCGCAAGGCTCTCGTTGCTGACGGAGCGAGCCTGGGTAGCCGATCACCTCCGCCCGGAGGATGAAGCAAAACTCGAGGCGATCATCGCGCAGCAGCAGAGCCAGGATGGGCTGACGATGCACAAGCTGGTGCTCGAGTTCGAGAGCCTCGGCTCGAACTGCGAGCTCGGCATGGTCCAGCGCCACTACCATGCGGAACCGTTAGGGTTGTTTCGTTTCAGCTACACACCGCTGGACGGGCTGCTCGCCGCGCTGGAAGGCGACTTCCATTCCACCGCCTTCAGCACGCACGCATCGCTCGTGTTAAACCCCATCACACGCGAGTACGAGCTTGTGGACCGGGTGCACGGCTTCGAGTGGCACACGTGGCACCACGAGGGGCAGATTGATGCGTCAGTGCTCGAGCACAAGGAGCTGGAGCGGCTGCCCTATCTGGTAAGGCGGTTCTACGAAACGTTGGAGGACGGCGAGAAAATCCTTGTGCTTCGCGACGAGGACGGACCAACCGATCCGGCAACAATCGAACGGCTCCTGACCGCTCTGCGTCGCCATGGCGATGTCACCCTTCTCTGGATCAGCGTCGTGACAGACGGCCACGCGGTAGGTGACGTCGAGTGGGTAGGAAAGGGACTTCTGCGTGGATGGATCGACCGGCTGACCGTTCGGTTCGATGCGGCTGATGCGTCGATGACGGCGTGGGGCGTGATCTGCCAACGGGCGCACCGGATGTGGATCGAGGCTCGAGAAAAGGCAGCGGCAGACTAGCGAAAGCATGTGACAGGGCCGCTCCGCAATTGGGGCGGTTCTGGCAGTCGTTCAGGGAAAGTACTGAACTGGCCTTTTCAGCAGAAGACCCGGGTGCCGAGAAAAACAGGTACGACGCAATACGTCGGAATTCCTTTGGTTGGCTTCTTGCCGGGTAAGCTAATACCAAGGCTCTCTGACCGTGACCTGTGCCGTGCTGGCCGCATCCATGCAGAGCCATACCGCTGATCG
>JBPBPZ010000095.1:0-3753 GCA_050954525.1 Janthinobacterium lividum
CGGCTTGCGAGTGTCTGCGATATGGAAGCTGGAAACCTCTTCCTCGCGGAGTTCATGGTGCGCTTCAACGAGAAGTTCGCTGTCCGAGCCGCACGAACGGAGAACCTGCATCGTCCGGTCACCGTAAGGCAGATCGCCTGCGGGACATCCTCTGCCACCGGGAACAGCGTCATGTTGGCCAGCAACTGACGCTGGCGTACGATCGCAAGCAGTTGATCCTAGATCGCAGCCTCGTGTCAGAGGAACTTGGAGGCCAGTATGTTGACCTATACGACTTCTCCGATGGGCGGCTTGAGGTGCGCTGGAAGGGGCAGGTGCTTCCCTACCGCGTCTTCGACAAGGACCAGCGGGTGAGCCATGCTGCCATCGTCGAGAACAAGCGGCTGGGGCATGCGCTATCGATCATCAAGGCCCACCAGGATCTCAAGTATGCACCGAAGGTGAAGACCAACAGCGAGAAGAACGGATATCGAAAGCGCGAACGAAAAACTGAAGCGGTGGAAATGACGGCCTGATGGAAAGCGTGGAACGATGAGACTGTCCCACTCTTCCCACAGTCCTTGGAAATCGCAAGTGCAGCGATTCCCACATTACGCACCGCACGACGACGACGGACATTTCTACTTTGCACAAGTCCGGACATCTGAACTTTGCACCAACATGATATGTAGCGGCTCGTTAGAAATGGAATGGTGGCCGAAAAAGACGGAGAGGCAGATTCGGACTGGTTCCAGGCAGAACATCAGGCCGGTGTTCCGTTCTCCTGATTGTTTTCCGCCTATCCGGGACGGCGTCGCCATGGAGGTTTGCAGTGAAGCCCGTCGCAAGGTTGTCATAACTCTCCAGGAACGAATGACCAATGACGTCCACCTTTGGAGTTGCTGGCGAGAGCTTTGCTGTTTCGAGTTAGACCCAGAGCGGTACATTCTGCCGCTACATCAATTAACCCTCCACTGCCAATCCATGATCTCTGGCATATCTTCCCCCTGCTCCTTCACGTAACCCCGATGTTTGTCCAGCTTGCCTGCAAAGAACGTGAGGGTCTGCTCTGCGTCTGCGATTCCGGAGTGTCGAATTGCATCCATGGCAAGGGTGAAACGATCGAGGCCATTAAGAACGGTCATATCAAAGGCCGTTGTAGCGGCGCCCTCCTCCAGGTAGCCATGCACATGGAAGTTTTGATGGTTTGGTCGTTTTCCGGTGAGCCGATGGATCAAAGATGGATAGCCATGGAACGCAAAGATCACCGGACTGTCGGAAGAGAAGAGATCAACGAATGCGCCGTCCTCGAGCGCGTGGGGATGAGTTCCATCAGAACCGAGTGTCATCAAATCGACCACGTTGACAACGCGAGTCTGTAATGATGGCAACCGTTCACGCAGCATGGAAACAGCCGCAAGCGTTTCAATCGTTGGTACATCGCCACAGCAGGCCATGACGACATCCGGTCTTCCGCTGCTATTGCTCGCCCAGGGCCATATGCTGGCACCACGGGCACAGTGCTCAACTGCCTGTTCGACGGTAAGCCACTGTGGGGTCTCTTGTTTGCCCGCCACAACCACATTAATATTGTCCCGGCTCTTCAGACAGCGGTCGGTGATTGCGAGGAGGCAATTAGCGTCGGGCGGCAAGTAGATTCGAACTACATCTGACTTCTTGTTTGCCACATGATCTAGAAAACCAGGGTCTTGGTGGGTGAAACCATTGTGATCCTGCTGCCATACATGTGAGGTCAGAAGGTAATTGAGCGAAGCGACAGGCGCACGCCACGGTATGTCCTGCGCTAACTTCAACCACTTTGCATGCTGGTTAAACATGGAATCGATGATGTGCACGAAAGCTTCGTAGCTTGACAAGATGCCATGACGACCAGTGAGCAGGTATGCCTCTAGCCAGCCTTCCAGCATATGTTCACTCAGCACCTCCATCACACGGCCTCCCCGGCCGAGGTTCTCGTCGGTCGAGAATACTTCTTCCTCCCATTCCTTTGAAGTTACCTGTAGGGTTTGATCGACCTTGTTGCTGGCAGCTTCATCAGGAGCAAACAAACGAAAGTTTCGTGTGTTCTCGCTTGCCTCAAACACTGCGGCCAAATAATCACCAAGTACCTTCGTTGCGCTGGCCTTAACGCTGCCCGGTCGGGCGAGCTTGACGGCAAAGCTACGGAACTCGGGAAGATCGAGATCTTTAAGTAACATGCCACCATTCGCATGAGGGTTCATTCCCAAGCGGCGGTTGGCTTTGGGTGTAAACGCTTGAAGCTCAGCCTGTAGGTGGCCATCGGCTTCGAAGAGTTCTTCTGGTTTGTAGCTTCGTAGCCAACTCTCCAGAATCTGGAGGTGTTCCGGATTGGTGCGAGGCTCACTGACAGGAACCTGGTGAGAGCGCCAACTACCCTCGACCGGCTGGTCGTCGACCAGTTTGGGACCCGTCCAGCCTTTCGGTGTCCGCAGGATGAGGACCGGCCACTTCGCTATCTTGGGAGAAGCGCCGCTTCGAGCTGTCTGCTGGATGCTGTGAATATCTTCGAGTATCTTTTCGAGGACCTCGGCCATCCCTGCGTGCATTTTGTGTGGATCGTCGCCGGTCAGGAAGTATGGCTTGTAGCCATAGCCAAGAAAGAGATGTTCAAGCTGGTCCTCAGGCATGCGGGCCAGAATCGTGGGGTTGCTGATCTTGTACCCGTTGAGATGCAGAATCGGCAGAACGGCCCCATCTGTGATCGGACTAAGGAACTTGTTGGAGTGCCAGCTTCCTGCACAGGGACCGGTTTCAGCCTCGCCGTCTCCGACGACGCAGGCGACAATCAGATCGGGATTATCGAACGCCGCACCGTAGGCATGAAGGAGCGAATAGCCCAACTCCCCACCGAAGTGGATCGCGCCAGGCGTTCCAACGTCAATGTGACTGGATATACCGTAAGGCCAGCTGAATCTCTTGAAGAGTTCCTGCATGCCTCTTGCATCCTGAGTAAATTCGGGATGGCGTTCGGAATAGGAACCCTCGAGATAGGTTTGCGCGATCACGGCGTTGCCGCCGTGTCCGGGACCGATCACGTACATCATGTTGAGGTCGTGTCGACTGATCAGCCGGTTCAAATGAGTGTAGATAAAGTTCAGACCGGGAGTCGTGCCCCAATGCCCGAGCAGACGTGGTTTGATGTGCTCCGGAGCAAGCGGTTCGGACAGCAAAGGATTTTGCATAAGGTAAATCTGGCCGGCCGCCAGATAGTTGGAGGCGCGCCAGTAGGCGTCGACGATATCGAGATCCAGCTTAGAAAGTACAGAGGCCAATTCTGCTCCTTGAAAGGTTCTTCAACCCGCGTCTATGCACACCAGCGGTCTTTGCGAATGCGTACCTCCGCAATGGTCGTTTGCTTGCCAAGGGTTCGAAACAGCTTCGAACGATTGTCCCGTGGCTTAGAGACCGACGAAGTACTTCGTGAGGATTATGACCAACATGAGGACTGCACTCAGTTAGCAGTAGCTGTATATGATGCCGTTGGCGATCGACGTGAATGAAGGGTGGGCGGCAAGGTATACCCCGTGCGATGTTCGCTGAACAGGTATCGCTGTGGAGCATCTTGACCCTGGCATTTGGCAATCGTGCCAATTTTCAGCTGGCATGCGCGCCGAAGCGCTGCGCCTCAATGTCGCAGCAGATGCGACCGATGTAAAAGGAAGAAAGCGGTGCATTCGATCTAACGACGGGTGTTTCAACTTGAATAGTGGCCAATATACCCGAGCCGGCAGG
>JBPBPZ010000172.1:0-3751 GCA_050954525.1 Janthinobacterium lividum
ACAGTCAGATGTACTAAGCTCGTATTGAGGCAATTATGCTTGTCACCGTTGCGAGTTTTAAAGGCGGGGTTGCTAAAACGACCACCGCAGTCCACATAGCTGCTTATCTGCATATGCAGGCACCAACATTGCTGCTTGATGCAGATAAGACCCGCAACGCCCTGGAGTGGTCTACGGAAGCAGATGGATTCCCTTTCACCACCGCCCCCTACAGCCAGGCAACGAAGCTCGCAGGTCGTTTTACGCATGTGGTTCTCGATACCGGCCAGCGTCCAGAAGGATCGGACCTTAAGGAGATCGTGGAAGCTTGCGATCTGCTGATTGTGCCGGCCGCACCCGGCAGCCTGGACACGCGCTCCCTGGTTCAGTCGATCATGGCCCTGCGACATCTCGGAGCCGATAAGTTTAGGGTTCTCATGACGAAGGTCCCGCCTCTTCCTGAAACCGACGGCGCAAAGTTGAGGGCTGTTCTTGAAGAGTATAAGGTGCCAATGTTTCTATCCGAGATTCCGCGTCTGAAAGCATTTGAGAAAGCAGCAGCCGCTGGAGTGACCGTGGACCAGGTAGATGACCGTAACGCGGCACGCGCCTGGGCCGCGTATTGTGCTGTTGGAAAGGAGATCTTATGAGCAATCTGAAAGGACTGGCCTCGATCGCAAAGGGCCTGAGTGCGGAGTTGTCACCTGAGCTGGTTCAAGAGTTCGCTGCATCTGCAGAGCCTACGTTGCAACCTCAAGTGCAAAGCAATAAACCTGCAAAGCCTCTAGCCAAGACAAGAGACCATGATTACAAACGCGTCATGGTCTTGGTGAAGAGAGCAACCGAAAAGACCGCGTACCGCAAGTGGGAAGACGCTTACCCCGACAAGGATTTCAGTGACCTGGTAGAAGATCTCTTGAGTCGGTATGCAAAAGGGCAGATAGCCGTATAGGCATTCAGGCTGTTATAGGGATGTACGTCTATGCAGATATCAGCTTGAGCGTATGTATGCCTGTGCGAGAAAAGGTGGAGGGCCAGTGTCGATAGTGAAGACAGCACGAGATCGCACTACAGAGACCAAACGAGCCAAGGCAAAGCTCGTCGGCCGCGTCTCTGACCTGGCTGCGGCTCGGCACGACGGTAGTCTGGGCGATGAGTACATCAAGCTCGCGCAGGTACTCCTGATGTGCTCCTTGCCGCACTCGCGCACCGACAAGCCACACGTGGTCCGTAAAGCGCGTCTAGGGGATGGCACTTACCTTACAATGACCCTGAGCGCCATGAACAGCAACGTGCCCCTCCCTTTCGGACGTGACCGCAAGCTGCTCGCCTGGATCATTGATCGGGCAATCCGCAGCGACAATCCTTTCGTCCCCTGGTCGACTGCTGCTGAGTATCAGCGCGAGATGGGGATCCCAGAAGGAGGGAAGTCGAACAAGGAGTTGCAGGCTCGTTTTGCTCGGATCGCCAGCCTTGGAATTAACATAGAACGTACCGGTAATGGCGTAAAACGGACCAGAGCTTACGCCGTACTTTCGGACTCAATTTTGCCGCAATCAATCACCGGTTATGCGCCAGAGACTCGGCAGCTCCCACTCTCCGGAATGGAAAACCAGTTCGGCCTGCAGTTGAGCACGGAACTCTTCGATGACATTCGTCGCTATAACTACGCACTGCCTCGCATGCTGTGGCAGACACTGACTGGACCGTCGCAAGTACAGGACATCGTGCTTTGGCTTTTTGTTCGTTCCTACGCGGCCAATTCAGAGACCGTGGTGCCCTGGACTGCGTTGATCGAGCAGTTTGGATCAGAAGATAGCAATCCACGCAGGCTCAAGATGCACGCCAGAGAGGCGCTCCGCACGCTGAATGCTCTGTGGCCCGAAGCCCGAGTAGCCGAAGACGAAGAAGGAATCCGGGTTCAGAAAGTCACCGTGCCGTTGTTGCCAGATGACACGACCCGAAAACGTGTTCGGCGCCTTTCCTAAAGTGTCTGTACCGGAATCCCCAGTACCTCACCTGATTCCGGGGCGTACCGGAAACCCCAGTGACAACATCAGGCTACTCGTATGGGTATGCGAACGGCTTTACACAGGATCCACAGCCGCCACTGGCGTTCCTAGGGGTTTCCGGTACGCGTCCTAGGGGTTTCCCGTACGGCCTACTGGGGATTCCGGTACACCGATCTGGGGTTTCCGGTACAAAAAGCTGGGGTTTCCGGTACTGCTATATAAGGAAGCAAGAGGACATGAGGACATGAGATTCCATGAGTAGACAAGAGGTAGGGGACTACGACCTGTGTAAAAGTTTGAAGGCTTTGAACTTCAAACATACGAAGCTTCAGGTTCCTTAGAGCTGCTTTTGCCCGAATCGTGGCTTAATATCGTTTATGGTCTTGATGGAAAAGGGGCCGAGCTCCAGTGAGCGACCGTACCTCCGCGTATTCAAACCGACTGATAAAGGAACAAGACAAGTTCAGTATTGGTGACATGTAGAAAACGGCGCGAACTAGGCAACGAAACAACAATCGCGAAAACGAGTTGCATCAGCTTTTGCCAACATGAACCAAGTCAGACGGCTGATCCGCGGGCTTGAGGGAACCATCCGATTAAACTACGTTAACTAGGAGTTGAACTGCTGGCCGGTCTGATTGACGAGATGACCGACACCCTCGGCCGCCCCAACCGCGAGTCCATGGCGCAGGGTACCGGGAACCTGGTCGGCGCATTCTTCGGCGGCATGGGTGGCTGTGCCATGATCGGCCAGAGCATGATCAACCTGAATGCCGGCGGCCGCAAGCGCTTGTCTGGCATCGCCGCCGGTTCGTTTCTACTATCGTTCATCCTGTTTGGCTCCAGGCTGATCGAACGGATACCCCTCGCCGCTCTCGTTGGGGTCATGTTCGTCGTCTCAGCCGAGACGTTCAATTGGAAGAGTCTCCGGAACCTATCCAAGGTGCCGAGGCACGACATGCTGGTAATGGTTGTCGTTACGCTCGTAACAGTCCTTACGAACCTCGCGCCGCTGTCGTCACAGGCATCGTCATCGCAGCACTTGTCTTCGCATGGGAACACGCCAACAGCTTGAAGTGGAGGTCGAAACATCCTCCGACAGCAAGCGGTATCGTCTGCGAGGAAGCCTGTTCTTCGCCTCCGCTACCAAGTTCACGCGGTTCTTCACGCCGAAAGAAGATCCCGCCCACGTCTACCTCGAGTTCGACCACGCGCGCATTATGGACTCATCCGCGCTGGAGGCGGTTGAAATGCTGGCGGAACGCTATCGCGCCTTAGGAAAGATACTGCACATCCACGGGCTCAGTGAGAACTGTGACAAGCTGCTTCGCAGAAAAGGCGGCAATGTGACCATTACGCCATCGAAGGGCGTTACCGCAGCACGAGTCGGATGACGCAATGTAAGAACGCAGAAGCGTGTTCGGCGTCTCTCTAACTTTTGTACCGGAAACCCCATCGCAAAGCACTTCCCCGGTCAGTCCAGCCAATCGAATACCAGTGTGGACCAAACTTGCGTGTGAGTGGTCTACTGACACATCAACTTTGGGCGTTCTTTCGCATCGTCTACGCGCACTTGGAGTTTGCTGGACATACATGCGCGCACATCAACTCTATACACGCCGAAATGCAACAGCACACTGCTCCGCAGCTGAAGAAGCATGACAGGCAAAAGTGACGAAAGGCGCCAAAATAGAATCCATTCCCACATTGTTCATCATCGGTGGGTCAAGGTCGAGACCCTATTGTGACGCAGTCGGGTG
>JBPBPZ010000217.1:0-3749 GCA_050954525.1 Janthinobacterium lividum
GCAGGCGTCCCTCACTTCATCTGCGTTCAGAATGCCGATCCGCTGGATCTCCTCTTTCGCAAACGCAATGATGTCCGAATCCGATTTCTTCCAGATCGGATCCGTGTCGTTGCAGAAGTATTCGAGACCGAGCCACACCTTGGTCGGATCTGCCACCAGGTAAGGACTCCAGTTGTTGAAAATCTGCAGGCGACCCAGCAGGACGTCAGGCTCCTGGATGTAAATCCACGTGTCTTGGATAAGCGAACCGTCTGACTCGGTAATCAACAGACGATCTACAAGAAGACCGACCGTAATGAAGTCCCGGTACATCAAGCCGTCTGCGATGGCCTTGATCTCTGTGGGAATGGGTGCTTGGATCGAGCTTAGGAGTTCCCGTACCGGCATGGTCGAGAAAACGTAATCTGCGGGAAGGCGCTCCTTGACTCCCTCGGGTGAAATTGCTTCAACAGCGTGGATGCGCTCTTTGCCGTCATCGTCAATTTCAACCTCCAGGCCAGTGACCTTCCAGCGGAGCCGGACTTCGCCGCCCTCCTGATTCACCAGGTCCGCAACGTGTTCCCACATCTGCCCCGGGCCGTACTTGGGATACAAAAAACGTTCGATCAGGGACGTTTCGGATGCCTTCTGGCGGATGTCGTCAGTCGCGGCCTTGCGGGTAAACAGCTTGGAAAAGAAGTGGGTGACCGCGGACCTGAGCGACAGCCCTTTGATGCGCTGTGCGCCCCAGGCCGCGGAGATCTGGTCGCAGGGAACTCCCCACACCTTTTCCGTGTAGCTCTTGAAGAAGGTCCGATACAGGCGCGAACCGAAACGGTTGATGAAGAAATCTTCGAGAGATTTTTCGGGACGACGCTGAAAAACCTTCGCCATCAGGTAACTGCAGCCCATGGCCGCCACCTGAAAGATCCCAAGCCGTCGAATGGTGTTCCCGGAAAGCGTCAGCGGGTAATCGAAGAAGGTGCGCTGAAAATAGATGCGGCTCTTTCGAGGGCGCACCAGCATGACCAGGTCGGTCAATTCAGGATCTACCGGGGCATGCAAGTGGCCTTCGTTCAGCTGCCGTGTCTTGCTTTGGTGCTGAATGGAAATGGACGTGTCGCCAGCTTTGCCGGCGACCGGCATCAACGACATCCACCAGTCCATTACGCGATCGCTCTTCGAAAAAAAGCGGTGCCCACCTATGTCGATACGGTTGCCCTTGTATCGGATGGTGCAGGAGATGCCGCCAATCCTGTCACTTGCTTCCAGCACAACCGGCCGAATGGCAGACCTGCGAAGCATCTCGAGGGCGGCTGTTAATCCTGCCGGACCCGCCCCAATAATGATGGCCGTTTGTTCCGTTCCGCTCAATCTATCTACTTTCAACTTATGCACTTGTAAGCCGACTGAACTCAGCCGGGACCCACCTTATGTAATCTAATCAACCCGTTGGTGAATCTCTGCCGTCGGCCGTCATTGTGGCAATTTGGCGTATCTAAGCTAAACGGAAGATTGACGCGATAAGCAAAGTAGTTAGCACGGTCATAAGTTTGTCCGCGCGTACACAGGGCGTACCCGGCGCATTCATGCCGGAGCCACAGATAAAGTGTCATGGAATCTATTGCAAAGGTCTGAATTGATCAGGAGCAAGAACCGCGATTAACCCACTCGCTCGGATGCACATTCAGATGGTGACTGAGGCGTTGTCACTTGGTCCCATACATCCGGTCGGATATATGGCGGGGACGACGGGACTCGAACCCGCGACCTCTGCCGTGACAGGGCAGCGCTCTAACCAACTGAGCTACGTCCCCAGCTTGACAAGCTGGTAGTACCTTAAGGCTGCTGATAGCGCTATGCAGCCTGTATATTTACAGCCAATCTGATTGGCCTTCACATCAGAGAGTCAGTGACGAAACTCCCGAGCGAATGTTTATAGTCTACCAGAATCTTTCCTCTGTTCGTAATGACTTAAGTCGACTACGAGCGGTGGAAAATGGTGGGCCGAGAGGGACTCGAACCCCCGACATCCTGCTTGTAAGGCAGGCGCTCTAACCAACTGAGCTATCAGCCCGCACCTTCGCAAGTCTAGGACACATACGCATCTACTGCAACCCCTACGCTACATGTGCAGGGCAATCGCGACCCGGTACGTCACAAAGGAAGCAACGTACGCCAGTCCAGTCATGTACCCAAACTGCAGTACTGGCCACTTCCAACTATTGGTTTCGCGGCGCACTACCGCCAGCGTAGCCGTGCATTGCATGGCCAGGGCAAAGAACACCAGCAACGCCAGCGCGCCCGCCAGGCCGATCTCCGCGCGCAGGGCAGTGCCTGTATCCACGCTGCCATACAGCGTCGCCAAGGTACTCACAACGCTTTCCCTCGCGACAAAGGCGGTCAGCAAGGAGATGCCAACTGTCTTGTTCAAACCAAGCGGCTTCAACGCAGGCTCAATCCAGGTCCCCAGCAGGCCCAGGTAGCTGGAGCCAACATCACCGGCCCTGCCGTTGTGAAACGGCATGTGCGACAGGAACCAAATGATCAGGTTCAGTACCAGGATCACCGTTCCTACCTGCTTCAGGAACACCTTGCTGCGGTCCAGAATGGCCAGAGCTACCGTGCGCAACCGAGGGAGGCGGTAGTTAGGCAGTTCAATGGCGAACAGCGAAGCCCGCCCCTCCAGCACATTTGAATTGAGCAGCTTTGCCGTAAACAGAGCCGCCAGCAGGCCTACGGCGTACAGCAGCATCATGGTTGCGGCTTGCAGGCCAAGCAGGTTTCCCAGCAACTTACGCGCCGGAATGAAGGCTGCAATCAGCAGGGCATACACCGGCAGGCGCGCAGAACACGTCATAAAGGGCGCAATCAGGATGGTAGCCAACCTGTCGCGCTTCGAGGGGATGGCGCGCGTCGCCATAATCGCCGGCACGGCACACGCATAGGCCGACAGCAGGGGAAGAAATGACCTGCCGTTTAGCCCCACACGCCCCATGGTGCGGTCCGCAATGACTGCCGCGCGAGCCATGTACCCCGAGTCTTCCAGAAGGGTGATGACCAGGAACATGCAAAGAATTGTTGGCAGGAAACCGAGAATGGACGCAATGCCATTCCATATGCCGTCGACCAGAATGGCTCGCAGCACGTTGTCTGGAAGGTGCGCTGCAAGCGCCGTGCCTACTGCGCTGAGCCAGTTACTCAATGCCGTTCCCGCAGGATACGCAGCACGGAACATGACCTGGAACGCCGCAGCGATAAACAAGATGCACAGGACGGGACCCACGACAGGATGTAGTGCCCAGGTGTCAAAGGAGCGAGTGAATTGGGAATGCCGAGGACGGCGGTAGGCTCCCGTACTGGTCAGGTTGTTGCAATCCGTGGCGCAGCCCGTGGCTGCGTTTCCACCCGCCTGCAGTACCGGCAGCAAGTGTGCGGCGGAATGGTCGCCACTTAGAAAGTTCGTAATGGCATCCATGCCGCTGCCCCGTGAAGCACTGATCAGGGCAGTAGGCGCGCCAAGTTCCCGGGAAACAGCCAATGGATCGAGGAACCCGTTGCGCGCTGCCAGTTCGTCGGCCATGTTGATCAGCACAAGCGTCGGCAGATTGCAGGCGAGTACTTCCGCAATCAGGGCCATGTAGCGCTGCAGTTGCGTGCCGTCAACCACCAGCAGAACCGCGTCAAGGTTTGCAACACCTGCCTGCTGCCCGTGCAAAACGCTCACCGCAATCTTCTGGTCTTCTGATTCCGGGGTCAGGCTCCACACA
>JBPBPZ010000051.1:0-3675 GCA_050954525.1 Janthinobacterium lividum
GCGGGTTACCCGACCAATAGTCGACAGAACATCAACGTCAACACGCAGATGTTCTCCAATCTTTCCGCTGTGTCTTCCACCGGCAAGGTGCCGGGTTGCGGGGGGAATCCCGCGTACGCCTACTTTGTAGGTAACGTCGATGCGACCACTGTGCTGTATGGCAACGCCGGCTACAGCCCGATGAACAACAACATCGGAATGGGTGGCTTGACCACCGGGTTTACGCCGGGGACTAACGTTTTCGGAAGCAATCCCGGGTTCGCCAATCCAGTGCAACCACCCGCCCCGGCGTGTGCCGGTTCTGCAAGTGTGATTGCATGCATGGCACAAGTAATCTCTGACTTTACGCCTACGAATGTCCTGCTTCGTACGTTTGGTTACCACGCGCCCAGCGCATTGCCTATATACGATCCACTCTTTCCAAAATGGCTCTGCAACCCAAATGTGCCAGCTGGCCTGACCACCATGGGCTGTGTCGCGAACCCGTAATGTCGGTGCTTCAAATGAGAAAGAGGTGCGCTTGGGCGCACCTCCTTCTCATTTGAAATGAAGGTATCAGTGAGCCTTCATCGGTTAAGCGGTCGCCTGTTCTCGTGCCCCGGCTACCCTGTCGTAGAGTGCAGTCCATTCCTCTTCAGGGTGTTGACTCAGCAGCCTGGAGCTTCCGACAGTATGCCGATCCGAACTCAAGGACAGCAGCACAGCATCAAGAACCACCTGGGGCGAATGCCCCTCTAAAGTGAAGTAGGTCGCCCGCTCGCCCGCCACTTCATTCAGGATCGGGATGTCTGCGCAGACCACGCGACACGAGAACAGCATAGCCTCGACCAGGGGAAGGCAGAAACCTTCGGTAGAAGACGCACAGAGAAAAACCTCACAGCCCTTGTAGAGATAAGCAAGGTACTCATCAGGAATCGACTCGAGGAACTGAACGCCTGGAACTCGACCAGCTACTGATTTCAGGTGCGGTGTCTCCGGACCTTCACTGCCCACAATTAACAGTCGGGTTGTTGGGTCTAGTGCACCCTGACTTATCCCCAGGAAGTAACTCTCAATGGCAAGGTCGAGGTTCTTGTGTTTCCGATGCTGGGCGACGCATAGGATGAACTTTCCTTCGATCGGCGCGGCTCCAGCGTCTGGTTCCGCCACAGCTACGCTTTGGTAAATCACAGGTAGTGCCATGCGTCGCTGCAGCTTTGGAAACCAGTGGCATAAACGGTCCTTTGTCACATGGGAGATGGAGACCACCTCTGCACTTGCGCGCAGAGAACTCTGAATGACCAGGCGGTTCAGGTACACGTTCGGATAACCAATCGCCTCAGGATTGTCATAGGCATACAGGTCATGCATGGTGAGAATGACAGGGCAGTGAAAAAGCGCTTTCAGCACCGGTAACTGGTGCAGCAGGTGCACCACATCCACGCGGAGTTTGCGAGCCAGCTTTGGCAGGCTCCACAGGCACCATCCGTAGCGTGAAATGGACGGCTTTCGTAAGTCCACCCAGATGATGTTGGGATCTTCCACATCTACTTGCAGGATGTCGCGGTAGTAATTCTTCTGCCATGCGCCAAGCACAAGCGTCACGTGCAGCGCGGGAACGGTCCGAAGGCGGTTGAAAAGATTGGCAGTGTAACGGCACAACCCAACTGGTTTTGTGAAGCGCTGCAAACCAACCAGCAGAACATGCTTCGTATTCTCTGACTTCACCTAGACTCCGCCATTTCACGTGCTGCCAAGCTGGCCTTAGGCTACCAGACCGCTCCGGACCAGAGCGCTTCGCGATGTTCCATACCGCGTTGCTTGCTGCCGTGTTGCGGAGGCTGAAGGTGTACTAGCCAGCATCTTTCGCCATGAACTTCGTGAAGTAGAAGGTCATGGTGGTGCTGCCAGTGTTTACGATCCCATGCAGCACGTTCGCTTCTGCGTACATCATGTCGCCGGTCTGCACGTTTGTTTTCACGCCATTCACGACAATTTCACCGGTGCCTGAACCGATGACCATCAATTCTTCTTCCGGATGCTGATGAGGCGGATGGGGGCGAGCACCTGGTTGCAGCGTCACAACGCCGGCCGCGACGGCCGCAAGCTGCTTTGTAGGGCCATTGAAGTGAACCTGCGCTTTCGCGCCGGGACTGTCACCTTCCTCAGGCAGACCCTTCAAGCGAACGACGGAACTTTTAAGTGCAGGAGCTGACTTCGCGGCGTCGACATGCGTAATCTGCGCGGGTGTCGTAAGCAGCAGGGCATTGGGGAGTGCTGCCGCCGTACCAAGAAATGCCCTTCGATTGATCGTGTTCATCGCGCGGATCCCTCCTGTGTTGCTGCCTGAGTTTTCTAGGAAGCTGCTTCTTCGTCAGGCCTTTATAACTCGCTCATGCTACCTGGACAAACTGATGAACGCATTGCATAAGGCTTTCAATGCGTGTCGGTCGGGTGCAACGAATGGTACGGGTCAACTTCGCTACGAATTTGCTGATCTGCGACGGCGGAATGACGCCGCTCCCACGATGACGATGCTGGCGAGAGCAGCGCCAAATATCGTGAGCGTTTCCGGCCGGAGGTGGAAACGGTGCTGCAGTTTGCCCTGCTGCCATGCTCGTTGAGATCGCACGAGATCGTCACGCAGACCTGGAACGGTGATTGCCTGCAGGTCAGATGTGGGCAGCGAACCGAAGATTCGATCCGGCGCAGGAATAGCACCACCTGTGTCCTTTGGCACCGCTTCCATCAAGCGGGTAATCTCCGCGTCCGGTTGATCTGCGAAGTACTCTGTCTGCGCTGTGTTCGGGAACAATGTGGTTTTACCGGTCATCCGCATCTCGATGGCTCCCACCACGTCCTGGCAGACGCCCAGCGTGTAGTAACCACCAAACGGCAGTTGCGGATGCGCCGCGTGCAGGTACGCGTAAGACCGCAGCATCCCTGCGGTCAACCGTGTGACCTCCATGGCATCGGCACCGCGGTACTCATGCGCATGACGGCCCAGCACCCATGCTTGGTTCAGCTGGTCGTTGGTGCGGAACTCCGCGCGGCCGTCGATGCCGAAGTAAAACGTGATGTCCGCGTTGATCTTTGGGCCGGAAACAATCCACTCGTACTCTGCATGCGCCACCGGCACCAGCAGAGGGCGTGCGCGTTGCCACCAGTGATCTGTCGGCACGAGGTACTGGCTGTCCAGCCAGAACGGCATCTCCACGTCCTTGCCGTTGTAATGAAAGTGGCCGAAGTTTGCGAAATAGCGTGCATCGGCCACGACCACCTGGTGCCCGCTGGCGGTCAGCGCTTCCATCAGTTGTTGCGGATTGGTAGCTTGGCTGCCCGCAAGTGTGGCAGTAAAGACCGGTGTGGCTTTGTAGCCATTCAGCGAAAGCCGGTTCATCACCTGCGCCAGTCGCGCACTCTCTGCGTGCATGGGCGCAAGCTTTGGGTCGGCAGCGTCGCCATTGATTACAGCTTCAGACAGCTTTGTGATCAGACCCTCATCGGAGAAGCCCGGCAGGGTGGATGGGGCATCCAGGCTGACCGTGCCGGGCTGGTCCAGCGCATAGGGGCCCGTTTGCACCTTCAGAACGTCGCTTTCAGCGCCCTTGTTCGTGTCTTTCGACAGCAGGTCTTCGCCCAGCGAGACGGTACGTGTGACACGATGGATGGTCCATCCTGGAAAGCGGTCGAGGC
>JBPBPZ010000165.1:0-3638 GCA_050954525.1 Janthinobacterium lividum
ACTGATCGCGAGCCATGGCAACTGCTTCAGGTACCTCCAGCTTTCACGGAGACTGGCAACGAGTTTAGGTGGCCGACACTTCGATTCCGTCGCTAACCTTTTTATGCGTGAGCCTTAGCGCCGTAGGACCTCAAGGCCGTAGTTGCAGTGCGCGGTGAATGCCTTGCGCGTGATGGTTTACGAGGCTGGCCCAGTCACCTTATAGGCTGAAAAATGGCCAACTCGAGTAACGTGAAGTGGGCCCTGATGAGAGGTCTGATAGCAGCTGAACCGAAGTGCAGTTTAGCCGGGCAAAGTTTCTCAAATGGCTGGCACGTCCATTGCTGGTAGCGGCGAGACAGCAGCCGAACGTAGCGCCGGTTGTCCGTGCTCAACATGTGAAGCTGGCGCAGGGCGTCCGAGATAGTATCCTTGCACCAAATCGCAGCCTTCTTGCTGGAGAAATTCCATCTGGCCCGAGGTCTCGACCCCCTCGGCTGTGGTTTGTAATCCAAGACTTTTGCCTAAGCCCAAGATCGCCCGGATGATTGCCGCGGCGCTCGCGTCTTTACCCAACGTTCGAATAAAAGACTGGTCAATCTTCAGTTTGTCGAACGGAAACCGGTGCAGGTAGCTAAGACTGGAGTAGCCCGTGCCGAAGTCGTCCATTGCGATTTTAACGCCCAACGCTTTCAAGCCCTGAAGGGTCCCGAGTGCGGCAGCAGTGTCCTGGACCAGCACGCCCTCGGTAATCTCCAGTTCGAGCCGTGCAGGTTCGAGACCCGTTTCGCACAGCACAGTTCGGACGAGCTCGACAAGATCCGGGTGACGGAACTGCACGGGTGAGAGATTGACGGACATCGTAATACCGTCCCATTGCTGGGCCTGCTTGCAGGCCGTCCATAGTGCCCACTCCCCGAGCGGGAGAATGAGCCCCGTCGATTCCGCGATCGGGATGAACTCACCCGGGCTGATCATGCCGCGCTCAGGGTGGTGCCAGCGCATTAACGCTTCGACCCCGGTGATCCGTTGGTTGTCCGTTTCTGCAAACGGCTGGTAGTAAAGTTCGATCTGCCCTTCAGCCAGCGCTAGTCGGAGGTCTCTCTCAGTCGCCTTGCGCGCCTGTAAGTCGGCATCCATCCCGGGCGCAAAGAAGCGATACGTGTCCCGCCCTTCGGCTTTAGCTCGGTAAAGCGCGATGTCGGCATTCTTCAAAAGCTGCTGAGTGCTTTGTCCATCATGAGGTGCGAGTGCCACGCCGATGCTGAGCCCAATGCAAACATCGTGGTTCTCAATCCGGAATGGCTCCGCGATCCGTTTCAGCAGCCGGCGGCTCAGATCTTCGGCATCGGTCGGCTCAAGCGGACCGAACTGGATAATTGCGAACTCGTCGCCTCCCAGCCGCGCGACAGTGTCGGTCTCGCGCACGCTGTCTTGCAAACGTATCGCCACCTCCTTGAGAAGCAGGTCGCCGGCGCCATGCCCGAGTGTGTCGTTCACCTCCTTGAACCGGTCAAGATCCAAGCAAAGGACCGCAGCGAGCTCGCCGCGATGGCTGACCGAGGCAACCGCCCGATCCAACCGCTCCGCGAACAACACCCTGTTTGGCAGCCCGGTAAGAGAGTCGTGCAGGGCAAGGTGTTGTGCCCGGGCGTGCGCACTAATCTCGACTGTCACATCGGTCGCGGTGCCGCGATAGCCATGAAACGTGCCATCCGCGTCCAACAACGGCCGGCCCGCAAGGTCACAAATTCTCAAGTTTCCGTCGTTGTCAGCATATTCACAGCGTAGATTTCGGAATGGCTTCCGGTCCTGGAGCAGAACAGCGAAGCTGCTGACTTCGTTGTGGTCGCTCAATGGGACGAGGACGTCATCCTGCTTTTTTCCAAGCAGCTCGTCGGGGCTGCGGCCCGTGAGGGTCATGAAGCGATCTGAGACATAGATTAGACGGAACTCCTCATCCGTCTCCCAGAGCCAGTCAGATGCAGCTTCCGCAATATCGCGGAAACGCTTTTCACTTGTTTGCAAAGACTGCAACACCACGGCCTTGTCGGCCTCGAGGTGCTGGTTGGCGACCATACTAGCCTTGAACACATCGAGCGACCGGGCCATGGTTCCCAGCTCATCCCGTCGGTTCCGGTCTGGAATAGCAACGTCGGTCACTCCTTCTGTGAGGAGCCGAGTAGCGTCAGCGAGGCGTCTCAACGGTACGAAAGCTACTTTGTGCAAAACCGCGTAGATCAGCAACAGAGTAAGTGCGGTCATGCCGACAGCCGTGATCACTTGCCTGATGACACTGGAGTTCCAGTCTGCGAACTCGGTCTGCAGATCGACCGCGGCGCTGTAGGCACCCATAATCTCGCCTTGCTGGATGCCCATTAGCCCCGTGTGGCAGGCGGCACACCGTTCATCGATGGCATGCCCTTGGCCAAGCACAATTGGACGAGTAACGCGGAGCACGCGATCCCCTGTGGTTTCTGTCCGGAAGCTGGTGGTGGCGATTGTGGCCGCATCCAATTCATCGCGTGGACCTTCAAGCTCCTGTTCGCCCTGCGCCGTCTGGTAGGCGAGAACTTTCGGGCCCATCACGACCCATAGGCGGACGCCTTTGCTCGCCTCTGAGAACTGCTCCATGGCGCCGTTAAGGGTCGCGATTGCGCCGTCGCCGTCGTCAGTCTGTTTGCGGTTCAGCATCGCCTGAACGTGCACGGCTTCGAGCATATCGAGGGCGGCAGAAGCCCGCCGCTCGGCCATCTTGACGATTTCCTTGTACTCGACGCTGACATTGGAGATCACCGCCGCTGTCGCCATCAACGTAAGCGCGAATCCGACCGCAAGCACCATTGAGCGCGTCAGCGACGGGCGCTCAAAGGCGTACATTACACTCGTCCATGTATCAGCATCTTGACTGAGAGTAAGAGCCGCTGATTAAGATTGTCTTAACAGTTGGATTGCGCGGTTAACAACCGACTGGACTTGGCAGGAAACTCCTGGAGAAGTTTGTAGCGCTCAGGAAAGCTTCCCAGTTCACAGCGAGAAGCTATATGCTGAGCTAACAAGAACCACGGTTACCTCGCCCGAGACTTTATGACCCGATTGGCAGACAAGCAGAGAGCCGTTTCTCATGGGAGGGACGGCTCTGAAATGCTGCTGCTGGCGACGCGGCTGATGGTTGCGCGGTGGACACGGAACAGCCTGGCAACATTTGCGGCTGAACGGCCTGCGTTCAGCATGGCGAGGACTTCAGTTCGCTGCTGGGGGGAGAGCTTGGGCTGGCGGCCGCCCCGGCGGCCTTGAGCGCGTGCTGAGCGCAGGCCCGCCTGGGTCCGCTCGCGGACCATGGCACGCTCGAACTCGGCAAACGCGCCCAGCATCTGCATCATCATGCGTCCCGATGCCGTTGTGCTGTCGATGTTTTCGGTCAGCAAGCGGAAGCCGGCGCTGGCCTTTTCAACCTTGTCGAGGATGAGCAGCAGGTCTTTCAGCGAACGCGACAGGCGGTAGAGCTTCCAGACGGTGAGCACGTCGCCGGGTCCGAGCCGATCGAGCAAACGGTGTAGCTCGGGCCGATCCCAGCGACCGCCGGAGAGGTGTTCTTCATAGATGCGCTGGCAACCAGCGGCTTCGAGCGCCTCAATCTGGGGGGCGGTAGCCTGGTC
>JBPBPZ010000173.1:0-3598 GCA_050954525.1 Janthinobacterium lividum
TGCGCCTGGAAGGTGGACCCGCGTGCAAGCACGTTCAGGGTGCCTTCTACGTGGTTAATGTGGTAACCGGTGATCGTGCCATCCTGATTCGAGGTGTACACCCACTGCTTGGAAGGGTCTTCCACCATGCAGACAGGACCGGAGCCAACCGCGTACGGGTTCAGGTTGTTCGACTGCGCCGTCAGGTTGCCGTTGGTCTGAATGGTAAAACCAGAGATGCTGCTCTTGGGCGACGTGCCTGACGTGTTGTTCTGGTTCAGCACGTACAGCTTCGTGTTGGAAGAGTCGGTATAGGTCCAAACCGGCGTCACGTTCGGCACCAGGTTGGCTACCTGGCCGCCTGTAACCGGCTGAAGAACGCCTGTTGTGCTGACTGTGTACTGCAGAATGCGGTTGTTCGCAGCATCGGTTAGATAGAGATAGCTGCCGCCCGTGGTGATGGACGTGATGTTATCGACCGTTGGGGGCGAATCAATTACCTGGGTGGAGTTCGCGTTGACCGTCAACTGGCCCGCGGTTCCGACCTGCAATGTGGTCACTGTCTGGTCGCCGTTTACGACAATAATCGCGCCCGCACTGGTGCTCTTGATGCGTGTGGGGGCTGGACCCGTCGGCGTGTAAGTCAGGTACGTCCCATTGACTTTGATGGACTGGTTCTGCACCAGCGTGAGCCGACCGGTATCCGAATCAATCGCAAAGACGGTAACGGAACCACAGGGGGTCTTGGTGATCAGGCCCGTCGCGGAGTTGCATATGGTCGTGGTCGCGGGGGACACCTGGTCCAGCACATACAGGTAGTCGCCGCCCGTGCTGATGTCCATCCACTGCGGTGTTCCGCCCTGGCTGGCAAATGCCTGTTGGAACGTGAGCACGCCATCGCCACCGACGCTGAACTGCGCAACCGAATTTTGAGCATCGCCCGCGTTCAGAACGTAGACGTAGCGTCCACCGGGCCGTACCACGCCCATGACCGGATTGCTGCCGCCGGATGTAAAGGGCGAGTGCACAATCTCCGTCAGGTTGCCGGTGTTGTTATCGATCTTGTACCCGCTGATGGTATTGCCGGCGCTGTTGTTGGAAGACTTGCCCTCCAACACCCAAAGGTACCCGATGGTACCGCCGCCACAAGAAGACATGCCCAGGGCAAGCGCCACAGATACCGAACAGGCCAGAACAAGCCGGCCGCTTCCACTCAACTTCATGTGTTTCCTTCGATTCCCAAAAGGCCGCGGTGAAAACTTGCCGCACGCTTCTATGCCATTCCCGGGAAGTGAAATGCTCTAGCGATTGTATGCGCCGGGACGACTTTCCGCTACCGGAACGCTTCAGATCGTCCCGCGTCTGCTGCTGCGGTATAAACGTGCCATGCCGTGGAAGGCGAACCATGCGCTCTCAGTTCATCTGGATCGCCGCTATAAGCTGGACAGTGCAGGCCGGAAGAAAAGAAGCTGAGGGATGCATCAGACACGTTAAAAGGGCCGCGTCCTGCGGCCCTTTTACGTGTAACTGTTCAGTGGAAACTACCGTGCGGCACCAACAGCCTGGGCCACGCCTGCCTTCAAGGCTTCGGCCTTGTCAGTCTTCTCCCATGTGAAACCATCGCCGGAGCGGCCAAAATGGCCGTACGCCGCTGTCTGCTGAAACTTGGGTTTGCGCAGGTCAAGTGTCTCGATGATGCCTTTTGGAGTCAGAGAGAAGTTTGCGCGAACCAGCTCGGTCAGTTCCTGTGCGCTGGCTTTTCCCGTGCCGAAGGTTTCCACCAGAACGCTTACCGGGTCCGCAACACCAATAGCGTAGGCAAGCTGTACTTCACAGCGGTCCGCCAGGCCAGCAGCAACGATGTTCTTTGCAATGTAGCGAGCCATGTATGCCGCGGAACGGTCAACCTTGGTCGCGTCCTTGCCGGAGAAGGCGCCGCCGCCATGACGACCCATGCCACCATAGGTGTCCACAATAATCTTGCGACCGGTCAGGCCGCTATCGCCCATGGGACCGCCAACGACGAAGCGTCCGGTCGGATTGATGTGGTATTTCGTGTCCGCATCCAGCAGTTCCGCGGGGATGACGGCCTGGATCACGTGCTCCAGTATGTCGGCGCGCAGCTTGTCGGTCTCGACAGATTCTTCATGCTGGCTGCTGATGACGACTGCATCCACTCGAACGGGCTTGTGGTTCTCGTCATATTCGACGGTCACCTGGCTCTTGCCGTCGGGCCGCAGGTAGGCCAACTGCCCGCTCTTGCGAACCTCCGTCAGACGCGCTGCCAGCTTGTGCGCCAGCGAGATAGGGGTCGGCATCAGTTCCGGCGTCTCGTTGCTGGCATAGCCGAACATCATGCCCTGATCGCCCGCGCCGCCGGTGTCCACGCCCATGGCGATGTCGGGTGACTGCGAGTTGATCGACGAGATGACGGCACAGGTGTTCGAGTCGAAGCCATATTCCGAGTGCGTATAGCCGATGTCTGCCACGGTCTTACGGACCAGCTTCTGAAAGTCAACATAGGCGTTGGTGGTAATTTCACCAGCCACCACCACCAGACCGGTGCAGGTCAACGTCTCGCATGCCACGCGGCTCATAGGATCCTGTGCCAGGCAGGCATCCAGGATGGCATCAGAAATCTGGTCGGCAATCTTGTCAGGATGACCTTCGGTAACGGACTCGGACGTAAACAGAAAACGATCGGCTTTGGACAAAACTGCTCCTTCAGAGAAAACTCGTACATTTATGAAATCAAACTATTTTACCCGTGCAGGGGCAGCAGCAACGCACTAATACGCGCCGGTCTGCTCCACGGGCAGGCGTACCTGTATGCAGGTTTCCCCCGGCCTGCTGCTTTCTACCCTCAACTGACCCTTGTGTTTGGTTACCAGGCGATTGGCCGTGTCCAGGCCCAGACCCAGACCCGCGCCCACAGCCTTGGTGGTGAAAAAAGGCTCAAAGATCCGTGTCCGAATGCCGTCGGCAATGCCCGGGCCGTTGTCACACACTTCTACCAGAACAGTCGCTCCAGAGCAGGTAAGGCGCAGCGTCAGGACCGCAGGGTGCCCATTTTCACAGGTGTCCATGGCATCCAGCGCGTTCTCCACAAGGGCCGTCCATACCTGGTTCAGTTCGCCACCATATGCGGAAACGCTTGGCACGTCAGCGGTGTATTCGCGACGCACTTCCACGTTCGCCAGCCGCGAAGTCAGCATCTGTAGCGTGTTGTCCAGGGCTTCGCGGAGGTTAATTTCCTGGATGGGCGCCTGGTCCATGTAGGAATAATCCTTGATGGCAGTAATGAGTTCGAAAATGCGCCGCGTAGAGTCGATGACCGCGTCGGTCATGTGCTCCGCGTGAAGTGCGCTGGCAAACGAACTGAGTGAAATGGTCAGAGCTTCGCCATTCACAATGGCTGCCAGCCCCTCCAGATCGCGCGGCTCCACCTGTGTTTCTGCGAGCACGGGGGCGATGCGCCAAGCGTCCTGAACGCCATGTTTTTCCATCCATTGCGTCAGCACATCTTCACGCTCTGCAACGCCCACAGGGTCGGCTTTCAGCGCGCGTCCGTTGTCCTGCATCAGGTGACGCATGGATCCAACCCACTCGCCGTATGCCG
>JBPBPZ010000203.1:0-3596 GCA_050954525.1 Janthinobacterium lividum
CCCAGCAGGCTCAGAAAGAAGCTGGCAAAGCAGATCTCCGCGCCCAGCATAAGGCAGAGCATGGACGGCAGCGTTCGACGCATCATCGCCACAGGCGGCAGCGGGCCATAGCCTGTGTGCGCCCAACCCCAGACCGACGACAGGGCAATACCAACCCCTGCCAGCAGCAGAAGTACACCTACGACCAGACCCGTTTCCAGCGTGACGTAGCGAAACCATCGGTCAAAGCTTTCGTCTGGCGGCAGCAGGCCTTCCGTAATGGCGAACACTTTGGCTGCGACGCCGAAGAAGACCAGTTGGAAGCCCAGCAGCACTGCCGCGGCAGCATACGCAAGCGTGTCGACGCCAAGATTGACATGCCCCAGCGGGCGTTCCGCAGGCAACAACCAGGCCATCAACACAAAACCGCCAAGCATAAGAAACATGCCAGGAAACAGAAACAGCCAGCGCGGCGAGTACATCAATAGAAAGCGGAAGTGCCGCCATCCGTCGCGCCAGGTTTTCAGGTGGGGAGGCCGGCTGCGACCGTCCTTTTTCAGCGTGGTGGGAACTTCCACAATGCGCTGCTTCAGCAAGGAAGCCTTCACCACCATTTCACTCGCAAATTCCATGCCGGTAGTGCGCAGATCCAGCCGCTCGTAAGCCACTTTGGAAAAGGCACGCATACCGCAATGGAAGTCACCAATGGGTGTGTGAAACAGCTTCCGACCCATCCAACTCAGAACCGGATTACCAAGGTAGCGGTGGAGAAAAGGCATTGCGCCGGGGCCAATGCCACCCCGGAAGCGATTGCCCATAACCAGATCTGCGCCTTCACGCAGCTGCTCCAAGAAGCGAGGTATGTGCGCGAAGTCGTAGCTGTCGTCAGCGTCGGCCATCAGCACATACCTGCCCTGTGCCGCCTGGATCCCCGCGTCCAGTGCTGCCCCATAACCAATCAGCGCAACGGGGACCAGACGCGCGGCGTGCTCAACAGCTATCGTTCGGGAGCCGTCTGTCGATCCATTGTCGGCAACGATGACCTCGCCCGCAATCCCATTTCCAAGTAGTGCCGCCCTCGCCTTGTCGACACAAATGGCAAGCGTCTCCGCCTCGTTCAGACAGGGCATGACGACGCTGAGTTCAATCGCGACGATGTGGGTTGCTTGGTCCATGGGTCAGTGAGCCTTCATTGGAAGGGCGTAAAAGTTCGTTTCTCCCAGCCGGATCCATCCTGCGGCCGCGGGATGCGACGGGTTCATGGCGCCAGGGTCGAACACAGCCACCAGTGCCCGAGCACCCTGCTCACGGACGACACGATACACACCTTCGCGGTCGTGCATAGCATCCAGCTGATCGATCAGGTGGTCAGGCCGCAGTTCGTAGACCTCGGTCAAAATACGCGTGCCGGCCAACCGCGCCCAGTAGGTATCGTCAATGCAGGCGGCAGTTCCCATGCAGGCGATCTCGTCTCCTGGCATGATGCCGATACGGGCAAGCCCTTGCGCGGCTCCGTAGATCATGGCATTTCGCCAGGCTGGTACCTGACCCGCTACAATCTCGTCGCGCCGGTTGGCAGCATCCTGCCGCAGAAGTTCACCCATACCCAGCAAAGCGAGCAGAACTACGGCGACCGGTACGATTCGGCGGAGCATCGTATCGGACCTCTCGCCTGGCTGCAACGCTGCGAAAAGTGGCAGCAGAACGGCAAAGTACGCGACGGTCACGTAGCGTTCCTCCACATTGACAGTGGCATAGATAGCCCACATCGCAAGCCCCAGGCCAACGGAAGGCCAGGCAAAGCGCCTGTGCACCCTGAGCGTAGCCCCAAGGAACAGCAGAAGCCCGAGCAGGATGAGCGGCTCCGGGTGGTTGACCAGGTAACGCCCTATCAGGACAACGTTCCGCGCATCACGCTGTGCCAACAGCCGCGGGTCAAACTTCGGAGTAATACGCTCGTTGAAGTAAGTCGCGTCGAACCAGGGCGGGTAAGTCCCATAGGGCAAAGCCTTGTAACTGTAGACACCGGGGTCTGCCAACAAACGCTGCTCGGGGTGGATGAGGTGTACGTTTGCCGATCCAAAGCTGCCGGTCATCCAGGGTTCAAGGTGCATTTTCTCTGTGCCTGAAACGTACCAGACATAGTTCAGGGATCCGGAGTCTCCGAAGTTCAAGCGATGCTTTTGCCGCGACAAGGCCGCGATGTACGGTCCTGCAACCAGGCCGAACACGAGCAGGCCAACGATCCCCTGCGCAACCGTACGAGCAGGTGACAGCTTCTGCACCCACACTGAAAACAGCACAAAGACTGCGATACACATGAGGGCCAAAAGGAATGCGAACGACTTGGTGAGGTAAGCAAACCCAAAAACAAGACCCATCAGGCTGGCGAAGCCAAACCGCTTCCCTTCTCTGACCGACGCGAGTGCTTGCATCAACATCGCCAGCCCAGTCAGGATCAACGCCTGCAGCAGACCGTCCGTACGGACCTTGCCGAGACTTAGCTCTCGCATGATCGCGAACAGCAGCAGGGATACTCCCAACAGCTGCAGCGCGGGTTGCGACAACATCCAGTCGTGAGATGAGTCCATGCGTTCGCGCAAGCGGACCAGCGCCTGCACAAAGAGCAGCATGCCGACGACCTGGAATAGAAAAAGTATGAAGTTCAGGACGTAGTAAGCTCGCAGCTCCGTCTGATGCGTCGTCTGGAACGCGACCTGTGCCAACCACAACAATGCCGGGTAAAGCGGATGCCAATACCCGTTCACGACGCCGGCCCACCGATGCGCGTGCAGCAGGTCCGCGATATCCATGTAGGAGACTGCGTCACCGTCGATGGCGTACCGATCGTAACGCATGGACATCCAACCCAGCGGGATGAGAAGCAGCAGATAGGCAAACAGCAACTTGCGCAGCGCACGATCGTTAAAGGCTGCCGGTGTACCTGTGTAAGAGACGGACATGAACCTGCTCAGAATATCGTAGGCAGGCACGCGAAAGCGTTACGACACTCCGATTCGGAGTTGTAGCTTCGAGTGGGCAATGCGCAAAAAGGCCGCCACAAACCATGGCGGCCTTTCTGGATTACTTCCGTCGAGAAACTTACGCCCGAGGAGGAGCGGCAGGTGCGGTGCCGCCACCTGGTCCGCCGCGACGCCCGCCACGACGGCGACGGCGCTTGTTACCGGCGCCTGCAGGACGCGGTGTCTGCGCCGTGGAACCGGCCGCAGTTGCATCGCCACCCTCAGGTGTGTCGGTCTCTTCACCTTCTTCGTCGCCATCTTCAAGGTCATCGTCATCCTCGAAGTCGTCGCCGCCTTCGAGTACAACCGTCTCTTCTGAAGGTGCTGGCGCGGTGCGTTCCTGCTGTGCGGGACGATTGTCGCTGCGTGGCTGCTCGGTCTGTTGCGGGCGTGCGGCCTGCTCGTCCCCACCCTGGCTCTCAGCATCAGGCAAGCCCAGCTTCGCACGCTGTTCGCGCAACACTGCCTTGCGTGACAACTTGATGCGATTGCCTTCGATCGTCAGCACCTTCACCAGGATCTGATCGCCTTCGCGCAGCTCGTCTTTCACTTCCTTGACGCGGTGCTCCGCGATCTCAGAAACGTGCAGCAGGC
>JBPBPZ010000019.1:0-3586 GCA_050954525.1 Janthinobacterium lividum
AGTGGTGCCGCCTACCACTACACGGCGGACGGAACGCTGGCCACGTGCGAGTCTCCCGCCTTGACCGGCCCCATCTCCTTGGCGGGCCACGAGAACCATATCAACGTCCAGGTGATTGGCTGCGGTTCAGGACTGATCCGCTCGCACCTGGTCAGCCTGCACTACACCATGGACGTCCCAGTGACGCATGGTGTGGTGCAGTCAGCGGCTGCCGTTCAAGGGGCTCAAGGTGCGCCAATCACGGTGTCGCTGCCGGCTGCACCGAAGGCGGGTAACCGGCTATACGCCTTTCTGTCTTCCGGGTCAGACAAATACGCAGGTACCATCACCGCGCCGCCCGGCTTTAGCCTGATCACAGCCACGCAGGTGGATGGCTTTTCGAAGCTCAGTGTGTATACCAGCACATCGTTCGGCAGCGGCTCCTACACCTTCAGCACCTCTGCCAATCGAGCCCGCATGACCGTTGTGATGTTGGAAGTCACTGGTACCAACGGTGTGGACAAGTTCAGCACCGCTTCAAAACTGACGCTGTCGGACGGCAGAACAACTCGAACCACAGGCGCCGTCACTCCGACAGCTGTCGGGGACATGGCTTTAGCTGCGTTTGCCGGAGGATCTGCCGGCGCCGAAAACGGTCCCACAGCATCTCCCGGTTGGACGGTCATACAGGCACCCGGCACGGGCTACAACAACCTTACGGTTGCCGTTCGCTCTGCCTTTGCAACAGACACGACCACAGCGATACAGAACGCCTTCAACGCACCCATGAACCCGCAATTTGATCAGCAGGCTGCAGGGAGCAACACCATTACACTGCTTCTGCGGCCCTGAACTGTAAACACAGAGTGGGGCGTTAGCAGCCACGGCCACCGCGGCTCGTCCGAGCCGGGTGCTTCCCCCTTCACTCAAGAGCTGAACGGCGAAGCGCCGGACGCATCCAGCCACCTGAACTTCTGTTCGCCTGTCCTGCTGCGCCAGCGGGTGGGCGCGTTTGTCTCTACCCAGTCCACCGGCTCAAAGGCTGGTTTGCTTGCGGACCTCTGGAACGCAGCCCGCACGGCTCGTTTCTGTTCTGGCCCCATGGATGCTGGGTCGGGCGAGACCAACAGCACAGAACCGCTCTCCGCGACGGCACGCAGCCATGCCTCCGTGTGCGCCCATGGCACGTCGGGCGTAATCGGCACACAGTCAGCGTCGGTCGCAAAAAAGATACGATTCTGCGGCAGACGAAATGCAAGCGTATTCACTCCCATGTGCCGCGTGCGTTCCCAGTCACGGCCACTGACGTCATCGCCCGTGCGGCTGGCGTCAAAATGCCCTACCGAAAGATGCCCCACCGTATTGCAGCCCAGGATAATGCGATCCGCGCCTGCGGTCGCACGAATATCGGCGTAGAGGGTCTGGATGATCTCTGCGTTTGTCCGGGTGCCGTCATGGAACGACCAGCCGGGACGAGTCGGCGAGGCACCCATCTGGAAGCCCCACTGGCCCAGCAACTCGTAGGTCGTAAAGTCGTGCTTGATAAAGTCATAGCCCCAGTCACACGCCTCCTTCACCGAAGCCAGCACAAGGGCCCGCGCCTCCGGGATGGTGGGGTCGTAAACCAGATCGGTGCTTGCACGGTTTGCCCAATGTGCCTGCGGCAACAGCAGATTGGGGTTGTCGCTTTTAGACGCACGGGTTGGTCGTATCCAGATGCCGGGGGCTACTCCCCGCTTACGGATGTCTTCCGCGAGCCGAGCCATGCTGGGGAAGCGCACCGGGTCCTGGTATCCGTCATCAATGATGCAAAAAGGCTTGTAGGGCGCTGCAGGCGCAAGCTCTCGCATCAGGTCCGCATCCCGCAGAATGCCATCCGGCGAGTTTTTGCCGTAGGCGTAATACCAGTCGTTGCTGCCGTAGACAGCATCCAGCGAGTACCCACCACGTCTGCGCACGACCTCCGTTCCGGAAACCATGGCGCGGCATAGGGCGGATGCGGTTTGCCAGGCGTTTTCTCCTGGTTGCCCTTGCTGCTGCACAACGGTGGCGAGCAGCAAGGTTCGCTGCCCCAGCAGGACACCATCGCCGCCGTTACGCACATCCAGCCACAGTGAAACGCCCTCGCTGTCTACCTGCCAAAAGGCCATGGCGGCCGGTCCGGTTTTGACACCCGCACCCTGCACACTGCGTCCGCTGCTACATAGGAAGTACCACGGCAGAACGCGTTCCGCCTGCATCGGCAGCCAGGCCAAATCGCCATAGCTGCGCTCCCACGCGTCACCTACAACCCTTGTGCCCTCGTTCAGCACGCACCGCCATCGCAGATGAAGGCGGTGTACTGGCACTGTAGGAGCGGTCAGAGTAATTTGGGTGCTACTCGCAGACACTTCTACCCGCACTTCAGAACCAGTGGTAGACCAGGCACTGCCGCTACGACTCATGTCGACGGCTCTGGGCTCCGCACCCGCAACAATTTGGACCAAGTCAGGTTGGCGTAACAGACGGAACAGTTCGCCAGGGCGGGAGACACCTGCCCGTATAAGCGGCGGAAAGACAGCCGCCCCGGCAAGGGCTACCGTGCTGCACATCAGAGATCGCCTTGTAAGCTTCTGCCCCTGCTCACTAGAGTCTGGGCCTGGGCGCGTGCCGTTACCTACTGTCTTCATTGCAGGCAGTGTCGCACGCCCACTACCAGTCCCGAAAGGCCCAGGCGATCACAATGCTCACGCTGCCGCTGCTTCGACCAGTGCCGGAGCTATCTCTCGCGGAGCTTCACTGTCGTAGGAAGTGAGCAGAAAACCAGCATCTCGCCAACCTTCAAAACCTCCACGCAGGGGTCGAACACGGTGAACACCCAGCTTCTGCAGACGTTTAGCTAGATTCCCACTGGTCTCGTCGTTTGGACAGGTGCAGTACAGGATGACGTCCGTGTCCCGAGGCAGCAGATTGCAGTGCTTTTCCAGGTCCAGTGGACTGATGCGGACTGCTCCCGGCAGCACGCGCGGATCGGGCAAGTAGTCTAGCGGGTGGCGAAGATCGACGATAAATGGTGGCCGCATGTCGTTGCTGGCGGCGTTCTGCAGCATCGCGTTTAAGTCGGAGCCTGTAATGCCGGCGTCACGCAAATCCTGCAAGAAGGCTCTCTGCTTCCAAATGCGTCGGCCCACGAAGGCCAGTAGAGCCAACGCAAACAGCACCAGGCCGAAGCGTGCAAGGAAGTGGAGAAACGGCGCGGAACGCTTCGCGACGTCGCCAAAGAAGCGCCCGCCGAACACGTAAGCGGACGACCAGATCAGCGATCCAAGCAGATCAAAAGTCAGGAAGCGCGTGTAGCTCATTCCCGTCTGACCGGCAATGGGAGCCGCCACAGCAGACAGACCCGGCACAAACTTAGCGAACAGCAGTGTGGTCGCGCCGTGCTTGCCAAAGTAGCCCTCGGTCTTGCGCACGCAAGCCGATGCCTCTAGCGAAAGCCTGCAGACCAGCCGAACCACTCGCCCACCATAACGTACGCCGGCAAAGTACCACAGCGAATCGGCAGCGGCGCAAGCCAGCAGGATTGAGAGCATAGCGGGGACAGTATGCAGGCGGTGAGTAGCGGTAA
>JBPBPZ010000207.1:0-3564 GCA_050954525.1 Janthinobacterium lividum
TGCGTGAAGTCCGTCAGTGAGAGATTGAGTGCGGACTTGAAGAGGGTTCCGTCTTCTTCAACAAAGAAGGCCATCGCCATCGGGCTTCCATAGATAAAGGCAGCAAGCTGAGTGATGTCATCGTAGATCTGTTCTAAGGACGGGTTGAGCATTTCAAGCGCGCTTCCAAACGACAAGACGAATCGCCTCTCTATGGTTGGTCAATTCTTTCATCATATCTTTTAGCGATTGCGAATTCCAAAGAGTAGCATGTCGCATACAGCTTCTTGCGCATCTGTTCGCATCAGCATGAAAGCTGAGCCGTCAGATCGGTTACAAACACATTTCTACCCGCATCAAGCGCTGTGCTTACGACTCGCCGAGAGTGAAAGCATCGCAGACTAGCTGCCTAAAAAGCTAACACCGGAGTTCCTTTGAATCCATAAGGGCACACTGCGCGGCCCTGCAGCAACGCCTCGATGCCAGCTTCATCGGTGGGTCGCGAGTAGAAATAACCTTGAGCGAACTCGCAGCCAAGAGCGGCCAGTTGTGCGCAATGACCTGCCGTCTCTGTTCCCTCCGCGATGACATCCATGTTGAGGCTGTGGGCCAAAGCGAGAATAGTTTTTACAATGGCCAGACTTTCTTCGTCTTTGCCCAGCCGCATAACAAACGACTTATCTATTTTAAGAGTATGAAGCGGAAATTTATGCAAATAGCTTAGGGAGCTGTACCCCGTACCGAAATCGTCGATGCTGAAGCGCACACCAAATCGGCGTAGATCGGACAGGATTGCAACCACGCGATCCGGATCCCCCATCGTGACGCTCTCTGTTAGTTCAAGCTTGACAAGTTGTGGATCAATGCCCGTCTCGCGAATGATGGCCTTGATCTCAGCCGCGATGGTGGGAACACACAGCTGTTTTCCCGACAGGTTCACGCTGATAGTGAGAGGTTGTGCCGTTCGACAATCAGCATTCCAGCGGAAAACCGTCTGGCAGGCTTTGCGCAGCACCCATGCGCCGAGCGCAAGAATCAATCCGGTATCTTCAGCGATATCAATAAACTGATCTGGGTAAATCAGGTGAGTGTCGTTCTTTCGCCAGCGGACCAGAGCTTCAAAGCCGACGATCTCAGCGCTTTCCAGTCGTACAATCGGCTGGTAATGAAGAACGAACTCTTCCCTTTCAAGTGCCCGCCTCAGGGACGCCTCTGTTTCTAAGCGGTTAACCGCCGCAGCATACATGGAGTCATCGTATACGGCGTAGCGAGCCTTGCCTTCGTCCTTCGCGCGGTACATCGCCATATCTGCATCGCGCAAAATTTCATTTGCAGAAGTGTAGCGAGCTGTACTCCACGCGATGCCGATACTTGCGCTGATATGAAGGCTGTGGTCCCCGAGATGAAAGGGTTTTCCAAGTGCGAGTTGAATACGATCTGCAACCTGAAGCGCGTCGCTGGGGTGTGTCATGTCCTCTAAAAAGATCGTGAACTCATCTCCACCAAGGCGCGCGACCATATGGCTTTCGTCCCGGCTGAATGGGTATCCGACTACATCTTCTTGTCGAATCGACTCCGAGAGCCGGTTTGCGACCTGCACGATCAGTTCATCACCGACATGATGCCCCAGGCTGTCGTTGACAACCTTGAACCGGTCAAGATCAATAAACAAGACAGCGAACATGCTGCTTGGCTTGCGCATGTAGTGGGCAACCGCACGTTGAAGTCGATCGTTGAACAAGGCACGATTAGGCAGCTTGGTGAGAAGATCATGCGAAGCATCGTGGATCAGTCGCTCTTCTGTCCGTTTGCGCTCGACTACTCGTCCTAGTTGCGTCCCGATTTGTCCTGCGAGACTCAAAAGCGAAGTATCCGGCGCGATCACCTCACGGGAAAAGAACTCCAGAACCGCAACCACTTCGGTGCCCACCAGCACGGGAAAAGCAAACGCAGAACGCAGGCGGGCCTTTTGCGCCATATCCGCGCGGGGAAAGTTCACGTCGTTCCAGAGATCCTCAATCCATGCGGGTTGCGCCGAGGTTAAGACTCTCCCCGGAAGACCGATATCTCGCGCGAATCGAAAGCGCAAGGTGGCGCTCTGAAAACTTTCGGTAAGACCATCTATAACACCGTGCCACATGGTGCTCGGTTCGAGATAGACGCCCTCCTGCATACTGCGCGTCAGGAAAACGTGACCGAGTGGCCAGCCAGTTGTGTTGCAAATCTCCGTGAGAGCAAACTGAAGCGCGTCTGAGACACTGGCCGATTCGTTCGCAGCGACCGCAATGGAGCGCAAAAGTTCGAGCTGTTCTTTTTTCGCGTAGATTTCACGCAGGCTCTGTTCCGCGATAGACTCCGCTTCGAGGCGGGCATTTCGTTCGCGCTCGCAGCGTCGTCGCAAACTGAGCAATTCGGCTTCAGTACCCTGATCATCGTTCCGCAAGTGAGCACTCCGACACAGCTGAGAAGGAGATGGTGCACAGGCATTTGTCGTCTCCCCGGTGCATACAGGTCAGATGATCGAAGGTGATTGTCTCGCCATAGTGTGTCGCTGCTCCTTCTGCAAAGCCCTGTGCCAAAGCGCAGAGTCGGCGCGGGGAACTGTATCCCATAAGCAGGGACCCGTTTTCCAGATCGGTGAATTCGAAGGTTGGCACCTGAGCGCCGGGATAGACCTTCCGGACTTCAGGGTGGATGATGTGGTTGACACTCAGAATAAAAGGTCGAACCGACTTTTGTGAAGAGAAGAAGGAAGGATAGCGCTTGAACAGGAGAGGCATTGCCTGCTGTCCGAACCAGCGCAATACGTCGAATTGCGTGACATCCAGCGCGGTCGCGGCAGCAGCGACAAGAGCGGCCACGTTCTCATCCGGGTAGCTGCCAAGAGAAGTATACGAACCACTCAGGTTTGTCACCTCAAGCAGATGATCCCAGGTGTCCGGTCCATGATGCTGGCTGACAACCTCCTCCAGCAGATTGAAGATAATTCCTTTCATGCGGCTCACGCGGAATATTCACGCTCCCCGCAGCAAGATATCGGCTAAGAGGTCATCAAACTTCATGACCTCTGGAACCTCGTTGCAAGAATGCCTTCTTGTAACCCCGGAAACTCATACAAGCACCGGACACGAACATCGTAATAAACCAGGAGATACACAGAGATTTGCCCGGCAATACCTTGCACTGGGCAGCTCGTTTGATCACACAGAGCAGCGCATGGGCCATCCGGCGCAAACAGAGTACTAATAAGACGTATAGCTTTCCAAATAACCTTGGCTACATTGTGGCATATTCTCAAAACGGGACCAAGGCCGCAATTGGCCATTCGTGTTAACCGTTACTCTGCCGATGTATGACTTAACAAAGTCCGGCAGAGTAACCTCAGGATCAGCACCTGACGAGGCAAGAAGAATGATCATCGCAGACTTGGAGCTGGAGTTCCCAACCATCACCATCGATAAACTCATGGGAATGAGCTCAGGCGAGGTGGATGCGCTACCCTTTGGGGTCGTGGGGATGTCGAGCGAAGGTATCGTGGAGTGCTACAACGCGACTGAATCAAGGCTGGCCGGACTGCCGCTATTG
>JBPBPZ010000183.1:0-3553 GCA_050954525.1 Janthinobacterium lividum
TGGTCCCCTGATGGGAAACATTTGGCGTTCGTCTCAGGCACAGGCATCATCGCGACGCAGATCATGCAGGTGGACGCGAGCGGCGGACAGGCCACGGTGCTGCGCACAGTGGGTGCTGGGCATCGCGTGGAGGCGCCAAGCTGGTCACCGGACGCCAAGCACCTGGCATATGTCGATTTTGAAGGCGGCGAGCGCACGATCAACACCGGTATTCTGAAGATGGTTGCAGGAGACGGGTCGGGCGAGCCAGCCAGCGGCAAGCAGGATGATGTATTCCCCTTCCCCATTGTCTGGACTTCGTCCACGGAGTTCCTCTACTCGGCAAACGGGCACATCCTGAAGTCGGGACTCTCAGGCACCGACACATCGATTTCGTTTCAGGCTGCAATTCCCTACCAGCCACATGGTTTCAAGCACAGGACGTATGACTTCAACAGCACCGCGCCGCGCGCCGCACTGGGCATCTACGCACCGGCGCTGTCGCCAGATGGCAAACAGGTAGCCTTTGTCGCGCTTAATCAGCTTTACGTCATGGCGGTCGGCGGCAACCCGCTAGCCCTGACGCACGACGCGTTCTACAAGCAGGGTCCCGCGTGGTCGCCGGACGGCACAAAGCTGGCCTATGTGACGGACCGAGACGGCATCGAAAACGTCTTCATCCACCAGGTGGGAGACACGTCGGACGCAAACGACAAGGCCGTGTCACCGCAGAAGAGTGCGCAGATCATGCCGGCGTGGAGCGCGGACGGCAAGACGCTGGCCTTTCAGGATCAGACCGGCGCCACGCTGACCGCGGACGTAGCCACGGGTGCAGTGAAGCCGCTTGCCCCTGCAACGTTCTTCCCCGGTCGGGCTTCCTTCTCTCCGAATGGCAGGACGGTCGCCATCGCAACGATCAAGCCGTACACCAAGCGTTTTCGCGAAGGCACCAGTTCCATCCTGACTGTGGATCGCTCAACGCTGGCCACGAAGTTCTTCGCGCCCGCACCATACGAGTCCGTGACCACGCGCACAGAGGATGGTCCGACCTACTCGCCCGATGGCAAGGAGATGCTGTTCGTCATGGATGACCTGCTGTATGCCATGCCGGTCGATGCGGACGGCCATCCTGCTTCTGCGGCGGTGAAGCTGAATGACGAGATTACAGACGCGCCCAGCTACAGCGGCGACAGCAAAAGCATTCTGTATCTAAGCCTGGGCAAGCTGCGGCTGATGGACCGTACCTCCGGCAAGATCACGGCCGTGCCGGTGGACCTGACATGGACACCCTCTATTCCAAAGCAGAAGCTGCTGGTGCATGTAGGCCGCTTCTGGAAGGGCAGCGGAGCAGCCGTGCAGACCGACGTCGATGTGTTGATCACCGACAACCGGATCACCAGCGTGACGCCTCACGCCGCGACCCCGCCTGCAGGTGTTACACGCACTGTGGACGCGTCGCAGAGCACGATGATGCCCGGCCTGTGGGAGAACCACGCCCATCCTGATTCTGACAACGGCATCTACTACGGCGCACGTATGGGCCGGCTGTACCTGAGCTATGGCGTTACCGGGATGCGCGGCATCGCCGACAACGCCTATCGCGCGGTAGAGCACAACGAAAGCTACCAGGCGGGCCTGGCCATAGGTCCACGCATCTTCCAGACCGGTGAAGCAGTCGACGGTGAACGCGTGTACTACCCCATGATGGTTCCCACCACGTCAGAAGCGCAGTTGCAGCGTGAGTTTACCCGGCTCCAAGCGCTGAACTTCGACATGGTGAAGCTGTATGTGCGGCTGCCGTTTGCGTGGGCAGCCAAGGGCATCGCATTTGCGCACAACCAGATGGGCGTGGACACGGCCAGCCACTACCTGCTGCCGGCGGTCGCGCTGGGCGAGGACGGCATGTCACACCTTTCTGCCACGTCGCGATTCGGCTGGGCGTACTCCCGCTCGCTGACCGGGCACTCCTATGGTGATGTGCAGACGCTCCTAGCGAAGTCCGGCATGTGGACCATTTCGACGACCTTTGCGCAGGCGCAGTACACGGAAGATCCCGGCATGGCGACCGACCCGCGGCAGGCAGTGGCTCCTCCCTGGGAGAATGCCAGGTTGCGCACCGCGCTGAAAACATCGCAGGGCATGAACCTGGCTGCGACCTATGCGCACCTGAAAGATGAGGAGAGCGTCATTTCCGGCACCTTCCACGCCGGGGGCATGGTGCTTGCGGGAACAGATTCGCCTCTGGACATTCCGGCAACCAGCCTGCACCTGAACCTTCGCGCACAGGTGAAGTACGGCATGAAGCCGTGGGAAGCGCTGGAGACTGCCACGTCCATACCGGCAAAAGCCTACGGTCTGGATAAGGATCTGGGCACACTGGAGCCTGGAAAGCTGGCCGACTTCATCGTGGTGGATGGCGACCCCTTGACGCACATTGATGACGTCGCCAAGGTGCAATGTGTCGCGAAGAATGGGCAACTATGGAGTGTAGACGAAGTCGCCTCACCGTTTGCGACGCTACCAAAAGTCAGCTTCTGCGCGAGCAAATGAAGTCGGGGATGAGGTCGCCATGGACGGGAAGGTGACGATCTGGAAATGCAGAGCAGGCGCATTGCATCCGTCAGGATGCTTAGTTGCCCAGTGATCACCTAAGCATCCCGCGAGTGCGTCGAAGCTTACCGGATCGACTTCTACTCCGACTCAGTGCATTGCTTCTCCCTTAAGTCGTTAGGTTGAGGTCTGCAGGATTGACCGATCTGCAGGCTTTCCACCTAAGAAGGTACGAGGCAACCGCGACACCCTGGGGTAAATAAACGCTGACAGCTACGTCGGCAGCAACATTAGCCTAGGCCCAGTCTGGGATATCACAGCGCCAACAGAATCCCGGCGGCAACCAGATCGCGGGTGTATTCACGGTAAGATCCGGCTATGTACGCAAGAACCAAGCGCGCTGTCATTCAACTGTTGACGACCGCTCTGGTGACGGGCCTCCTCTTGTATGTACAACCGGACAATCACCTTTCTTACGTCTGGCCGTTGACAGGGCTTCAAGCTGTGATTGCCTGGAATGAATGGGACCGCCGCAGTTCGCAGGCTCTTCAGCTCCTTGCGACGCTTACAGGTTATATAGCAGCATGCCTGTTGAGTGGGTGGTCACCCTTACTAGCATTTGAGATGGCGGCCGTACAAAGCTTCGAAGTGTGGGTGACACTCACCGTCCTGCGCCCAGAAATCTCCAGGTTTGCTGATTTGAAACAGCAGAAGCGAGTGCGTCTGTTTGGAGCTGTCGCAGTCGGTGTTCCCCTGGTTACTGCCGGGTTCCGTGCGATCGTGTTCCATCATGCGATCCACGCGTCCTTACTGCTGACATGGGTCGTCACTGGCATGTCCCACTCTGTGGGGCTACTGGTAGTTTTGCCCGCATTGCTCTTTGTTCTTTCTTTAACCAGCCGCGCATCATTAGGTACGACCTGGACCCACTGGAAGCTCGGCCTGGCTGCTCAGTTACTTGTATTCGTAATCACCTTGGCTACTTTTAGTCAAAATACTTATCCTCTTCTTTTCATGGTCCTTC
>JBPBPZ010000014.1:0-3476 GCA_050954525.1 Janthinobacterium lividum
GCGGGCGTTGTCTTTTTCTTGGTAGACCGTTTCACTTTCTGACTCACAGCATTCTCAGCCAATACCTTCTTTGTGGCACGTTTGACTGTAGGTGCCGCTTCTCCGACCGTATCTTTTTTCTTAGTTGGACCGCTCTTCAGCAGTGTCTTCAACTCATCGCTCAGGTCGCCGACACTTACCGTAATCGCCGACTTGCGCAGACGCTCCAGTCCATAGAACTCCCGTTTTTCGGCCGAAAATACATGAACGATGAAGTCGACATAGTCCATCAGGATCCATTCACCCTGTCGGCGACCTTCCACTGAGTTTGGATAGACGCCGAAGTCGCGCTTCAGCTTGATCTCGATTTCATCCGTGATCGCCACGTTCTGACGTTCGTTGGTTCCGTTGCAGATGAGGAAGTAATCCGTCAGTCCACTTTCCGTCGGATCCAGCGCGAGAATCCGGATATCCTCCGCTTTTTTGTCTTCACACGCCGCAGCAGCAGCCAGCAGCAATTGGTAACTCTGAGTTGAGGGCATAGCACTCCTTCGTCTTTATCGTACGCCGCCAGACAGGAACTCACGAGGTTTCAGCCGGAAAACCCCTTCCGACTTCTACTCCGGTCCTGGTGTCGCCATACATTCCGTGCCGGTCGATATAGGCCATCACCCCCGGCGCAAGAACGTTGTCACAGCGCTCACCTCGGGCGAGACGAGCCCGCAGCGCTGTCGCTGATACATCTTCATGCACGCAGTCCAGCAGATGTATTCGGGCCTGCTTGTTCGGCGTCAGCGTCAGACCGGCAGGCTGTGTCAGCTGGAACCCCGGACGGCTGACCACGATCCATTCGGCAAGTTCCAGCAGTGCGGCCGGTTCTTTCCACTGCCCCAGAGCGGCGAAGCTATCCGCCCCGGCAATCGCGTATACCTCGGCTTTTGGCATTTCTGCCCGCAAGTGTCGAAGCGTGTCCACTGTAAAATTCGCACTCCCGTTTTCTTTCGGGGCGTCGAGTAGAGAGAGATGGAAACGTGGGCTGAGCTCGCAGGTCGCCTCTACCATGGCAACCCGGTCTTCAAAGCGAGCCGCCCTGCCATCTCCTTTCAGCGGCTGCCGTCCCGCAGGCACCCAAAGGATGGAGTTCAGAGCAAACTGATCCACCGCAGCCTGAGCAACAGCCACATGGCCAAGATGCGGCGGGTCGAAAGTGCCTCCGAAAAAACCCAGCCGCATCGTAGGCTACGCTCGGCCCCGGGCCGAACTTGCCGGCGGCGGATAGGCTGCTTTATGGCGTTTCGCCTCGGGCAGCGGCTCCTGCACCTCCAGAGGACGATGCACCTGAACCAGTTCCGCCACGGCGTATTTCAGCGCTTCGATGCCTGCGCCGGTTACCGCAGAGATTTCATAAAAGGCAAGCTTCTTACGCTTCGCCATCGCTCGTAGCTTTTTCAGCTTGGCAGGGTCCGCGACGTCTTCCTTGGCTGCTACCAGCACGGTCGGCTTTTCCGCTAACGCCGGGTCGAAGCTTTTTAGTTCGGCGGTGATGATCTTGTAATCCTCCACCGGGTCATGCCGGCCGGACCCATCCGATACATCGACGAGGTGAACAATCACGCTGGTTCGCTCGATATGTTTAAGAAACTGGATGCCCAGGCCTGCTCCCAGATGCGCCCCTTCGATAAGTCCGGGCAGATCGGCAATGGTGAACGACTGCTCATGCGGCCAGTCGCCGACGCTTACCACGCCCAGGTTCGGCTCCAAGGTCGTAAAGGCGTAGTTCGCGATCTTCGGTTTCGCTGCGGAAAGGCGAGAGATCAGCGTCGATTTTCCTACATTTGGATAGCCGACGAGCCCTGCATCGGCAAGCAGCCGAAGCTCCAGCCGGTACAGCCGTTCTTCCCCGGCGCGCCCAAGCTCGTGCTCCCGCGGAGCCTGATGCGTGCTGGTGGCAAAGTGCTGGTTGCCTCGTCCTCCTCGTCCACCCCGCGCGATGACGAGGGATTCGCCCACGCGGGAAAAGTCGTGGACCACGTCACCCGTAACGTCGTCGTAAAGGATCGTCCCGACCGGCACCTTCAGGATCGTGTGCTCGCCTGCCTGCCCGGAGCAGTTCGAGCCCAGCCCGTGCCCTCCTCGCTGTGACTTGTGTTCAGGGTTGAATCTGAAATGCACCAGTGTGTTGTGGCTCAGTGACGACTCCATCAGGATGTCGCCTCCGTGCCCTCCATCTCCGCCCGAAGGCCCGCCGCGCGGCACAAACTTCTCTCGCCGGAACGCCATACATCCGTTCCCACCATCGCCCGCTTTGACCTTGATTTTTGCTTCGTCAATAAACATCGCTTGCCTCGACTTCGTTGCTGGCTCCTGGAGCCGTCTGCCCAAATTCGCTGGACATCATGGTGCTTTCCTTCTACGCTGGAAAGACACATTCATCCTACTGTCATTGTTTCATGAGACGCTGATCCCATCACATCATCGGGACAAAGGCGACAGGCACCCTCAGAGTGCCGATCGTACAGCCACAGCACAGGCAATACCACCTTCAGGAGCGTCACGCATGACCAGATTTTCCCGTTGTACCGGCCTTCGGTCCTCTCTCACGATCGCAGTCCTCTCCGCTGCTGCCTGCTTTTCGGCCGCCGGTCAGACGACTACTCAAGGTGCTATCAGCGGTACAGTCTTTGACGCTACCAGCGCGGTTGTTCCCGGGGCTGTTGTCGTCATTCGTAATGACGCAACGAACACTGAGCTTCGCCTGACCACCAACAGTTCCGGCCTGTACACTGCGCCTCAGCTTCCTCCCGGCACCTATACCGTAACCATCAGTGCTGCTGGCTTTTCAGAGTTGCGAAGCCGAAACGTCATCGTACAGAACAACGAAGTCACCGAAATTTCTCCACACCTGGCCGCTGGCGAAGCTGCGACCGTCGTGGAAGTGACCGCAGAGGTCCCGGTCCTGAACTTCGGCAGTGCGGAATTCGGTGGTCATCTGTCCAACCAGGAGATCGAGTCGATCCCCATTAACAATCGTCGCTGGTCCTCGCTCGCCCTGCTCACCCCGGCCGTCGTCAATGACGCAAATGGCTTCGGGCTGCTCAGTTTTCGTGCGATCAGCCCGCTCTTGAACAACGTGGAAATCGACGGCGCAGACGATAATCAGGCCTTCTTCTCCGAGGAGCGGGGCCGCACCCGCGCCGGTTACTCCACGGCCCAGGTCGCGGTCCGCGAGTTCCAGGTCAACACCGGCGTTTACTCCGCAGAGTTTGGCCGCGCCGTAGGGGGCGTCGTCAACTCCGTAACCAAGTCCGGCGGCAACCAGTTACACGGCGAACTCTATTTTTATAACCGGAATTCAAGCCGATCCGCCTATCAGCCGCTTGCGACCAATACCACCTACAACTCCACCACAAATAACTACATCACTTCACCGTATAAGCCCAAGGACAATCGCAACCAGTACGGCTTTGGCCTCGGTGGTCCTCTTATTAAGGACAGGC
>JBPBPZ010000262.1:0-3454 GCA_050954525.1 Janthinobacterium lividum
GCTAAAGCCACTTGCCATTCCACTGCTATGAGGCTGCATGAACCGCGATGTCTTTGGTGAAGCAGCTTACGGTGCCTTCGTGGCACACCAGGCCGTCGCCTTCCACGTGGACGCGAAACAGCAGCGCGTCGTTGTCGCAGTCGGTGCTTGCGGATACGATGCGCAGACGGTTGCCGCTGGTTTCGCCCTTCATCCACAGCTTGCTGCGGGTGCGCGACCAGAAGGTGACAAAGCCACTCTCAAGCGTGCGGCGGTAGCTCTCTTCATTCAGAAAGCCGAGCATCAGCATTTCGCCGGTCACGGCATCCTGTACGACGCCGGGAACCAGGCCGTCCTGTTTTGCGAAATCGATTGTGGGTGCGTTCATTTCATACCTGAATTCTTGGTGCTGGTTGCTGAATCCGTGCAGACACAACAAAGCCCGCCGGCGGTGTGCGCTCTGGCGGGCTTGTCTGATCCTGTGGTGTGCGTCGTAAAACTTACGCGTTGCCATCGGACATTGCCGCCATAGCGCTCTGCGCATGGTGATGGTGTCCGTGATGGTGCGTTGCGAACTTCATACAGTCCAGAGGTTATCCGGTGAGGTAAATGCTGTCAACGGGATGACCCTGTTCCAAGGTGAAAAGGAGGTGAAAGCTCCACACAAACTGAGCGGGAGTATTGTTGGCAGGTACAACCGCAATCCAACCTGACCTTGGAGCAAGCATCCATGCAATTCCGCCGTATGTTGTCCGCCGCTGTTCTTCTGCTCGCCTCGCCCATGCTGCTGGCACAGGCAACCGCGTCCAAGCCCGCCAGCAAGCCGGTGCCTGTTACCAAGGCGGCTGCTGCTGCACCGGCCGAGGGAGATCTGCTCGACATTAATACCGCGACACCCGATCAGCTAATGCAATTGCCCGGCGTAGGCGCGGCCTATGCGAAACGCATCGTGGACGGGCGGCCGTATACCGCGAAGAACCAGCTCAGTTCACGCGGCATCCTGCCGGACGCAACTTACCAAAAGATTGCCGGTCAGATTATTGCGAAGCGGAGTTCGAAGTAGCTTCAGCTCTGCCGCTAGAACTTCATCACTGAAGCAGTGAAGGTTCCCGGGAGGCTCTGCTTGGAGGGAATGTTCACGGCCTTCTGCTGAAATGGCAATGGTTGTGACAGGCGAAGTATGTCGGATCCTTCGCTTTGCTCAGGATGACATTCGGTGAATGGATCAAGAAGTAGGCCTGCTCCCATGGAGCAGGCCTACTTTGTTCGTGAAACCTACCAGACACATCGTTTGTGGTGAAGTCTTACCAGACGCGGCAGGCATTCACCGGAGCCATGGCATCGCCCTGCTTGCAGCTAAACGCCTCGGCGAAGCGAGCGGAGTTCTGGACTGCGCCATTGGTCCGGAACTCACCTGGCGAGTGTGGATCGGTCTTGGCGCGCATCCGTGCGGTTTCTTCACGGGTGTTCTCGCACCAGACCTGCGCAAAACCCAGGAAGTAGCGCTGGTCGGGCGTGTAGCCTTCGATCTTCTTCGTGGCTGCATCAGGACCCAGCTTGCCTAGTTCCTTGTGCAAGGCCATGTAGGCCACCTGCAGGCCACCGTTATCTGCGGTGTTTTCGCCCAGGGTCAGCTTGCCGTTCAGCTTGGCTCCGGGGACCGGCTCGAACGCGCCGTATTCCTTCACTTCGCAGTCCGTGCGCTTGTCGAACTCGGTACGGTCGGCGGCGGTCCACCACATCCGTACGTTGCCCTGCGGATCGTACTGACTGCCTTCGTCGTCAAAGCCGTGCGTCATCTCGTGGCCAATCACGACGCCAATGGCGCCGAAGTTGACCGCAGGATCGATCTTGAAGTCGTAAAACGGAGGCTGCAGGATGCCAGCGGGGAAGTTGATGTCGTTCATGGCCGGGTTGTAGTACGCGTTCACCGTGGGCGGCGTCATGCCCCATTCCTTCTCGTCTACCGGCTTACCGATCTTGGCGATGTCACGCCGGTCGGCAAAGATCGCTGCCTGCTGGCGGTTCGCCAGCCGGTTGTCGCGCTTGACGGTCAGGGAGGAGTAGTCGCGCCAGGTTTCCGGGTAGCCGATCTTGTCGCGAAAGGCGACCAGCTTTTTCTGGGCCTCGACCTTGGTCGGTGCGCTCATCCAGTCCAGGCTGTTGATATCGTCATGCAGTGACGCCTCAAGCTGATGGACAAGTTCCTGCATGTTGGCCTTGGCCTGCGGTGTAAAGTACTTCGCAACCCAGTCCTGGCCCACGGCTTCGCCCAGCGCGCGGTCGGTCTGCTGGGTGCAGCGCTTCCACAGGGGAGCCTGTTCCTTTTGCCCGCCAAGCACCTGCGCGAAGAAGTGAAAGTTCTCATCCACAAAGGGTTTGGACAGGGCTGGGGCGGCGGGAAGGAGCGCGTGCCAGCGCAGATAGCTCTTCAGGTCAGCCATGGAGGCGGATTTGAGCTGCTCATTCATGGCAGCAAAGTAGTCAGGCTGCTCCACGTTCAAGCTGCTGATTGGTACCTTGATGGTGGCGTAGTAGTCTGCCCAGTGATACTCCGGCGTGATGCCCTGGAGCTCGGCCAGGGTTTTGATGTGATACACATTCGCGGGCGTACGCATGTCCACGCGCGGCATGGAGGCTTTTGCCAGGGCCGTCTCCATGGTCATGACCGAGTTTGCCTCGGTCGCTGCCTGCTCTGGCGTGTCGCCCAGCAGCGTGAACATCTTTGTCAGGTGTTCCACGTACTGGGTCCGGATTTTGTTCATCCGGTCATCCTGCTGCAGGTAATAGTCGCGATCCGGCAGGGACAGACCCGCCTGGCCGATGCCGGGGATCTGCTTGCTGCTGTCCTTCTGGTCCTGCTGCGATCCAAAGCCGTAGAAAAGACCAAGTCCGTGGTCATTCTCCAGCGACCCAACCAGGCGGGCGAGCCCGGCGCGATCGTTCAGGGCTGCGATCTGCTTCAGCACTGGGTCCAGCGGCTTGGCGCCAAGCTGGTTTGCCGCGTCGTCGTTCATGCAGGCAGCAAAGTAGTTGCCGTACTTTACCTGCAGCGGTGTCGCCGGTTTATCGGCGGCCTGCTGCAGCAGGGAATAGACGGTGTACAGGTTGCGCTCGCCCAGCTCGTCAAACCGGCCCCAGCGGGTCTTGTCTGCCGGGATGGGGTTGTTCTTGCGCCAGTTGCCGCAGGCGTAGGCGTAGAAGTCGTTGCAGGGGTTTACGGTTTTGTCAATGGCGGAGATGTCGAGCGAGATACCGCCCTTTGGGACGGTGATAGAGGCCGACTGGCCATCCAGAACAAGCTGCATGTGCTGTGCGCTCACGCTTGCCACGGCGCCCAGCGTCAGGACGCTGGCAGCGGCCAGCCTGGAACAGAAACGGTGATTCATGGTAGATCCTGATGGAGAGAGATGAGGGGCTGACGTGCGGCACCTTGCGTACCACTTTAGTTGCATTTGCAAGTCCACGTAAATGG
>JBPBPZ010000316.1:0-3417 GCA_050954525.1 Janthinobacterium lividum
ATGGGCAGACCGCCCCGCCAGCTCGCAGGCACGGTGCGACCGCCAAGCTGCTGCAGCAGCGGCTCCGCATCGCCCCAGCTGATGGGAATAGTTGGGATCTGCACCATAACCTTGCTGTCCTTGATGGCAAGGCGCTTCGTGCCGGGAACGGACGGCTCGCCGGGTGTCAGCGGGTCGCCAGCATACAGTGTGGTATCGGACACACTGCCACGCTGCACGCCCCACTTTGGCCGCATGGGTCCTGCGGGGATCACCTCGCCCTGGCCGTAGCCATCGTCCGCCGGGTCGGAGTAAATGATGCAGCCGATTGCTCCATGCTCATAGGCCAGCTTGGGCTTCAAACCGCGCCAGCCGCCACCGTAGCGGGCGATGACGATGGCACCCTTCACGCTGACTCCATTGCGTGCCAGTTCGTCATAGTCGCCGATCATGCCGTTGTTCACGTACACCAGGGGACCTGTCACGTCGCCATCCATGGCGTAGATGTTGTACGGCGGCATGGCAGGACTCTTATCGTGCGTGTATGGATCCTCAGCCACCTGTGGCTCTTCCAGTCGAGCCTTGTACGGCTTAGATCCCAGCAGTTCCAAAACGCGTGTTTTCGGCGTCGGATACAGCACGTCGAAGGTTTCCAGCTTCGCGTCCCAACCCCATGCTTTGTACTGCGCAACCATCCATTCCGCATTCTTCCGTTGCGCCTCAGAACCCACGTTGTGCGGATGGCCTGCAAGCAGGTGCATGTTGTCGGAAATCTTTTTGCTGTCAGGGATCGCGCGGAACTTCGTCTCCCACGTGCGCTCGGTTGCAGCAGACTGTGCCGTGAAACCCAGCAGCGGCCTGGTTGCAGCATCCTGCGCAACGGCGAACGGCAACAGGGCGGCGAGCGAAACAGCGGCTGCGGAAAGGCTAACAACACGGCGCATGACAACTCCTAAGAATTTAACTATTGCTGGCAAGGTGGCGTCGCAGCAGGGCAGAGATCTGCGAAGACGCGGACAAAGGCTTCTGTCCATCTTGTCTGTTTTGTTTCGGGACGCGTTCAGTCTAGCAAACGCACCGGTTCATCGCCGTTCTGAGCCGCACCGTTATCATCGGGAGGCGATCTTCTAGGAGCCTGCACTTGCTTTTTCCTCTTCTTCTTCTCGCCCTTGGTAGCTTGCCTGCGGATGCGACCAGTCAGCCCATCGCCGCCATGGCATCGACACAGCGCCCGGTCACACCTGCCCAACTAACAAACTCCACCGCGGACAGGTGTGCCTCTGCTGGGCGTGCAGACAAGGCAGAAAGCTGCTCCGAAACTTCACTTGCAAAGTTGACGGGACCGGCGTCGGGCAAGCGTGAAGAAGCAGGCAGCGGCATGGCTCCGCAAGGCTCTCCGGTGTCGATTAAAGCAGTCTCCCTGGGGCAGAACGCAAATCTTAACGGCTTCCAGCCGTTCCCGGGCAGTTCGGTGTACCAGGATAAAAGTGGCAACCCGGTCGATACAGAGGTGAACAAGGCCTTTCAGGCCACCTACGCGACTGTTGGCCTCCATCCAGATTTCATCAAAGGTGGAGACTTCCCCTACTGGATTTACGATTCGTCCCAGACTCCCAACCTGCCGTTGGTTGCCACCAAGTGCGATACCGAAGACCAGGATCCCGTAAAGGGTTATAGGACACCCTACAGCGGTTACTGCACAGAAAGTGACGATACCAAGCTGCCGGTCATTCCCGCGGCCGCGCAGGAAGGCGGCACGGACATGTACACCTGCTGGAAAGCCGACGGCGACCACCACACGGACTTTCTCGACAGGGCTACGGGATGGCTGGACAGCCTGTACCAGAACAGGGCCTGTGACGGCCTGGTGCTTTCGTACAACCACAAGGTTTGGGACGTCTTGAAGCCCTTCGAAGGCCAAAGTCCCAATGGCCGCACCACCACAGATGCGGCAGGTCTTCCAACCTGGAGCCGAATCCTTGGTGTGAACCAAGAAGAGATTGACAGCGGCGAGATCAGGCATGCGCTTCGCATCACCTTTCACCAGATCTCTGCGGCTTATTACCGGAACGGCAATCCCCAGCAATTATTTTCCTACCCAGCTTCGCACGCCGCGCCTAGTAACGGCGGCCCGTACGCAGCCATCGAAGGTGCCTTCATTTGCCTGCGGCCTGACTTCGACATGTCGGGTTACAGCCGGACCAACCGGATCATACTGACAGCGATGCAGAAGTACTGCGTCATCATCGCGGACCGGGGATCGCCCGGCTTCTTTCAAGGCACGTACAGCCCGAAGATGAACTTCGACGACCTTGTTCGACTGGGCGCGGTGAAGATGAGGGACTTCCGGGTTATCCAAACCAGTCCGCGTATTTCAGCAGAACTAACCCCGGAAGATGCGAAGCAGGGTGCCTCCGTGCTGCACGACCAGACAGGTATCAACAACCCGTCTGGCGGCGCAGGCAAACCGGTCAAGAACGCGCCGCCCGTGCCGACCATCACAAACTTTTCCGCGTCTGCAAAGACGGTTGCTGCGGGATCACCAATCACTTTTTCGGCGACCGCAAAGAACGCAACGGTGATGTTTATCGACAATGCCCGACCCATTCGGGACACGCTGGTCTTCTACCCGGAGCGGACGCAAACCTACACGCTGACAGCAGAAGGTCCAGGCGGGTACCGGGTGAGTTCTGCGCTGACCGTGACCGTAACAGGCACAACCATCGCCGACCCTGTGCCAAGCGTAGCCCCGGGTACCTACAAATCAGCACAGAGCTTATCGTTTCCGAAGCCCGTCAGTGGTGCCGCCTACCACTACACGGCGGACGGAACGCTGGCCACGTGCGAGTCTCCCGCCTTGACCGGCCCCATCTCCTTGGCGGGCCACCAGAACCATATCAACGTCCAGGTAATTGGCTGCGGCCCAGGACTGATCCGCTCGCACCTGGTCAGCCTGCACTACACCATGGATGTTCCGGTGACGCATGGCGTGGTGCAGTCAGCGGCAGCCGTTCAGAGCGCGCCGGGCACACCCATTACGGTGGCGCTGCCGATCGCACCAAAAGCGGGCAACCGGCTGTACGCGTTCCTGTCTTCCGGGGCAGACAAGTACGCGGGCACCATCACCGCGCCGCCCGGCATGAGCCTGATCGCAGCCACCCAAGTGGATGGCTTGTCGAAACTGAGTGTGTATACCACTACGTCGCTCGGCAGCGGTTCCTACACCTTCAGCACATCGGGCAACCATGCCCGCATGAGCGTGGCGGTGCTGGAGGTTGCCGGTACCAGCGGTGTGGATAAATACAGCACTGCTTCAAAAATCGCGCTATCCAATGGCATGGTGATTCGGACAACCGGGGCGGTGACCCCAAGCGTGGTTGGCGACATAGCGGTGGCCGCGTTCGCCGGGGCCTCCGCAGGCTCTGAGCACGGCCCCCC
>JBPBPZ010000314.1:0-3417 GCA_050954525.1 Janthinobacterium lividum
ACCGCCGTTTTCGTCTTAAGCGCTGTTCTGGTCGGGTGGGAGGAAACTTCAGCCTTTGGAATGAAGTGGTACAGCTCGTTCACTACAGCTTGCCGGTCAGGTAGACGATGGTTACCCACGCGACGTTCGAGATCTCCGGAAGGTAGAAGCAAATCGAAGATGGCAAGATCAGCGAAGTGCAACGTGATGAGGCTATCGATTCTGGAGAGGATCGTGTCCGCATCGACTGCTTCTCCCAGCACCTTGCCGCTGCTTGAAAGCAACTCCAGGTTGAACTCGGCTTCCCGGCGCTCCGTCACATCCCGGAAGACCAGAACAACGCCGCGCAGTTCGCCATCGGCATTGTGGACCGGAGCTGCGCTGTCATCGATGGCCAGCTCGGTACCGTCCCGTCGGATGAGGATCGTGTGGTTCGCCATGCCCACGACCGCACCGAACCGCAGCACCTTATCAACTGGGTCTTCCACCGTCTCACGCGAGGTCTCGTTCGCGATAACGAACACCTCTTTGAGCGGGTGCCCTAATGCTTCCTGCTCTTTCCATCCGGTCAGGTCCTCCGCAATGGCGTTCATCATGTACACGAGACCGTCGCGATCACATGAAATCACGCCATCGCCGATGGCGCGCAGGGTAGAAGCAAGGATGTTGTCCGTGGGAACTGTTTTCATGGCAGGCAGATCTATCTTCTCAAAAGTGTGTCTGAGTCCGAGATGCATCCACCATGAAGCGGCAGTCCTATTTGCCTGAAAAGTCAATCCTGATGTAGCGCTTGACGACGGGACAATGCAAGTCCGCACATCTCGCAGAGCGGGACGTAGTGGCACGGCATTTCGCGTCTTTCTTCCATGCGCAGAAGGGGCATAACTGAGGTTTAAAGAAATGCTTGTTCCTTAAGGCTCAGTCATCACCTTCGTCCGAAAACATTCCGCAACTCGCTATATAGAACTCCCAGTCGCATCCAACTTCCTGTGTGCATCTGCGCACGGTTAGGCAGCATGGATCAGGCAACACGGCAGACTCGTACAGCGTTACAGACTAGTGAACGGTTGAGCACCCTGGCTCTTCAGAGTGGCTATCTAGGCAGCTGGCAGCTTGATGTCGCTTCCCAAGTCGCGGTTCGCAGCCTTCGTCACGATCAAATCTTCGGGTATACCGAACCCGCCCCGGAATGGACGTATGAGATCTTCCTCGGCCACGTACTGCCGCAGGATCAAGCATACGTGGATCGCGCCTACCGGGAAGCTCTCGAAGCTGGCCAGAATTGGGAATTTGAAGCCCGCATCCTGCGACTCGATGGGGAGCAACGTTGGATATGGGCCAAAGGGCAGCAGTTCAAGGATGAATCTGGAGCAGCGGTCCAGATTATCGGTTTGGTCGGAGATATCACCGAACGCAAACAGGCTGAATTGGCTCTTCGGCAGAGTGAGAAGCTCGCCGCCATAGGCCGCCTTGCAAGTGTGATCGCCCACGAAATCAACAACCCTTTGGAATCCGTAACCAACCTGCTCTATTTGGCTCGGGGCTCAGAGATCGTTGAAGAAATTCAGGGCTACCTCGAGATAGCAGAAAGCGAACTGCAGAGAGTTTCAGCGATCACGGCAGAAACCTTGCGCTTTCATCGTCAATCACGTGATGCAGGGAATACTACCTGGGAAGACCTGCTACCAAGTGTTCTTACCATCTTTCATGGCCGCTTTCTGAGGCACAGGATCGATGTCGAGCAGCGTCACCGGTCTGCTCGGACCTTTCGTGCCTTCGAGGGAGAACTTCGTCAGGTGCTGACGAACCTGGTTGGTAATGCCATCGACGCTATGCCGAACGGCGGAAAACTCATCCTCCGAAGCCGCCCCGGTCACAACTGGCGCACCAACCTGCCCTGTGTCGTGCTCACCGTTGCAGACACCGGTAAAGGGATGGACACTAGCACCCTTTACCGCATCTTCCAACCTTTTTTCAGCACAAAGGGAGCCGGCGGAAGCGGATTGGGCCTGTGGGTCAGTCATGAGATCCTGCAACGTCACTACGGCACCCTGCTTGTCCGCAGCAGCCCAAAGTCAGTCTCGCACGGGACAGTCTTTATGCTCTTTCTCCCTCTCGGTATCGAGCCAGAGCGTCAGCGGCTGCAGTAATGAGAGGTAACGCTTGCGACGGTGAGCCGCTTCCTAAGTGGTGAACACCGCATGGAAGGGCTTAGTCTACCGCTGCTTCAAGGCCAGACCGGTGGCCCGGCTTTCGTAAAAGGGCTCATCATCTTCCCATCGCAACTGGCAGTGAAGAAACACGGAAGCATCGCTTCATCCTTCACCGTTAGATCACGCATGCGCTTCTCGTTTGCAATAGCAGGCACATGAGTAAAGAACCAGAGCTGCTTCGGCACTGGTTCTAACCGACATGCAGTGTTCATGTCCATACAGTTCACAAAGGATTCTCTGCGGATCCGCTTGCTGGAGAAGGTAAGGATTTCATCGGTCTGCATGCAGAGCATCTCAGTGCGTGAGCATTCTCTGGAACGCTCTGTTGTGTTCTAGGACTGATGTTACTGCTTCCGTTTCGGGGCAGGTAGTCAAGCGTTGAGATCCACCAAGAGGTTGCTGTTTGTTCTCGACAGCAACCTCTCCTTATGTTCCTGTCTGCGCGTTCAGTCTGTGATGCCTTACTGATGCTGCTGTTCCCTCGAGCACAAAGGAGCCGTCATCTTTCAACCAGCTCAATTCCAAAAACCACCGTTTGCGGGAGCTGCAGGACTACTGAACGAGCATAAGATTTATCGCCAGTAATGTGCTTTCTGATCAAGCGCGTATGTCGCGGCTGTTAACTCCAGGTCCAGTTCCGCAGCTCAGGGGCATCGATTCCGTTTGCATGCGCGTAGTTCACGCACTCGATGATCTGGTCCTGCAGCCATTGCTTGGTATGCGTAGCTGCAGCCTGCAGTTTCGGCACGCGGTCGATCACGTCGATGGCAAGGTTGAAGCGGTCTACTTGGTTCAGAATAGCTAGTTCCAGCGGCGTATTGATGTTGCCTTTTTCCTTGTAGCCCCGCACGTGGAAGTTATCATGGTTCTTACGCTTGTAAGTGAACTTGTGGATCAGTGCAGCATACGCATGGAAGTTGAAGATCACCGGCTTATCAAGCGTGAATAGGCTATCGAACTCCCGCTCGGACAAGCCATGAGGATGCTCGTGTTCCGGCATGAGCCGGAACAAGTCCACCACGTTTACAAACCGCAGCTTCACGTCCGGGCAGCGCTCCCGCAAAATTGCCACAGCCGCCAACGCTTCCGAAGTCGGGATGTCGCCCGCACAAGCAATCACCGCATCTGGTTCGGTGCCTGCGTCATTGCTGGCAAAGTCCCAAATCCCAATCCCCTTCGTGCAATGGTCGATCGCCTGCTTCATCGTCAGGTACTGCAGATGCTC
>JBPBPZ010000308.1:0-3411 GCA_050954525.1 Janthinobacterium lividum
CAGTTCGCGTGGGCTCTTCCGCTGTAGCTTCCGTGACTGCCGCAGTCTCAGGAGCTTCGATAGGAGCCGCACCTTCTACTGACAGCGATTCCGGATTGTTCAAGGGGTGGCCCAGCAACTGGCCCACCATCGACTCGCCCAGGCCTTCGATGTTCATGACGCCACGCGAGGCGTAGTGCAACAATTCCTCGCTAAGGCGCGCCGGGCAGCTCGCGTTGACACAGCGAAAGTCAATCTCGCCCTCGGCGCGGACCACGGGTTCCTTGCACTTGGGGCAACGTGACGGAAACACGATCTCGCGCGAACCGCGGGGATGCTCCGCATCCTCAACCACCTCCGTGATCTTCGGGATGACGTCGCCACCGCGCTCCACCGCAACAAAGTCGCCGATGCGCACACCCAGCCGTGCAATCTCGTCCGGGTTATGCAGGGTCGCACGCGTGACCGTGATGCCACCGATGCCGACCGGCGCAAGCGCTGCCACCGGCGTCAGTTTGCCCGTGCGGCCCACCTGGAACAGCACGCCCAAAAGCTGCGTCACCGCGCCACGTGCCGGGAACTTGTACGCAATGGCCCAACGCGGAGCCTTGCCTGTAAATCCAAGCCGCCGCTGCTGCGCGACAGAGTTCACCTTGATGACGATGCCATCAATCTCGTATCCCAGGTTGTCGCGCTTCGTCTCGGCGTCCGCGATAAACGCCAGCACATCTTCAATCGTTTGCACGGTGCGTGCGTGCGGGTTGGTGCGGAAGCCGGCTGCGGCCAGGGCGTCCAGGGTTTCGGATTGCATGGGCAGCAGAAACTCGCCATCCCGCAGCAGGAAGTAGGCGTAGTAGTCCAGCCTGCGCTGCGCGACATTGCTGGGCTCAACCATGCGGATGGTTCCAGCGGCGGCATTACGCGGGTTGGCTGCGGGCGACTGCCCGGCGCGCTCGCGTTCTTCATTCAGCTTGAGAAAGGCGGTTTGCGGCATCACCACTTCGCCGCGGACTTCGAAGTCCTGCGGCAGGCCGGCTTTCTTCAACCGCTCCGCCGAGACGGATAGCGGCACGGAGCGCATGGTGCGCACGTTGCCCGTGACATCTTCACCAACGGAGCCATCGCCGCGCGTCAGGCCGCGCTGCAGGTGCGCGCTGCCGTCCTCTGCTGCGGCGTAGTGCAGCGCCAACGAAAGCCCGTCCAGCTTGTATTCGCAGACGTACTCCAGCGCGTCACTGGAGTGCAGCGAGCCGCGGACGCGGTCGGCCCAGGCGCGTAGTTCTTCTTCGTTGTAGGCGTTGTCCAGCGACAACATGGGGCGCGAGTGCGCCACCTTCGCGAAGCCCTCTTTCGGCTTGCCGCCGACGCGCTGCGTGGGCGAATCCGGCGTCACCAGTTCAGGGTGTTCCGCTTCCAACGCTTTCAACTGGTTCATCAGCCGGTCGTACTGGGCGTCGGAAATCTCTGGCGCGTCCAGCACGTAGTACAGGTGTTCGTGGTGCACCAGTTGGGTGCGTAGATCGTCAATTTGCTGCTGGGGTGTGGCCTGCCGGGACATGATTGCCAGTGTAGATGCGTTCCGGACCGTTCAGGGCGGGCGCGCTCGCGCTACCAGTCGCCGTGTATGCTTCACCCGTGGAACCCGTGACGCACATGTTGACCGGTGCCTGCATTGCCCGCGCCTGTGGCTTCCCGGCACGTGCGCGGTATGCCACGGCTGCCTGCGTGATAGCCGCGGAACTGCCCGACGCCGACTACGTCTACCGCCTGGGCGGGCCGCTGGTCTATTTCCAGCATCATCGTGGATGGACCCACGCCTTCTGGTCGCTTCCCCTGCAGGCCGCCTTTGTTGTTTTTCTCTTTTGGCTTCTGCACCGAGTCCGGCAAGCCCGAAACATGCGCCGAACGCGTGACGAACCGGCTCCCACGAGGTGGCTCGCCCTGGGCGGCATGGCGTTGCTGGCGCTGTGCAGCCACATTCTTCTGGACTGGACCAATAACTACGGTGTGCGACCGTTCGCTCCGTGGAACCCGCATTGGTATGCGGGCGAACTGGTCTTCATCGTGGAACCTGTGCTGCTGCTTGTACTCCTGGCTGTCCTTTTGCTGCCGTCTCTGCTCTCGCTGGTCAATGGCGAGATTGGCATGCAGAAAAAGCAGGGTAACGGACGCGGCCTGGCAATGACGGCGCTGTTGCTGATGGTCGGATTGTGGGGCTACCGTGCCGTTCAGCGGGGCAATGCACTGGCACTGCTGCGCACCCAGCAGCTGCAGGGAGGAGCCCTACTGAAAAGCTCCGTGGATCCCTTCCCCATCAATCCGTATCGCTGGCACACTCTGGCCGAGACGCCGCTAAACTTTCAGGCGGGCACAGCAGAGGTGCGCACCGGAGTACTGGAGACGGATTCCCAACAGATCTACGCCAAGCCACCCACGACACTGGCGACACTGGCCGCGAAACATAGCTGGCTTGGGCAGATCTACCTGGACTGGTCACAATTTCCGCTCGTTATCGACGCTGGGACCGCCGCCGAGGTACACCCGGAGATGGACCTTTCATCGGCGGAGCGGAATCTGCACGTCGTGCAGTTCAGCGATTTGCGCTTCCGGTACGACGCCATCGGCCTGAGTGGATCGTCGAAGCCGCCACTGGCAGCAGAGGTGTGGATCGATGAGAACCGCCAACCGGTACGAGCCTTTGTAGGCGACGCGGAACAGCGTCTCCGCTAAGGCCGCCTGGCGAACACCCGTGCCGTGTGAAAATGGATGCATGGCTTTTCTGGTGCTGCTGATCGCCGTTCTTAGCCGTGTTCTGCCCCACCTGCTGCACCTGACGGGCGCAAACGTGACCATGGTGGGTGCGGGCGTGCTGTTCTTCGGCGCAGGCCTGCGACGGGGCCAACGGGCATGGTCGCTGCTGGCGGTGGCGCTGCTCGCCGCAACGGATTACTGGCTGACGGTCTACGCCTACGGCTTTCCTTTTCACTTCGCCAGCTACCTGCCGACATGGCTCTGGTATGGCGGCGTCTGCCTGGGCGCATCGGTGCTATTACACCGCCGGCGCAGCGTTCTGCGCGTAGGTGCGGCGGCATTGACATCCTCTACCGGATTTTTCCTGCTCAGCAACGGAGTGGTGTGGATGCGGAGCGGCATGTACCCCCACACGTCCGCAGGTCTGGGCCAGTGCTACGCTGCGGGCCTTCCCTTTTACCGCAATGACCTTGCGTCAACCCTGGTGTTCTCTGCGGTGTTCTTTTCGCTGCCGCTCCTCGCGACCGCGCTGCGTGGTGCTGCCGACTCGCTGCAGGACCACGGCGCAGGCACCATCTAACCAGTAGCTGCCATGCTGAGCCGAAACCTATACATCCTCGCCGGAACGCTGCTTTTCTTCGCCACGCTTTCCTACGTGGTCGCCCTGACAGGGCTGGCCCA
>JBPBPZ010000119.1:0-3369 GCA_050954525.1 Janthinobacterium lividum
AAGCCGGCGCACGTCGGCCCTCTGGAGGTTACCCCGCATTGCTGTTGCAACCCAAGCTGAACCTGCGCGTCTCCCAGCGACAGGTGTTGACACCCGGCCTGGTGCAGATGGTCAGCGTCCTTGCACTCAACAAGCTTGAGCTGAAGGAGATGATCAACGCTGAAGTCGTTGAAAACCCCGTGCTGGAAGAAGTGGATGAAAGTTCCTTGAGCTTTGAGGAACGGGCCGGGCGTGAGGGCGACCGCGAGCTTTCCGCAGAGCAGAAAGTGACCGAGGCAGAACGAGCCGAAAAGGATCCGTTCGACGAGATCGACTTCGGCAGTTACTTTCAGGATTATCTTGATCCGGGCTTTCGTGCTGGCGGCGGTAACACCAGCTTCGAAGACGTGGATGCACCATCGTTTGAACACTTCCTTTCAAAGCCCAGCACCCTTACTGACCACCTCGTTTGGCAGCTTGGGTCTATGACGCTGCGAGGCGAACTTCGAGCTGCAGCAGAAATCATTCTTGGCAACCTGGAAGAAAGCGGGTATCTGCCACTGACAAACGAAGATCTGGCAGAGCAGCACACGGATGAACGCATCACGCCAGCGCTCATGGCGGAGGCACGCGCTGTGGTGCAGTCTTTGGACCCCATCGGTGTAGGTGCCTTCGACCTTCGGGAGTGTTTGCTGCTGCAATTGCAAGCCGCGCTGCGTGAAGTAGACGCGGCCTTGCGGCGACTGCTGGCAAGTAAAGACGAGCCTGCAACGCCTACAGCTGCGTTGCGGAGCCGCAAGCGGGTGCTTGATGTGGCGTGCACCATCGTGCGGGAACACCTCGCGTTATTGCAGAAGCGCGACCTTCGTGAGTTGACAGCACTTTTGGGCGTCACGCCGGAACAGGTGAATGCCGCGCTTGATGCAATCCGAACCCTTGACCCAAGGCCCGGGCGACGCTTCAACCAGCTTGAAACCCGCCTCATCGAACCAGATGTGGCATTCGTCCGGCGCGACGATACCTGGTTTGTGGTGATGAACGAGGATGACCTGCCGACGCTCCGGCTGAACGCTGGTTACCGCCGCATGTTGCGCGAAAAGCAGACGGAGCGAGAGGTCAAGGACTACGTCAAAGAACGCTATCGCTCTGCCATTCAGTTGTTGCGCAACATTGAGCAGCGCAAGAACACCATCGTCCGCACCTGCGAGGCCATCCTCCGTCGGCAGGGTGACTTTCTGGAACGAGGCGTGGATGCACTGCGCCCCATGATGATCAAAGAGGTGGCGGAAGAGATCGGGGTTCACCCTTCCACGGTGAGCCGCGCCGTGTCCAACAAGTACGTACATACACCGCAGGGCGTCTACGAATTGCGCTTCTTTTTCTCAGAGGGCGTGAACGGACCGGAAGGCGGAGATCTGCCCCTGCTGTTGCTGAAGAAAAGGGTACGCAAGCTGATCGAAGAAGAGGATGCAGCCAAGCCTCTGACCGACGACGCGCTGGCAGCAGAACTCCAGCGGCAGGGCATCCAGGTGACCCGGCGCACAGTCGCCAAGTACAGGGAGGATATGAACATCCCAAGTACCCATCAGAGGCGCTGCCGAACCTGACCTTGGGCTGCACTCTCTGCCTGACGTGCATCCTACGTGCAGGTCGAGGAGGTAGTTTCAATGGATCTTGAAATCACCGGCAGGGGCACACAGGTTACGCATACACTTCGTCAGCAGGCAGAAGAAGGCCTGGCGCGCATCGAGAAGGTTCTTGGGCCCAAGTGCATGGGTAAGGTTGTACTTTTGTGTGAAAAGAACCGTTGCGAGGCAGAAGTCACGGTGCGGAACACGATCAGCGATTTTTCTTCACACACCTCTGCGAAGGAGATCGAAGTTGCTCTTAAGGACGCCCTGGACAAGGTTGAGTCGCAGGCAGTGAAGGCACGTAAGAAGGTAGTGACCACGCGCCACCATCCGGAACACACGGCCACTGGGTCCATCCGCCTGCAGAGTGAAGATGTCGACATCAAGGATCAGACGGATCCTGAATCAAAGCGCCTGTCGCAGAGCAAGACCGCCGTCGGCAAGGCCATCGCCGGGATCGATGATGGCGAACTGCACGAAGAGCAGGACATCGAAGCGGCCTGAAATGGATCGGCAAGGTGCCGTGCGGCGGTGCTAGCATAGGCCGCATGGCACCACGCCGTAGAGCAAGCGATCTCGTCCAGGCCGGCGAGATCAAGTCAGACAATCCGGAGTCAGCCTTACCCGATCCATCCCTTTTGGATAACACCGCCGGTGCAGCGGAAAAGCCCGCGGCGCTGCCAACAGCAGAGCTGGTCGTTCTGACAGGGCTTTCGGGCGCTGGGAAGTTGTCGGCCCTCAAGGCCTTTGAAGATCTCGGCTTCTACGCTGTAGACAATCTTCCTTTGGAGCTGGTGCCGCAATTTGCTGATCTGGTTCGAAGTTCGAATGAGATCAATCGTGCCGTGTTGGGCGTTGATGCTCGTGAAGGGGCTATTGAGCGGTTTCCAGCTATCCTTCGCGAGGTGCGAACCAAGCTGACGGTGAGGGTTGTTTTCCTCGAAGCCGCCGATGAGGTTCTGGTTCGCCGTTACTCTGAAACGCGTCGGCCACACCCCCTGCGGCGAGACGATCTGGTTAGCGCCAGCATTGCGGATGAGCGTAGCCGGATGGAACCGATCCGCAACCTTGCGGACGTCATACTCGACACCTCAAAGTTCAACGTGCACGAACTGCGTGCCCACATCAATGCGCAATTCAGCCGCAAAGAAGGTGAACAGCCGCTGCTGCTGTCGACCATGAGCTTTGGCTTTAAGAACGGTGTGCCTTCTGAGGCGGACCTGGTGTTCGATGTACGTTTCCTGCCGAACCCGCACTTTATCCCGGAGTTTCGACCACTTACAGGTCGTGATCCGCAGGTCGCGGAATTTGTCCTGCAGTTCCCGCAGACCAAAGAGTTCCTGAAACGGACCACTGACCTGCTGCTGTTCCTGCTGCCGTATTACGTCAAGGAAGGGAAAAGCTACCTTACCATTGCATTTGGCTGCACGGGTGGCCAGCACCGGTCGGTGGCACTGGCAGAAGATATGAAGAAGCGCCTTGCAGATTCAGGGTACCGGTCCAAGGTCTCGCACCGAGACATGCCACGTTAGTGCAGTAGGAGACTTCGTTGGAGCAAACAGGCGTTCGTATTTTTCTGGCGTCGATGTTTGGCGGCGTTCTGTATGTCTTCGGCAGCCTGGCTGTTCTGGTGCTTACGGCCAAGAGCTACTGCCTGCGTCGTGCGCCGATTCTTGCATTTGCCGTGGTCGGATTTCTGCTGATTGCTGCCATGGTGTTTGCGGCACGTTCCCGGCCAAGTGGATCGAGGCTGGTGTTT
>JBPBPZ010000168.1:0-3368 GCA_050954525.1 Janthinobacterium lividum
CTCGCCGTAATGGTCTGGGTCGCATGGTCGATGCAAGTGAGCACGTCGATGCGGGCCACGACGTGGAGTTCCGATCGCTCGGTGTTCGGTCCGTCCTGAACAAGTCCGTGTCAAAGCGGCTGAACTGGATGGCGTGGTCGATCAATCCGTACCGGGGTTGCGAGTTTGCATGCCGGTACTGCTACGCGCGCTACACGCATGAGTTTTTGGCACCTGCACCAGGTGCAGATGAGCCGGTACGCGGCGTGCTCGCAGACGCAGAGCGGGATGCTCGATCTACCGATCTGCGCGACCCGGATGCTTTCGAAAAGCGCATCTTCGTCAAGGAAAGCGCAGCCTGGTTGCTGGAGCAGGACCTGCGCAGGCTCGCAAAACAGGGTCGCATCCACGAGGAAATTGCCCTGGGTACGGCGACCGATCCATGGCAGCCCATTGAGCGGCGCACACGGCTGACGCGCAGCCTGCTTGAGGTGATGGCGCGGCGTGATGGCCTGCAACTTGGCGTCGTCACGAAATCTACGCTGATCGAGCGCGACATCGACCTGCTGCAGGAGCTCCACCGCCGCGGCACGCTGGTGGTGCACATCACGATCACGACCCCGGACGCGGAACTGGCGCGCAAGCTGGAGCCGCGCGCGCCACGGCCTGATCTCCGCTTCCAGACGGTTCGCCGGCTCCGCGAAGCGGGGCTGCGAGTGGGCATTCTGAATTCGCCCCTGTTGCCCGGCATTACGGATTCTGGTGAAGCGATTGATAGGATGGCAGCGCTGGCGAAGCAGGTGGATGCCAGCTTCTTCGCCGCTATGCCGCTGTTCCTTAAGTCGTGTTCGCGCCCGACTTACTTTGAGTTTGTGCGCGAACACTTTCCACATCTGCAGGTGCTGTACGCGGAAAAGTTTCGCGACATGGACTTCGCTTCGCGCCCGTACCGGCTGCGTTTAGAAGCGCTGGTCAAGGCAAGCTGCCAGCGGCATGGTCTGCGCGAACGCCTGACCGACAACCTGCTGACGCGCGACGCGGGCGAGGAGAAGAAGGCGTCCGGGTCCGTGCCTGCCACACAGGGCCGCCTGTTCGGTTGAAGCTGAACTTCCGAGGTCGTGTATGCTACCGCCATAAACCACAACTGAGGACCTGCCTTGAGTTTGAGAAAGCTCCACCGATCCCTGTCTGAAAAGGATGGTTTTTCGCCAGCCTGGCTGACAGCCATCTTTTTTGCAGTACTGCTGCTTGTTTTCAGCCGTAGGCCGGGTGACCTACTGCATGCACAGTTCTATGCGGAGGATGCTCGGTGGTTTGCACAAGCGTATAACCTGGGTTGGCTACATTCCCTTCAGATACCAGATGCGTCTTATCTTCAAGTTTTGCCACGCGTCTTCGCCGGCATAGCACTGCACCTGCCTTTGTACGCCGTTCCGTTGGCATTGAACTTGGCTGGCGCCGCTTTGCAGGTTTCGCCTGTTGTTGCGCTTCTGTCACAGCGTTGTTCCAATTGGGGTTGTTTACCTGTACGTATCGCAATGGCGGCGGTATACATTGCCAGCCCGAATGCTGTCGAGATCCACGTAAACATCACCAATGCACAATGGCATTACGGTCTGCTGCAGGTATTGCTGGCATTTAGTCGGCCACCCAGCACGAAGGTAGGGAGGTTTACCGATGTATTCATATTCCTGCTTGGCTCCATAAGTGGCCCCTTCGACATCGTTCTACTTCCGATATTGCTTCTATCTTGGTTGAGCAGCCGGGAACGCTGGACCTTAATTTTAGCTGCTTGCCTTACCGTGGGGTCGATCCTACAGCTGTACACGCTTAGTACAAAGCTTGATCATCCCGTGCCAGAATTCGGTGTGCCTGAGTCTGCGCGCGTGATGTCGAACCGAGTGCCTCTTGGTGCTAGTCCCACATTATTCACACGAATTCTAGGCAGCCACGTCTACCTGGACAGCGTAATTGGCGACTCTAAACTGGATAGAACAACAATTTTGCTGCCAGCATGCGCCTTGTTGGTAGGCACATTCGTAACCCTATGCGGAATCCTTTGGGGACCTCGCTCTTTCCGCTTCTTTTCGCTGTATGGCTTGTTGTTGTTTGCCGCTGCTCTTAAAACTCCTGTAGTGTTCGCTTCGGTTTCTAGGTGGTACGCGCTCTCACTCGACGCAGGCATGAGGTATTACTTCCTACCGACGACGGTTTTCTTATGGGGAGCAATCTATGCGGTCCAATACTCCCCTAGACGAATTGTGCGCCTGGTCTGCCTTTGTCCCCTGGTGCTGTTTGTACTGGGCCTGCGGAAGTGGGAGTATGCCGCTTACCCTGTGAGCCACTACGCTGAGTCCGTTCAGCGCTTTGAACATGCCAGGACCGGAGAAGCTGTAATCATCCCTACTTATCCACAGGGTTGGAGTGTGACCCTGCTCAAGCACTAATTGGTTGTGACTAGCGGCCTTCAGGTGCGGTTCGAAGTCCTCATGCCTCGCATCTGCTTTCTTCATACAATGGGCTATGCCTGAACACGCGAAGCGCGCACTTGTCACCGGCGGTGCCGGCCTAATTGGATCTCACATTGTCGACCTGCTCATCCGCGAAGGTTGGACGGTTCGTATTTTGGACAACCTGGAGCCTCAGACCCACAAGCACGGCAAGCCGGAATGGGTGAACCCGCGGGCGGAGTTTCGCCAGGGCGAGGTGCAGGACTACGAGACCATGCGCTCGGCGTTGCAAGACATTGACGTTGTGTTTCATGAAGCGGCGTACGGCGGCTACATGCCGGAGATGGCGAAGTATGTGCTGGTGAACAGCTTCGGCACGGCGCAACTGCTGGAGATCATCCGCGACCATCAACTGCCGGTAAAGAAGGTCGTCGTCGCAAGTTCGCAGGCGGTGTACAGCGAAGGCGCGGCAGAGTGCCCGGAGCACGGGCATGTCGTTCCGCTGCTGCGTCCGGCGGAGCAGTTGCGTTCAGGCGATTTTGCGGTGCACTGCCCCATCTGCGCGAAGCCGACGAAGTCGATCCCAACGCCGGAAGCTACGCCCGGGGGCGGAGAGACTGTCTATGCGCTGACCAAGGTGGACCAGGAGCGTTTGGTGTTGTTGTGGGGCAAGCAGACCGGCATTCCGACGGTGGCCCTGCGCTACTCCTGCACATATGGTCCGCGGCAGTCGCTGTTCAATCCGTACACGGGCGTGATCGCGATCTTCTGCACGCGGCTGCTGAACGGTCAACCCCCCGTGATGTACGAGGACGGTGGCCAGACCCGCGACCTGTGCTTTGTCGAGGACATTGCCCGGGCCAACCTGCTGGTCGCGACGACCGACAAGCTGGACGGCCTGCCGGTCAACGTGGGCAGCGGACGAGCTACGAGCGTCCG
>JBPBPZ010000270.1:0-3362 GCA_050954525.1 Janthinobacterium lividum
CGGCAGGACTCAAGCACCATCGCAGATGCTATGCGCAAGAGCATCTGGAGCGTTGACCCAGAAGTCCCCGTGCCAGCGGTTCGCACTCTGAGTGGTGTCGTCACGGATTCACTCGGGAACCGCCGTTTCGAGATGAATCTCCTGCTCCTCTTTGCTGTCAGCGCAATGTTATTGGCAGGACTCGGTGTTTTTGGTGTTGTCAACTATTCTGTCGTTCAACGTCAGCAGGAGCTTGGCCTGCGACTCGCGCTCGGCGCACAGCGTGGAAGCATCTACCGCTTGGTTCTGGTAGATGGCCTCTCGCCGGTCGTCGCCGGAGGAATTGCCGGTATTGCGGTAGCATCCGGCTTTGCGCGCGTGCTTCAAAGTTTGCTATTCGAGGTGAACGCTTACAATCCAATTCTTCTTTCTAGCTCAGCCTGTCTGCTCATACTGGTAGGCGTAGCTGCATGCCTGCTCCCGGCCAGCCATGCCGCTTCCACAAACCCGATGCAGGCTCTTAAAAGAGAATAGGCATTCTATATAACCCGTTTAAGGTATGACTATTTAGACGGCGGGCGGCACGTGCTGCGCGAGATTGCGGCTGTCATGCAGGATGCGCAGTACCACGACGCGGCCCGTGTCGATGCGGTAGAGCAGGAAATGACGTGGGGCTTTCACCCGTTCGCCGGCGACATGGTCACGGCTGCCGGCAAGATGGTAGATAAACATTTCTTGTGGCAATTCGGGGCGCTGCTTCGCCCCGGGCCTGAAAGGATCGTCGCCCAGGTCAATCAGCGCCTGCTCGATCAGAGCTTCGTAACGATCGGCGGCATCTGCACTGAAATGCTCGGCGCTCCAGTCCATGATGTCGATAAAATCGCGATCCGCCGTCGAGGCGAGCGAAACCACAAAGGTAAAGCGGTTCACCGGGCGGTTCGCAAGCCGCGTAGATGGTCGGTGATCCCTTGCGCAGAGCTGAAACTGACATATTCGCCGCGCTCGATGGCGTCGATGCCCTCTTGCGCCGCACCACGCAGCCAGTCGATCTTGGCGCGGTCTTCGGCTTCGCGTTGCTGCAGCAAGCGCAAGCCCTCGCGTACAACTTCACTGGCGTTGCTATAGCGGCCTTCCTCAATGCCGGCTGCGATAAAGCTGTCGAACTGGTCGGACAGAGAGACGTTGCGTGTCGGCATGGGAGGCTCCTTTACTCAAGAATAGCCGCTTTGGCAATAGATGGCAACTTCTAAGTCTGGAAAAGATCTCTGGCCAGAGAAACGAAGGCAAGTATTGGCGGATCACACGCGCCTGTGACACGAGCCATCTTACTTCGATCTCACGCAAAAAGACCGGCCAAGGAGGAATGTTGCCCATGTAGGTAGAGTTGCTGGCAGGTAGAGATCGACTCCCCCGACTTGATTCGGCTTCGAGAGCTTTCCCGGTTCCAAGACGAGCTCAAGGTCGAACTCAGGCGCGTCACCAACCGTTTATGGCAACAACTTCATCGGTACTACCCCCAGATGCTGGCGATCAGCCCGACTGCGGCTGATCGACTCATGTGAGACCTGCTGGAGGCCGCACCTACGCCTGCTGAGGGTGCGCGGATGAGGTTCCCTTCGTGTTCAGCGCATCCTCAAGACGAACTGGATTCGGAAGGTTACCGTGGATGAGGTCCACACTGCTTTGAAGACCGCGCCGCTTGCACTGGCTCCAGGCGCAGCGGAAGCAGCCTCCGAGCACGTTCAACTCCTGCTTCCTCAGGTGAAGCTGCTGGAGGAGCAGCTGCGGGAAGTGGGCAACTGCATCAAGCGACTTCTGAGCACCATGATTGAAACGAACGCCGAAAAAGAACTGCCACCGTGTGATGCCGGCCTGATCCTGTCTATCCCTGGCGTCGGTCCTGCCGTCGCCGCCGCTCTTCTGACGGAAGCCTCACGTCCAATCCGGGAACGGGACTACGAAGCTTTGCGCTGCTATGCCGGCACGGCTCCGGTGACAGGCAAGGCGGCAAGAGAAAGACCGTCGGCATGCGTCAGGCTTGCAGTCCACGCCTGCGAAATGCGGTGTTCTACTGGGCGACAAGCAGCCTTTGCTGCGATAGCAGAAGCCGAAGGCACTACGACGCGTTGCGGGCAGCAGGCCACCAGCACCCACGGGCACTACGCGGTTAGCCGACCGGCTGCTTGGCGGACTAATCGCTTTGTTGAAGACGCAGAAAACATTCGACCGTACCCGCCGCGAAGGTCCTTTGCCTGTGCGCCCCTTCCTTTCCGCAATTGAGCGTAGCTAGTTAGGTGGAAGAAAGCCGACTTACACGATAGATCCTGAGCTACTCTAGTTCTGTTTCCGAGAGGGCTGAGCAGGTATACATGGCTTCGATTCGAATCGCCGAAATGCGAGATGCTGCCGCAATCTCCCACGTTCATGTCCATAGCTAGATGACAACATACGAGGGGATGGTTCCGAAGGAATACCATCGACTCGATGGATGTAACCGAGCGTATTTCCTCGTGGCAAGAATGGTTGACGCGCGATGTTATCGTGTATGTAGCAGAGCTTAAAGTGAGGTCGTCGGGTTCGCAGCTGGCGGTCCCATTCGTGAACCCAAGCAAACCTATGACTCCGAACTCTACACACTCTATCTGCTGAGAGAAGTACAGCGTCGTGGCATCGGAAAGGCTCTCCTGCGCGCGGTCGCCAGTAAACTCACTCAGAAAGGCCATGAAGCCATGCTTACCTGGGTGCTTGAGGAGAACCCCGCCGTCGGCTTTTACGAGAAACTGGGCGCTCAATACTTGATGACCAAGCAAATGAGATTGGACGCGTTCAGCTAGCAGAACTCGCTCTTGGCTGGACGGACCTTAAAGAACTTGTCTGATTGGTTAGTCCTTGAAAAGCACTTCTCATTAATTGGCAAAACGCTAGGATCCGCCTTCACGGCTTAGCGTACGAATTTGACGTTTGTGTAGTTGTTGCTTTGAGAGTTATTGGGTTCTTCCGTACATTTGGTGAAGCTCGTTTGTGTGTCAGCGGTGACGGCGTAGCGCCTCTTTTCAAGCTTTCTGCAGCACTCGCAGCCTGAGCAGATCGAAGCTGGCGCGGCCATACATCTGCCGCTTGATCAGCTTGAGTCGATGAACTTGTCCCTCTACTGGGCCATTGCTCCAGCTCCGGCGTACTTTGGAACTCTCCGTCCTCATCGTCGAGAACCTCCTGGACGAATAACGATATGTGGTTGATATCGTTCTACCCGACTGGAACTACAACGCCGCGCCCAGTACCCTCGATCCTGCCACGTTTCAACCGATCATTCGGTCCCATCGCGACACTGAGGAAACGCGAGATGGTCATGATGAAGTGGGGCCTGTTTCCTTCTTCGCCAA
>JBPBPZ010000124.1:0-3339 GCA_050954525.1 Janthinobacterium lividum
GCACTGGTTGCAGAGACGGTGCTTGAAATGCTCCGCGAAGATCGCGACGAACATACCCTGCTGGATGCGAGCGTCGCAGACCTGGCGCAGTCGGCACTGCAGGGCGACCGCGCTCTTGACGTAACCAATACCAGGATTGGTTCCTATCGCCTGCTGCGCATGCTGGGCGAGGGCGGCACAGGCATTGTCTACCTCGCCGAGCGGTCGCACATCGGCGGCCAGGTTGCCATCAAGCTGCTGCGCCACGCATGGCTGTCGCCCATGCGGCGCGGGCGCTTCCAGGTGGAACAGCAGACGCTTGCGCGCATGAACCACTCCGGCATCGCCAGCATTTACGACAGCAGCACACTGGACGATGGAACGCCCTGGTTTGCCATGGAGTACGTCAACGGAGAGCCGTTGACAGGCTGGCTCAAGGAACGGCGCGGCAGTATCCGCGACGACCTCGTCCTGTTCCGCAGGGTATGCGAGCCGGTGCGATACGCGCACAGCCTGGGCATCGTACATCGCGACCTGAAACCATCCAACATTCTGGTCACAGCGGCAGGGGACGTGAAGCTGCTCGACTTCGGAATTGCCAAGCAGTTGGAGGAGGACTCCGAGACCGAGCGAACCATCGACGGGCTGCGCATGATGACGCCCGCGTATGCCGCGCCGGAGCAACGCACGGGCAGGGCTGTCGGCGTGTTTACTGACGTCTATGCGCTGGGCGTGCTGCTGCATGAAATCGTCGCGGGAACCCTGCCGATCCGCCCAGACGGTAGTGCCTACCTGCCGAATGGAGACCTGGATGCTGGTCCCGTGGCACCCTCCAGGTTCGGTATGTCGCAAACCTCTCCCGGCCGCACCGCCGGGCTGGCACGACAGGACTGGGCCGATCTGGATCTGCTATGTACCACGGCACTGCAACCGCAGGCTGACCGGCGCTATCGCACGGTAGACGCACTGCTGGGCGACCTGGATGCATGGCTGGGCGGCTACCCCCTGCTGGCGCGTCCGCATAGCCGGCGCGACGCCTTGCTGCGGTTTGCCCGCAGGCACCGTGCCGCGCTGCTATCTGCGGCAGCTGTGTTGCTTGTCTTTGTTGCAGCGTTCACCGTGTTTACCGTGCGCCTGGAACATTCACGCGCTGCCGCCGTGCAGGAAGCGGCACGCGTGCGTCGCATCCAGCGTTTCACTGAAAGCCTGTTCGACGGCGGCGACCCGGAGGCGGGCCGCGCCGTGGACCTGAAAACCTCTGACCTGCTGCGGCGGGGCGAAATCGAAGCGGAGTCGTTACACGACGATCCCCGCATGCAGGCCGACATGTTCGCAACGCTGGGCACGGTGTACCAGCAACTGGGTTCGCTGGACAGGGCCGATGCCCTGCTCTCCCGTGCCCTGCAGCAGCGCAGTCACAACTTTGGTGAGAGCGACCCGCAATACATGGAAAGCCTGCAGCAACTAGGTCTGCTGCGCCGGGACCAGCGCCGCCTGCCGGAAGCACAGGCGCTGCTACAGCGGGTGGTCGATCTCCGAAGACCTCTCCGCGACAGTACCGCGTTGCAGGGCGCGCTGGTCAGATTGGCGTCCCTGTTGACGGTACAGGGCAAGTACGACAGCAGCACGCAGCTGCTGGACGAAGCCCAACGCCTGTCCAGGACTGCTGGCGGAGAAAGCACCGCGGGCTATGCCGACATGCTGAGTGAGGCAGCAACGGTGGCTTTTTACCAGGCGCAGTATGACGAGGCGCGGACATTGAGCCTCCGTGCACTTGCACTGCAGAAAAAGCTGTACGGGGACCACCACCCAAAAACAGCGCAGACCCTCAGCACACTTGGGCAGATTGTGCAGAACCAGGGCGACGCAAAGGAGTCGGAATCGTTGCTGCGACAGTCACTGGCCGTCAAGACCGCGTGGTTCGGTGACAACCATCCAGAAGTAGCTGGCGATCTTGCCTCGCTGGGTGAATCACTCGTGATGCAGAAGCGCTACGACGAAGCGGAAGCTGTACTGCAGCATGCCCTCCAGATTCAGCGCCAGACCTTCGGCGAGAATCATACCCGCACGGCCGAGGCGTGGAATCAGCTGGGTATCCTGGCCTATTCACGCGACCGCGACGACGAGGCGGAGGCAGATTTCTGGAAGGCGCACGACATCTACGTGGCCGTGTACGGACCGAATCACCAGTTTGTCGGCGTTGCGTATGCCAACCTGATCGGCGTCTACCTGGATCGCAAAGATTACAAAAACGCCGAGCGGTATGCCCGGAAAGCCCTGGACGTCTATGCTGTTTCTCTGCCACCGGACCACGCGAATCCAGCCATGGTTCACGTCAGGCTGGGACGTATCCTGATGCGGCAGCAACGCTATGCCGAGGCCGCGCCAGAAAGCCTGACTGGCTTCCGCTATTTCTCCCGTCACAAAGGCGAAAGCAGCTACCTGCCGGGCGCGCGGAAAGACCTGCTGGAGATTGCAGATCATCTCGACAACACGCAACTGGCAGAGAGCATCCGGCGCGAAGTGGAAGTCCCTGCAGTAGTCCTGCCCTGATGGAACACCTTGGCTGCTGCCTTAAAGTGCTGGACGCATCGGCTCGTCCATCGTGTCAGAATGCGATGGAAACCACACCGGACCTTCCGCGGCCCGCGTGATTGCTTACAAAAATGACGGATACTTACAGCCGCTTCGACAGTGCATAAGGCCGACCCATGACCTGACATTGGGACTAGGCGGACTCGACTCATTAGCTCCACCGATCCGAGCAGGGACGCTTCGGGAAGTCTCATGCCTACGGTGTCAATGACACAACGCACACGGAAGAAGGGGCCGGAGCTTTGAAGCTCCGACCCCTTCGCTTCAGCCTTCGTTCGCTTACTGACTGGTTACAGTTCTGGGGTACTGGACCAGCAGGTTCGGCACGGCCGATGCTGCGCCGGAGTTGCTCGGCAGCTTGGGCGCTATCTGGCTTGTATCGGTCAGCGTGCTTCGGGTAATCAGGTGCACCTGGTTATCACCGGATGTGCCGGTAAAGAAGAAGGTGTTATCCGACGAGAACACGCCAGTCACCGGAGCAGTGGCACCCGCCGCAAGTTTTACAGCCTGTACCGTACCGGCACCCGCTGCTGCAGGCTTGTAGGCGGGTAGTACTGCGCCAGTCGAAGCTGCGTTCGTCGCGGGCAGATAGGTGGTAAACGCGATGCTGGAATCTGACGCGGTAACGATGCCGGTGACATTTGGCGTCACCACGCCGGTCAGCGCGGCCGTGTTTACAGCCGTCCCAAAGGTGGGCGGATTGCCACTCTCGGGGCAGTCTCCGCTCGGCAGGGTGTTGGTGAAAGTCCGCGTTCCAGCGGTTCC
>JBPBPZ010000331.1:0-3324 GCA_050954525.1 Janthinobacterium lividum
CATCTCGCCGTTGAAGCGGATGGCCTTGTTATCCACGGGTTGGAAGGGCCGGGTGAAGCGCCTTATCTCTCTGCCGATCGCATCCTGGTTCGCATCACGCTGAAGAACCTCTTCGCGCATGCCACTAACTCGACCGGCGCAATGAAGTACATCACGCTGGCACTGCTTCATGTGGATCAGCCGCACATTCACCTGATCATCAACAAGGACGGCACGACTAATCAGCCAGTCCCGAAGACAAAGAGCACCAGCACTGAACCAGTGCTGGACACGCTCCTCGACCTGCAGGCCTCGAAGGTCGAGTTGGCGAACGGAATGGCACTGCTCAACGACAAGGCCATTCCGTTCGACCTGGCGGCAAACGACCTTGGCATTAATGTTCGTTACATTACGTCGCTCGATCACTACGGGATCGACGTAGGCATAAGCGACTTGCGGACCCGCATGCAGCAGATGCCAGAGGCGCAGTCGCGGCTACAACTGAAAGCAGAGGTCGGGCGCAAGCTGATCTCCCTGCAGAGTCTCACATTTGACACTGGCAAGACTTCGCACCTGGATGCAAATGCCCACATCGAAAACTTCGACGATCCTGTCTGGAATATTGCTCTAACAGGCAATCTGGAAGTGCCGCAGATCTCGGTGTTGAGCGGCTTCCCAGGCCTGGTAGCAGGCGTTGTGGATCTTGATATCTCAGGCCATTCATGCGCAGTTACGCCACAGGCTGCCCAGAAGAAGCCCGGCTTCTTCCAGCGCCATAACCCAGGACACAATCCCGCCAGCACCAAAGCGCTTGCGCCCAGTCCAGAGTGTGAAAAGGGATACCTGCTGGCTGGCAATGCGAAACTGCATCAGGTTGGGTACCACGATGAGTACGTGAATGTGCCGGGCGTGAATGGCGCGGCTTCTGTCCGTGTTACGCCCACCGAACTGCTGTTTAATGCAATCGCCCTGAACCTGCCGGCGGGCGGCAGCATCGCGGGCGACATGCGCGTGCACAACTGGTTGGGCGTAGTCCCACCGGAAACTCCCGCCCAGTCAGCGACCGTGGTTGCGGGCCAAAAAACCATCAATGCCACAGCGAAGATTGCACAGGCTGCACCGCCTGCCACCGGGTCGGCCGCCATTTCACCCGTGGAACGCGCGCACGCCTATGTCGATGTAAGGCTATCGAACATCTCCTTGCGAACCGTCAACGAGATTACCGAGCCGGAGAACTACCAAGATCTCGGTTTGGACACCGCGGTGAACGGACCGGTGCACGTCGAGTGGGGAGGCACAACGAATGACCTTCCAAGCTCTGTTGTGGTGAAAGCTGATCTGAAGCTGACCCCGCAGGGGATTAAACGACGTGGCAGAACACAGAACATACCGGTTAACGGAGTCGTTAAAGGGACCTATAACGGCGCAGACGAGACAGTACGCATCGAGCAACTGGAAGCGCATACCCCGGCGAGTACCGTGAGAGCTACCGGCATACTTGGGGTCGGCACCGGAGATCCGCTCACCCGTCTGGCATTGAATGTTGATCTGCGTGACTTGAGCGAGTTTGACTCTGTACTTACCGCAGTCGGATACGAGAACAACGGCAAGAAAGGGAGTGCCGCCCTGCCGGTGGTTCTACACGGCGACGCACATTTCCAAGGAACTGCAGCGGGTCCCCTCAAGGGGCTGGACATTAAGGGACACCTGCAGGCGAACCAGTTGCAAGCCCACCTGGGAACGACCGGCGACATCGCGATTGATTCACTTGTTGCCGACGCCGAGTATGCCCCGGCAGGCGTGACAGTCGCATCCTCGACGATCCGACGCGGCAGCGCAGTCTTGAACGTGTCAGGTGGAGTGAAGCCGCACCGTGTAGTAAAGCGTGGTGTGGTGTCATACCAGTTCGATAATGATGCCCAGGTAAACGCCAAGGTTCAGCTAGCGGACGCGCAGATCCACGATGTGCTCGAAATCGCCGGACAGGGTGCACTTCCAATTACCGGGACGATTAACGTAAACGCGAATGCTGTCGGCACGCTCGGAAATTTGACCGGGGACGGCCTCGTCACGCTCCGCAACGGCGTTGCGTACGACCAGCCCTACGATGCGCTTACCGCGAATGTTTCTGTGCGGGGGCAGGAAATTACTGCATCCAGCCTTGACCTAAAAGCGCAGGGCGTCGAAGTTTCCGGCAACGGCGGCTACAATCTCGCTTCCAAGCACCTTCGTGCGCACCTGCAGGGCAATGAGATTCGGCTTTCCAACCTGCAGGCTGTGAAGAAAGCGGGTACGCCCCTCGATGGCGTACTGACCTTTACCGCCGATGCAAATGGAACTGCGGAGCAGCCAGGGCTCTCTGCTCATCTTGCGCTTGCAAACGCAACCTATAACAAGCAGGCAATCGGCGTGCTGAATGCAGATGTTCGCAGCGATCGCGATCTCGTGTTCCTGAAGGCGCATAGCGACTTGCTGTCTGCGAAGCTGGACGTCACCGGGCAGGTTCAACTGACGGGCGATTACCCCATGCAGGCACATGCTGCCTTCTCGAACCTGGACGTCGCGCCAGTACTGAAGCTAACTGGTTCAACGTTTGACGCTACGTCTGTTGCCGCGGGTGAACTGAATGTAAGTGGACCGGCGAAGAAGCCTCAGATGCTGGTGGGCTCACTGGTCATCGATCCGCTTCGCGTCAAAACGCAGGGCCTCGAGTTTGCGTCTTCTGCACCAATACGCGCCACGCTGAATGCTGGAACCGCGCACCTCGAAGACCTGCACGTCACAGGTCCAGACACGGATCTAACCGCATCTGGATCGGTGCAGGTGTTCTCCGCTGATGGTACGGCGCTTCCAGCCCAGGGCGGGAAGATCGATGCCCGCGCGGCGGGCAGTCTGGATGTGGGGCTTGCGCACCGCATCAACCCGGAGATCGTTTCGTCGGGCAAGGTAAGCTTTAACGTCACCGCAACTGGCACAACGGGTAAGCCGAACCTTGGTGGCAAGGTTACCTTCGCAAATACCAATCTTGCGTACGCTGACATTCCTAACGGACTGTCCAACATCAACGGAACCGCCAGCTTCACCGAGGACAGGCTGCAGCTCGATAACCTGACCGCAACTTCAGGCGGCGGCCGCATCAAGGTGGGCGGCTTTGTGCAGTACCGCGGTGGCCTGTTCGCAGATATGACCGCTACGGCGACTGCAGTGCGCATCCGCTACTACGGCGTGTCTGCCACCATGAACGGCAGTGTCCGTTTGCAGGGTTCTGGCGACGGCGCCGCACTTACCGGCAATGTTCTTATCACGCGCTTTGGCCTGGCCGAGACATTCGACTTCGCCTCCATC
>JBPBPZ010000306.1:0-3294 GCA_050954525.1 Janthinobacterium lividum
TCTTTACTTCACGATGATGAACAGCATACGCCACATCCCAAAAGGGGTGACCAGTGCACACCCACAGCCGAGAGCATCATTACCAGTAACAGAGCCTTCACTCAAGGAGCAGGCCGGCCATGATCTAAATACCGATCGCTTATACGGGCCTTTGCCTTTCCAATACGATGCATGGCGCACAAAGGGCAAGCATAGCGACATCTACTCTTCAGCCAGCTTTTGCGGTTCCGAAATTAGAACGGTCGTCGATTCCCAGACTTCACCAAGCTGGTCGCGCAAGATGAAGGCGAGCTGGTCCGCTCGCGCGGGACTGGATCCGGCTATCTTGAACTTACTACCTCCCTTCCTGCGATTGTCATCTTGTAGCTCGGTGAAGCCTTGCTCGGCCAGAACGGCCATCATCGCCTCGCGTGCTTCCGACGTGGGCGCTTGAGACGACTCGATGGTGACGAGGTATGAAAATTGAGCCATGCAGGTCAGCGTACCACTGGTGGACACAAGTGAGCCCCGTCTGCCTCGGAAAGGCGTTGTGAGTGGGTCCAATGCTTACGACTTGGCCAGAAGTGATGCACGGCATAATCACACTTGGCATATCCGCCAGCAAGGTGCGGCAACGAGCGAGAAGAGATGAGAGCTTGTAATCATATCGAGCGGCAGACGTAGGCCGAGTCAGGCAGCACTTCACCAGATAACTCGGAATTAGGCCTACTCGGAACCTGGAACGTCAGACGTTAGTTACAATCCACAGATTCGCTTGGTTTGGAGTGCCAGTTTGAACCAATCAGCAATGTAGGAGTACGGAGGCTCGTGCCTCCCGTACTCTGTCATTTACCTGAGGAACGCTTGAAGCTCTGCGTTAAAGGTTGCAGGCTGGTCGTACATGATGAAGTGCCGCGAGTTATCAATTCGCTTCAACGTGACATTGGACATGATCTTGAAGGCGCTTGCGTAGAGTGCATCCACTTTGGCGGGCTCGTTGCCTTGGCGGGTTCCAGCCTCAAAGGGATAGAGCATCAGCGTTGGAGTCCTGATACTTGCCAGGTCCGGTCGCAAATCGGTTTGCATGTCTTCCAACATCGCGTTCAGGACAACAGCACGGTCGCTCGTCGCGGAGCTTGCAGCGACGCTTTTCTGTCCAGCCGTGTCCTTCACCAGTGCGGCTGCCATCATAGGCTGCATGGCTGCATACTGATCGTCGGGAAGACCGGACATCCGCTCCCGTATAGCCTCAACTTGCGGCCGGGTATTGTCGAGCGTCGCATCGAGGCTCATTGCGAGTGGGTAGAAGGGTAGCGAGTCCACGATCACCAGCTTTGCTACATCAGCCTGATGCCTGTCTGCCAGCATCATCGCCAGCAATCCTCCTAACGAGTGGCCGATGACGATCGGGTGCAGCTTCTTCATCGCGATATAGCTGTGCAGTTCTTCAGTAATGGCAGGCAGCATCGCGCCGGTGGCGTTCGGTCCTGCAGACTGCCCACCAAAGCCATTCACCTGCACCAGGTGCAGACGGTAGTTCGGTGCCAGCAGCTTTGCTTCTCCATCCCACACGGAACGTGAACTGCTCAGACCAGGGATCAAAACAACATCCGGCTTACCCTCTGTTCCCTCGTCGACGATGGTGAAGCGGGTCGGCATAGTTTGCGCGGGTAGGCGATGCGTCAGCATCGAAATCCCAAGCAGAATGAGTGACACGGCAAAGAGAAAACGACGGACATCCAGGTCTTTGTGCATTGCGGTAGTCCTTTCGAAAAAACGCGTGACGGGTCAACAGGCGCAGACAACGGGCCTGACTGGAGAGATAGTAAATGGGCGGGTTCAGCCTGCGTCGAAAATCTTCTCGATAGGAAGACTGAAGAGACGTGCGATACGAAACGCGAGAGGAAGAGACGGGTCGTACCTGCCGGTCTCGATTGCGTTGACAGACTGCCTGGAAACTTCGAGTTGCTCCGCCAGATAGGCCTGCGACCAGCCGCGGTCGGCGCGTAGTTCGCGCATGCGATTATTCATCATTGACGACCCGGTCCCGCAGCTTGTACGAAAACTTCGCGATCAGCAGCGTGATGCAGAACACGTAATACTCGGCGAACGGCTTGGTCGTTCCCTGCCATCCGAAGGTACGGAGAAAGCTGAAGAACATCGTGTAAGCCATGACTGCTGCAATGGACCACAAGACGGATCGAATGAACTGATCGCGTACGAACTCGTCCGTCTCCTCACGCAGGTAGCGACCCACGATGAAGAGCAGGCCCACGATGGAGAAGGTTGGCAGGAGTGCCGCAAGGTAGAGATGCCATCCTGAGGGGTGAAAACGATGTACAGAAAACTCCGAGCTGAAGAAGAAACCGATGTAGCTGAGGGCTACACCGAATGCGCCTCTTTGATACCGGCGTTGCGCAGGATTCTGAGCGGAACAGAAGAGTGCCACTGCTGACCTCCACAGATGCGACCTGCCACCTGATGACAAGCTAACTTTACGTAAAGTACGCTTGTCTGTCAAGGGTGCTTGTCGTACAAAACTACTGCTCCTTTCATCGGTAAAGTCCGCATCGCGAAAGCGGCCACGGACGCCATCGCACCGCCGAAAGCACAGTGGCAATGTTGGACAGAAGCAGTTCGCAATGAACAGCTGACGTTTAGTAAGGGAACTCCTGTTTCGTGGCAGCGTACGAGCAAGCGAAACTGGCGTACTTGTGCAAAGCCACAATTCGCTGAACGCCCCTGCTAGGTGGGACGATGAGGCGCTGAACTAGGCTGGGTACAAATGAGCAACAAGGCCTGCAATGGATCTGCATTGCCAAGTCAGCGGCGGATGCGACCGCACCGCCTGGTTAGTGACCGACAGCGCTACATGCTGGATAGCCACAGTGCAGATTGACAGCGAAACTTCGCGACATCCTGTAACCCAGTTCGCTTGTGGATGCTACGTTCTAAAAACCGCCTCCGCGGTGGTGAGTGACAGGATCCCGTGGTGCGTTCAGGGGAGCGGGATCCTTGTCGCTTCCGCCCATACTGACCATGGCAGCTGATGAGCAAGTTCAAGGGGTGGGCCAGAGAGGGTCAATGCCAAGCCTGACACTCGAGATGATGTTTGTCTCAGAGGTCTCCTGCATCCGGCGATGCCAGCAGTAGGAACGCTGGTTTCATCGCTGCTCACGCCATAATTGCCGGAGGACCGGCGACCAGTCTTGTTGTATAAAGAGCGTGCGCGACACTTTTCCACTGAAATACGCCACGTCCTGCCGTTTCAGCGTATAACAGGTACCGCATAGACCATACGCAAGAATCTTTTCG
>JBPBPZ010000048.1:0-3262 GCA_050954525.1 Janthinobacterium lividum
GGCATCAAGCTGGAGTCGGTGAAGATCGAAGACCTGGGCACCGCCAAGCGCGTGACTATCGACAAGGACAACACCACCATCATTGATGGCGCCGGTAAGGATGCCGACATCGACGGTCGTGTACGCGAGATTCGTTCGCAGGTTGAGAAGACCTCCAGCGACTACGACCGCGAGAAGCTGCAGGAGCGTCTTGCCAAGCTGGTTGGCGGCGTTGCCGTCATCAAGGTCGGTGCTGCTACCGAAACCGAGATGAAGGAAAAGAAGGCACGCGTCGAAGATGCGATGCACGCAACCCGTGCGGCCGTGGAAGAAGGCATTGTCCCCGGCGGCGGCGTAGCGCTCATCCGCTGCATCGCAGACGTGGACGCGCTGGTGAAGACGCTTGAGGGTGACGAGAAGATCGGCGCCAACATCATCCGTCGCGCCATCGAAGAGCCTCTTCGCATGATCGCCTACAACGCTGGTGAAGAAGGTGCAGTCGTGATCGGTAAGATCATCGAGTCCACTGACATGACCTTCGGCTACAACGCCGGTTCCGACAAGTACGAAGACCTGGTTGCGGCTGGCGTCATCGATCCGACCAAGGTAACGCGCACTGCCCTGCAGAACGCGGCCTCCATCGCCGGCTTGATGCTGACCACCGAAGCCATGATCTCCGAAATCCCGGAGAAGTCTAACCCAGCAGGCGGTGGCGGACACAGCCACGGCGGCGGCGGCATGGACGGAATGTACTAGGACTTCGCGTCCAGCGACATGCGGCATCAGGCCGCATAAGCGACAAGAAAGCCCCGGAGCAATCCGGGGCTTTCAATTCTACGAAAGACGCGAAGCGACATGGCAGATCAGAAAGTGCAGTCTTCGCCCTTCAGTGTTGGGGATTCGATCTCCTTAATTTCGTTCCTCTTTGCAGTGGTAGTCTTCGTCATCAGCCCACCTCTCTGGCTTCGAGCGTTGCTACTGTTGGCTGCAGTGCCCGGCATCTTCTTGGGGCTAAAAACCGCCTATTGGACCGCACAGTGGAGCTTCACAGCACGAACTGCAACAGCATCACTTCTTTCCAGTGCAATCCTCTTACTCGGAGCAGTTCAAATCAATGAACAATTAGCTCTCCAGCACCATCAGACTCTCGGCCAGATTGCGCAGAATGCAGTAGCTCGGCTTCTTCAGCTTCGTAAGAGTTCGAAGTCTGCAGCTATCGGATGGATGATTTCAGGAGCTCTGCTCCTCTGGTGCGCTCAACAAATCAAGAAGTTAGCTCCGAGTTGGTCCCGTAAAGCTACGGTTTATCCCAAAGGCTTCCTTGATTACAAGCTCCAGACCGAAAGCGCAATCAAGGGCTTGTCACCAGCTATTGCGCCATTGTCGCAGCTGATGGATGACGTTACGACTATGACTCAAACGCAGAAGCATAAGATCGAGGCTGCTGCAGCAAAGTCTACTGAGAGACAAGTGGCTGTCATACGAGCCACTTCGAAGAAACTAGATCGCATCACTCGAAACTTTGTTGACAGAGGTAGAAATTTAGAAAGGCTTGCGATCTCGCTTCAGCAAGGACTTTTAGGTTGGTTTACGTGGGCTCAAGGCAATCCTTCTCGACTCGACGGCTTACGACCGTTGCAAGAACCGCTCAACGGTATGCTAACAAGTATGGAATCAGCCTTGAATAGTACAGGGCTTTACATTAGCTCCATTGAAGGCATTAGAAACATCTCCGCAGATATGAATGGCGCCGTTGAACGGCACCTGAGCGCGATAGAAGAAATCCAGCGAATAAACAAAGGTCTTCACAGCGCGTGTATGGCAGCGCTAGACATTCTCCACTCATAACCAAGAGTCGGGTGCTGGGTGCCTATATCTGCGAAGCAGATTTGGGTTCGAGGCTTGTACTGAACCCACGTTTCTAGGGTGAAATACGAGGCACCCGATGCCTGCATGTGCTCTTCACACCGCTCCTGCACCGGCACTGCCGTCATCCTGACCGAGTGAAGCGATCGAAGGATCCCTGCGCAGTTGCGTTGAAGACTTCGGCTCGGGCTGTCTCGCCCGCGGAAGCCCTTAGGCTTTCACCTGCACGTAGAAGGACGGGGCTACGGTGCGATAGCATGGCGCATGTCGAAATGGCTCCTATCCGCTGCACTGATCGTGGCCCTGCTCCTTCCTAAATCCCTAAGTGCGCAGACGATTGAAGAAAAGCCGCCGCTGGGCTGGAACAGCTGGGACTCGTACGGCCTCTCCGTCACGGAAGCCGAGTGGAAGAGTAACGTGGCGTGGTTTCACCAGCACCTGCAGCCAGCGGGTTGGCAGTACGTGGTGCTGGATGAGGGCTGGTACCTGGCCCATCCTGAGAACGCCGAAAGCCAGGGTGGCAAGGGCGACCAGGGTTACACGCTGGATGCGAATGGCGAGTTCGTCCCTGCGACCAACCGCTTCCCAGAAGGACTTGCAGGATTGGCGAAGTACTCGCACGGACTGGGGTTGAAGTTTGGCATCCACATCATTCGAGGCATCCCAAAGCTAGCGGTTGAAGGCAACATGCCCATCATCGGCACAGGAGGCGCAGGTGGCAGTTCCCTGCACGCTGCGGACGCGGCGGACACCACAGACCTGTGCCGCTGGAATCCAGATAACTATGGCGTTCGCAACAACGCCGCCGGGCAAGCGTATTACGACGGCTTGATGAAGCTGTACGCCGGCTGGGGTGTGGACTTCCTAAAAGTGGACTGCATCAGCAGGCCCTACAAGGCAGATGAGATCCACATGATCCATTCCGCCATTGCGAAGACCGGTCGCCCCATGGTGTTGAGCCTGTCACCCGGTCCCACGCCCCTGGAGCAGGCTGCCGATCTCCAGCAGAACGCGCAGATGTGGCGCATCTCCGACGATGTGTGGGATGTTTGGAGCAACGACAAGCCCGCAGGAAGCTTTCCCCAAACCGTGGAACGACAGTTCGACGTGCTGGCAAACTGGATGCAATGGCAGCAACCGGGCCGCTGGCCAGACGCAGACATGCTGCCGATTGGCACGCTGGGACCGCGTCCTGGGTGGGGCAAACCGCGCGAGTCTCGCCTGAACACAGACGAAACACGGTCCATGCTGACGCTGTGGGCCATTGCGAAATCGCCGCTCATCCTGGGGTCAAACCTGCTGCAGATGCCCACAACGCTTACAACAATGCTGACCGACCCGGAGTGGCTCGCCATGGATCAATCCGGTCAGGGCCCGCAGAAGGTCTTCTCAGAAGGTGGCGTGGTGGCCTGGGGAT
>JBPBPZ010000101.1:0-3235 GCA_050954525.1 Janthinobacterium lividum
CACAGGCGCTGCTCGATCTGCGAACCATGCTGGTGCGGCTGGGGCGTTCCCAGGTGCTGACAGATACCACGTTGAGCGGCGTCACTGTGGTCATCACCGGCGACGTGCGGCACTCGCGCGTGGCCCGTTCGAATGCCATGCTGCTGCCGCGACTGGGCGCACGCGTCATCCTGTGCGGGCCGCCGGAACTTTGCCCGGTAGAGGCGTTGCAGGTTGCACCCGGTGTGGAGATCGAGCGGGACTTTGAACGCGCTCTGAGCCAGGTGACTGTGGCCATGATGCTGCGCATCCAGCGCGAGCGTCTCGTAGGGCTCGACATCAACACGGCGGACTACATGGCGCGTTACCAGTTGAACGCGGAGCGACTGCTGCGGTGCGCGCCAGCGGCCCTGGTGATGCATCCCGGACCCATGGTGCGCGGGCTTGAGATTGATTCGCAAGTCGCGGATGGTCCACAGTCAGCGATCGAGCAACAGGTTTCGCACGGTCTTGCCATGCGCATGGCGCTGCTTTCCCGCGCCCTGCATACAGGGGTGAAACGCGAGGTGTCCGCATGAGTTCATTGCTATTGAAGAACGGGCGGGTCATCGATCCTGCCAGCGGTCTGGATGCGGTCTGCGATGTCCTGCTTGCAAACGGTGTGGTTCAGAAAGTGAACCATAGCGGCGTTGCCGCCTCATCCGCTGATGAGGTGATCGACTGCACCGGCCTTGCCGTTACGCCCGGCCTGATCGACATGCACGTCCACCTGCGCGAGCCGGGCCAGACGCACAAGGAGACTATCGCTACGGGCACGCGTGCGGCAGTTGCAGGCGGCGTGACCACCGTGGTGGCCATGCCAAACACGGTGCCCGTGACCGATTCCGTGGAGTGGCTGCGTTTTGTGCAATCGCCGGATCGCCAGCCGTCGGCGCGGGTGCTGGCCATGCCCGCCGCAACCGTGGGCAGCATGGGCAAGGAACTGACCGACTACGGTGCCCTGGCAGCCGCAGGCGCGGTAGGCTTCACCGACGACGGCAAGCCGGTGCTGGAAGACGACGTGATGCGGTGTGCGCTCATCGCGGCGGCGCGTGTCGGCCTGCCCATTTCACAGCATGCGGAAGACACGCGCATGACAGTGGGTGCCAGCATGAACTTCGGGCCGGTCGCCTTTCGCCTGGGTCTGCGCGGCATGCCCGTCGAAGCGGAGTCGAGCCTTGTGGAGCGCGATATCCGGCTGCTGGAAGAGATTGAACGCATGGAGGGGCTGCGGCCTCACCTGCACGTGCAGCACGTCTCAACGGCAAGGGCGCTCGAGGCCATCCGCGCCGCGAAATCACGTGGCCTGCACGTTACATGCGAAGTTGCTCCGCACCACCTTGCATTTACCGACGAGGCGATTGCAGGCGATGCCGAGCAGGGATCGCACCGGTACGACACACACTTCAAGATGAACCCGCCGCTGCGCTCGAACGAGGATCGGAAGGCATGCATTGCCGCGGTACTGGACGGCACGGTGGACGTAATTGCAACTGACCACGCACCGCACGCTGCGCATGAAAAGAACGTGGAGTTTGAGCGGGCACCCAACGGCATTACCGGGCTGGAAACCGCGCTGGGGGTATCGCTGCGCATCCTGCACGGCGAACACGGCATGCCGCTTGCCGACGTGATGGCGCTGTTTACATCCGCACCGGCAGAGAAGTTCCGGCTGCGCGATCTGGGGCATGACGTGGGTCGCGTCGCACAGGGAGCGCTGGCCGACCTGGTTGTTTTCGATGCGGGCGCAACGTGGAGCTACGATTCAGCGGCGACAGCCTCAAAGTCCCGGAACACGCCGTTCCACGGGGCCGCCATGCTGGGCCGCGTCCACATCACCATGGTTGGCGGTGTGGTGAAGTTCCGGGCGAACTGACGGCTTGCTGTCCTGTTGATCTTGTCACTGCGAATATCAACGGACCGCTTCGTTGTGCGCCGTGATGATCTGTAGCGATGCATCGTAAGCTTCGCCGCCGAAGCCAGGAATCCACTGGATACGCCCGTCGGCCCGGAACCATGTTCCCTGCCGCTTGCCGTAGTTGCGGTGCCCCTGCTGCGCTCTTTTGATGGCGTCACCTTCCGTCAGATCACCACGAAGCACCGCCTGTGCCTCCGCATATCCCAAAGCGTTCAGAGCTCGACACGCAGAGCCGTACCGGGCAACCAGGCCTTTCGTCTCAGCCACGAGGCCCTCACGAAACATGGCCGCACAGCGCGCGTCGATTTTTGCGTACAGGGCGGCACGGTCGGGAGAAAGGCCGATCTGCACCACGCGAAAGCCGATCAGGGGTACTCGCTTTCCCGCATCCCAGGCCGCGGTCATGGGTCTGCCTTCCAGCACGGACACTTCGATGGCGCGGATCAGCTTAGGTACATCATTCGGGTGGATACGCCGTGCAGCAGCCGGGTCCAGGCGCCGCAGAATGCGGTGCAGCACGCCGTGTCCGCGCCGGTCTACCGCACGCTGCAGGCGGGCACGAAGTGCCTCGTCACGCTGCGGCACCGGACTTAGGCCGTCCAGCAGCGCGCGCAGGTATAGGCCCGTGCCGCCGGTCACAATCGGCACCGCGCCACGCGATGCAATGTCTGCAACCGCCGCACGCGCGGCCCGTCCATAATCACCCGCGGTGTACTCAGCGTTCGGGGGAACCACGTCGATCAGGTGGTGCGGCACACGGCTTCGTTCTTCCGGGGAAGGTTTGGCGGTGCCTAGCTCCATCTCGCGGTACACGGCAACAGAGTCACACGAGACGATTTCGCCGCCGAGCGTCTCCGCAAGCTGCAGCGAAAGAGCTGTCTTGCCGGAGGCGGTTGGACCGGCGATGACTACCAGCAGGGGCTCGTTTCCGTCCGCACGCTCTACCAATGCCGCCACCAGCCTGCGGGGAAGACGTTTGCGCTACCGGCCCGCAGAACCACCCCCACAAGAACCAGGAGGCCGAGCAGAAGCGCGGCACCCACCTGCAGGCGCCGCTCTGCCGCTAACCGCTGCTGAAACTCATCAGGAAGCCGGTCTTGAAATGCCATGGGGTGCCTACGTCAGGGCAGAGCATTACTCCGCTGCCTGGCCGTCCTTGTTGATGCGGAACTCAATGCGCAGTTCCAGGTTGGGGCCGTGGAACTCCTTCGGCAGGGGCTGCGCTGCTCCGAGGCCGGTAATGGAGCCCCAGGCTGCGCGGTCGATCGCGACATCATGGGTGGAGTAATCCAGGTGCAT
>JBPBPZ010000354.1:0-3213 GCA_050954525.1 Janthinobacterium lividum
GATCACCCTGAATGTGCGTGTGCAATCTTCACCAGCGCTCGACTTCCAGAACAGCTATGGAGCCCATGTCGCAGGCACGGTCGACATCACGGCACGCGGCACCTTGGCAGTACCGTCCATCCTGGGAAGGGTTACGGTGACAGACGGTTCTGCAACATTTGCTGGCACCAATTACCAGCTGCAGCGGGGCCAGATTTACTTCAACAATCCGATCCGCATCGATCCGGTGATCGATCTGGACGCCACTGCACGGGTGGAGAATTACGATGTCACCATTGGTGTGCATGGCACATCGAAGAACTTCAAGTTGACGTATCGCTCGGAACCGCCGCTTTCACAGGCAGACATTTTCAACCTGCTTGCGCTTGGCCGCACGCAGGAAGAGGCGCAGATCAGTACGCAACGCCTCCAGCAACAGGGCCAGGATCCAACAACCAACGCCTTGCTAGGCGGAGCCTTGAACGCGACCGTTTCCAATCGCGTCAACAAGCTTTTCGGCGGTGCAGGCAAAGTGAAAATCGATCCTGCATTCGTTGGCACGCTAGGAACTTCATCTGCGCGCATCACGGTCGAGCAGCAGCTCACACGGCAGATCACAGTGACCTTTGCCACAAACGTGAACTCCTCTGCCCAGCAGCTTATCCAACTGCAGTACCAGTTGGGAGATAACAAGTCGATTGTTGCAACCCGCGATGAGAATGGTGTCTTCTCCATGGTCTACAAAATCCGCAAACGCTATCGCTGACGCTGATGTAGGACCACATGGAATATCCCTCATTCGCTGCGGGACATCCAAGATGAAGCAGGCAGTATTTGCTTGCTTTGGGAGGTAAAGATGAAGATGCGAGGAGTTCTGCGCTCTAATCTGGGTGTGTTATCGCTTGCGGTTCTAATGGCGTGCCCGCGCATACAAGCGCAGGACAAGGCTACTGATGCACTGCTTGTCGCTGAGACGCAGAAGTCGCTCGACAACAAGCGGTTCAGCAACATTCAAGTGTCAGTTAAGAATGGCATTGTGAATCTTGCAGGAACGGTTGACGTGTACGCCACGAAAGAAGACGCGGAACACAGGATCCACCACAAAAAAGGTGTGATCGCCGTTCACAACATGATCGAAGTACGCCCGAATGGGAGTGCCGCAGAGGTCAGCGATGTTGAGTTACGCAGCAAACTCGCAGAGAAGCTGACGTACGATCGGATCGGCTACGGCACAACTGCCTTCAACAGCTTTACCATCGGCGTCCAGAATGGTGTGGTCACACTCGGCGGAACCGCGTACGGTCCAACGGACAAAGATTCTGCTGTCTCAGTTGTGTCGCACTACCCTGGCGTCAAAGATGTCGTTGACGAAATCGAAGTCGCGCCAGTTTCGCCAAATGACGACCGTATCCGCATCGAGGCGGCTCGCGCCATCTATGGCTTTCCGTCATTGCAACGGTATGCCATCGATCCTGCAAAACCAATCCGCATCACGGTAGTGAATGGGAACATCACACTGACGGGTGTCGTGGATCGGCAGGCGGACAAGGATACCGCAGGTATTCGAGCCAACGGTGTTCCCGGAGCCTTCAAGGTGACCAACAACCTTCAGGTAGCCAGTGAGCAAAAGGGAAGCAACCGGTAGGCGGCTACTGACCAGGGCGGGCCATACACTTACGATATGGCCTTTTCCTTTGCAGGCACTTTTCGCAGCACCCGCACCACGCTGGAAATGATCAAGTGGGAACACTCGATCTTTGCTTTGCCCTTTGCCCTGACCGGGGCTGTTCTAGCGGCAAATGGATGGCCCTCCTTGCGTACGTTCCTGTTGATCGTGGTGTGTATGGTCTCCCTTCGGACCGCAGCCATGGCTTTCAACCGGCTTGCAGACGCTGAAATCGACAGCCTGAACCCTCGAACGGCCATGCGCGCTCTACCCGCAGGCGTGCTTAGCAAACGCTTCGTAGCGGGATTTACGCTGCTTTCGATTGGCATTTTTGTACTTGCGGCCGCACGTCTGAACCACCTTACCCTACTGCTGAGCCCCATCGCCGTCGCTGTCGTGCTGGCTTATAGTTATATGAAGCGGATCACGCGCTGGTCGCACCTGGTGTTGGGTCTGGCCCTCGGCATTGCACCTTCGGCAGCGTGGATCGCGGTGCGTGGCAGCCTTGACCCGCGCATCGTGGTGCTAACGGCGGCAGTTTTGCTTTGGGTCGCTGGTTTTGATGTGCTGTATGCCTGCCAGGACTTCGAACACGACCGAGCCCACGGACTAAACAGCGTGCCGCAGGCGTTTGGCCTTGATGGGGCTTTTATGTTGGCTCGCGCCATGCACCTGTGCATGCTGGCCTGCATGGTGTGGCTGCTGATGATCTTTCATCTAGGAGCGGTGGCCGCAGGTGGCTTACTCGCTGTCGCCTTGCTCCTGCTGTATGAGCATAGTCTGGTGAAACCAAGCGATCTGCGTCGGATGAATGCGGCCTTCTTTACGCTGAATGGGATCATCGCAGTAGTGTTCTTCTGCGCCGTTGCGTCGGATGTTCTCCTTAGACACCATGTCAGCGCATAGCTGGTACAAGTGAAAGGCTGCCCGCAGACAGCCTTTCAACAAGCTCTACAAGAGCAATTAGATTGAACGATCTAGATCATCTCGCTTCTCAGCTTGATGTTCCTTATAACCGTCCACCTTGGCGTTGATGGAATTCTTAAGGTGCTCTGTCCCGCTGACGACGCGATCGCGCAACGACTCACTGGTGTGAGTTCCGTGCACGTCCGCACGGGTTGCCGCGGTGGTGCCTGTGCTGTGAACGGCGTCCTTGGTGTTGCCCCAGGTTTCCACAGCCGCGCCCTTAAGACGATCCTCCGCGCCAGCATTGGAGAGATTCTGACTTCCAATAGCCTCGCCGACCGCTTCTTCTGCCTTGCCAAACATGTTCTGTAGCTTGCCTTTAATTTGATCCGTATCCATTTGTTCCTCCATCTCACTTACAAGTCTTGCTGTCTTGGCACCATGCTTCGCGAAAGCAGGTCAGACCCGACGTCCGCCAAGGAGGTTGAAGATAAGCGAGATGATGGCCAGCACGATCAGAATGTGGATCCAGACACCGACAGCCTGTCCGAAACCGAAGAATCCAACAGCCCACAAGATCAATAGAACCACGGTAATTGTCCAAAGCATCGACGTTCTCCAGATGCCCTGGCCAGTGGCCCGGGCGGTGATTTAGCGACCTT
>JBPBPZ010000230.1:0-3204 GCA_050954525.1 Janthinobacterium lividum
CACCCTATCTCTACAGGTTAGTCTCACCGCTGCTGGAGGAGCAAGATGCGTTTCATTCACACTTCGGACTGGCAAGTAGGCAAGACATTCAGGCTCGTAGATGACGAGACACTCGCGATTCTACGGGCCGAGCGGTTGGAAGTGATCTCTCGTATCGGGCGTCTCGCTCAGCAGCATGGGGCTTGTGCCGTGTTGGTTGCAGGTGACGTTTTCGATGTCACTGGTGTTAGCCTGACGACCTTGCTGCAACCGATTGAACGCATGCGGCAATTTACCGCGGTTGAATGGCATCTGATTCCGGGGAACCATGACGCTCACGGAACAGATGGGCCCTGGGAACGGTTGCTGCGGACTTCCCTGCCGGAAAACATCAAGCTGCATACGACACCGGAACCGCAGCAAATCACAGGAACTTCGGCCTGGGTACTGCCAGCGGTTTTGACCCAACGACACAGCCTTGTCGATACCACGTTGCCGATGGACAGCATGAGCACTCCCGAGGGGGCACTGCGAATCGGCCTGGCGCATGGGTCTGTGCGGAGCTTCGGATCAACAGACGCTTCCACGAACAATCTACTGGCGATTGACCGTGCCTCGAAGGCAAATCTTGCTTACCTGGCACTGGGTGACTGGCATGGCAGTGTTCAGATTGACGAGCGTACCTGGTATAGCGGCACACCGGAGCCGGACGGCTTTGCGAAGGGTGGCGAGGGTGGCGGCAGTGTGCTGCTGGTGAATCTGGACGAGGACAGAAGCAGCGAGCAGGTGCCATTAGTGACGCATCTAGCGACCGGCAGGTTTTTATGGCGGGAAGAGACCGCAGCACTCCACGACGTAATGGATATCTCTGCTCTTGAAGCCAGAGTCCGATCACTCGATGCAGACCTAAGCCGCGTGCTGCTGCGTGTGGAAGTGAATGGGTCGCTTGATCTGCCGGCGCGGGAAAACTTCGAAGCGACGATTCGCACTGGCTTGAGCGGCGCTCTGCGCACGTTAATCCTGAATGACGCCGGACTGTTGGTAAAACCTACTGCGGCCGACCTCGAAAGCATCGACCACATAGGCTTTGTGCGCGTGGCGGCGGACAGGCTGGCTATCATGGCGGTCGATACATATCACCCGGACCATGAGCTTGCGGCGGCGGCGCTGCAGCGACTCTATCTGCTTCACGTCCAGCAAGGAGCACAGGCTCGATGAAGATACGTTCGCTTGAACTGCAAAACTTCAGGAAATTCACCAAACCGATGCGGCTTACTGGCCTGGGTGACGGGGTGAATGTCTTGGCGGAGTGCAATGAGTTCGGCAAATCCACGATTCTTGCAGCGATTCGCGGTGTTTTGTTCGAGCGCCACACCTCCCGGGCAAAAGGTGTGATGGAGATGCGGCACTGGACGCACACAACGTCACCGCAAGTGATGCTGGAGTTCGAACGCGAAGGCGGACTGTACCGAGTAGAAAAGCGCTTCCTCCATAAAGAACCGTTTGCGCGGCTTCACATGCCGGATGGGTCGCTGCATGAGGGCGATGTAGCGGAAGAAAAGCTCCAGCAGCTTCTCGGTTTCAGAAAGCCGGGCAATCAGGGACATAAACCAGAGGATGCCGGGATGTGGGGCGCACTCTGGGTGACACAACTGCAGGCGACACGGCTTCCCGAGCTTCCGGAGTATGCGCGGCAGACAATCCATAGCTGCCTGGAAACGGAACTGGGGACCATGACCGGAGGGTTGCGTGGGCAGGGTTTTCTGCAGACAGTCGAGCGTGATCTGGCCAAGCTGCTGAATGGAAATGGCAAGCCTACGGGTAGCTACAGGCAGGTGCTTGAAGCGCATGCGAAAGCTACAGAACACGTGGTGCGACTGGAAGCTACCCGCGATGAATTAAAGGAGAATGTGGAGGCGCTCGAAAAAGCCGTGCAACGTCTCCAGGCGCTGGAAGCAGTTATGCGTGCCGATGTTGCGGAAAAGATGATCGCCGAAGCAAGAGAAAAGAAGGCGGCTGCGCAACTGTTTGAGGAAGTGGAGCGGAACGCGCAGAAAGACCGCAGACTGACAGAGGCACGCGTGGCGGAACTGCGCCGGAAAGCGAGCGAGCGGCTGGCCCGGAAGTCTGCCCTGGAGCAGGCACAGAAGCGAAAGCAGGCGGCAACAGAAGAAAAAGTGCGCGCGGCGGAGTTGCTGGCCCGCGCGGAAGGTAATTTGGCTGGGATGCAGACGCGGGCGGATGAGGTTTCCGAGGCTTCCGACGCCGCTGCACAAGCCGTGCGTCATGCCCGTCACGTGAGCGATCTGGCAGTTTTGTACGCAGCTTTGGAAGGGTTAGAGGTACGGTTGGCCGCGGCTGAAGAAGCACGAGACAAAGCGCACAGTGCCGCCGTGCAGGTTTCCCGTTATCGGGTGACAGAGTCATTGGTGCGGGCCTCCGAGGAAATTTCTCGGTCGCTGGAAGGCGTACGGGCCAGCCTGGATGCGCAGGCGACCCAGATTACCTTCAATCTGGTTGACGGAGTGGAGACTCAGGTACAGATAGACGGCGCGCCAGCCAGCGGAACCGTGTCAGTTGTTCGAGATGCTTTGGTGGAGATTGTCGGTGTCGGCACAATTCAGATTCGTCCTGCAATCAGGGATCGCTCCTCCGTGCTGGCGCAGCTTGCGGAATGGGAGCGGCAGATGCGTACCGCGCTGGTTGCCATGGGGGTAGAGACCCTGAAGCAGGCGAGGGAACATCTTGCCGCCAAGACCCGGGCAGAGCGCGAACTGGAACTTCACGAGCGCGATGTGCGAAGCAACACGCCTGCAGATGCTGCAAGCGGGCTTGCTGCCGGTCTTGAAGCTCTGACAAATCAAATTGCGCTCGTGCGGCGGCGTTCCCAGGTGGAGTTGGAGGCGCTTGGGCTCGTTGCTATGCCGACGTTGGAAACAGCGCGGGAAGCAGCAAGGCTGGCCGATCTAGCGGAACTTGAGACCAGGGAGGCCTTGACGGTCGTGAAAGCGCCGCTTCCGGTCCTGCAGAAGCAGGTGCGTGTGGCGCTGGTGGATCACTCCTCCATGTTACAGCAGCGGTTGCCATTACATAGACAGGGAACTCCCGGCGAAGTCGGGCGGTCTCAATGGGTGGATGCAACACTGACTTAGAGTTACTCGCGGGTAGTTCAAATTCCAAAGTCTTTTTTGGGATGTTGATTTAGTTGCAGGGCCACCTTTCGGG
>JBPBPZ010000247.1:0-3171 GCA_050954525.1 Janthinobacterium lividum
CAAGCATTTCCTGTCGCAATCTACGCCATAAGCTCCACGTTTCCGTTGCGCACGTTTCTACCTCGGCATCCTGTAGTGCCCGAACTCTCTGGAAATCTTACCGTCGCAGTCAGCCCCTCGCGCGTGATCACGCGTATTTCATGCCGGACGCAGACACTTCTACATTTAATCAGCTGCATGCAACGTACTTACACGCCCTTGTAATCGTTCCCGACATTTAGGCCCGTACCTCAATACATCTTCATGCGCAGATCTGTTGCCGCGCTTCACGTATTAGCTAGTCGGCCCGTAGTGGGCAGCTGGGCCATCTACAGAGCGCTTCCCTCCGCAGCAATGGCCTACGGAGTCCTGCCAGTCGGGATATGTACCCACGGGCAACCAAGGGGATTCAATCGGTATTAGCTGAGCCTGTAGTGCGATTGGTTGTTCAGCAACGATCCTTCGCTTTTGCCAATAAAGGGATGGCTGCGCGAGCCCTCCCCTCCTAGGATCGTTATATCCATCAGTTCAGCAAGGTCAGCTGCAGCCCAGAAAGAGGTTCGTCAGCCCGGCAGCACCGTGCGGTACTGAGCCCGACAGCACGATCCACACGATGACGAAATAAACGCGGGACCAAAACAGGAGTACTGGCATTGCTTGTGCTTTCATTGGCCGTTGATCGAACCGCGTCTCGCGCTAAGCTGCCTGCATGCCGCTGTAAGTGCTGTCCTACGCACCAGCAGAGACACATGACTATCCATGGAGTTGAAGAAGTGGACGTTTGTGAAGTTGCCATGTTCAGCATGCCGCGATACGAGATTAGCCTGAGCTGCTCCGTTAAAAGTGGAAGAAAAACTTATGTTGCGCAGGGGCAGGTGGACGGTGCCCTTGGGCGAACCAATAGCTACACCTTCCCGAATGAGACAGTGCTGCACGACGATCTAGGCGCCGTGGGGATCAAGCTGAATCGTGTGCAAAGCACTCGATTACGGTGCGGCGAAGCGATCGATATCCACTCGAATGAGCTGGTGATCCGCCTGCTTGGCCTTTGGGAACCGCAATAGCCCACTGCTTGTCTTTAGGTGTACGTCGACCGCGCTCTATGCCTCTTCCGGCGGAAAGTCTGCAGAGAGCGTTGTTGCCCGCCAGGTGTCCAGATCCTTCTGCACAGCCTGCAGCTTCTTCTCTACCAGGTCGAGGCCCGGCTTGCCCAGAACAAGACGCAACGGAGGATTCTCAGAGGTGATCGTGTCAATAATGGCCTGGGCTCCCCGGACCGGATCACCAACCTGCTTGCCATTATTTGCCGTGCTCTGCTCCCGCCGTTTGCCAGCGGTGGCATCGTAGTCAGCAATGCGCGTTTCGGACTGCTGAAGAGATCGGCCTAACCAGTCCGTCCGGAAAGGCCCCGGCTCCACAATCATGACCTTGATGCCGAGCGGCGCAACCTCAATGGAAAGTGACTCGCTTAGACCTTCAACAGCGTACTTCGCCGCATGGTAGTAACCCGTTGCGGCAAAGCTGACCAGCCCACCGATGGACGAGATATTTACGATGCGTCCGCTTTTGCGGCGACGCATGCCGGGCAGAATCGCCTTAGACATCGCAACCAGGCCGAAAAAGTTCGTCTCCATCAGCTTTCGGACGGCATCGTCCTCACCTTCTTCGATTGCGGCAAGGTACCCGTACCCAGCGTTGTTCACCAGGACATCCACGTGGCCAAACTTCTTCTCAGCCTCTGTGGCGACATGAGCGACATCGTCGGGATTGGTCACGTCCAGTTTCAAAGCAAGAGCCGAATCCTCGTGCCCTTCGACCAGGTCCTGAATTTCCTCCGGTCGTCGGGCTGTCACCACTGCCTTATCACCGCGAGCCAGTACCAGCTGCGCCAGTTCCCGCCCGAAACCCGTCGAGCATCCTGTGATCAACCAGACCAACGCATCCTGCTGTGCCATTCACGTTTCCTCAACCGGTCTGATGCTGACAGCTGTGAAGGAGTTCCCGAGCCGCACTGCTCCCGAACCAAAGTGACGCTACAAGAACGACACATACTCCAAGGGCGCTTCCATATCTCTGGACATGGAAGCGACGCGGCTTGCGCACGTCAATGTTTCGGTTCAGAGGCGGCGAGCAGCTCGATGAGGTACTTCTTCCAAAGCGCAGCCTGGGTGTGGGTGCCGTGCCCGCGGGTTGCGTCGGAGGTGGGTATCAGGACAAACCTGGCATGGGGCATCGCTGGCGTTAGCTTTTCCGCCAGGCCGAGCTCCGGCGGATTGATGAAATCGTCCGCGGAATTGATGAACATGACAGGAACTGTGATCTTGTCCAGGTGTGCTTCGGGGTTGTAGTTGCGAGACGCGTCGAAGTAATAAATCAGATCATTCGCATCGGTACGCGCCAGCACGCGTGGGATATAGCTGTCGACAAACTTTTCCGCGGCCTCGCGTGTGGGAGCGGCTTTTTGCTGAACCATGGGCGCTGTTCCCATGACAAAGGTGAGTTCAGAGGCAGCCCGAAGTCCCTGGATTGGCTGCGTTGTGTAGTCACCATGCTTCCATTCCGGATCGAGCTTGATGTCTTGGATCGCCATGTACCGCATCATGCGATTGCGGCCTGCGATCTGCGTGGGCAAACAGGCAAGCGGCATCAGCGCATCCGCGAAGTTCTGGTATGTCTCGCCCCAAACAAAGGCCTGCATGCAGCCCATTGAAGTCCCCAGGATGAGGCGCAGATGATCGATGTGAAGACCCTCCACAAGCATCTGGTACTGCGAACGCACCATGTCGTCGTAGTCGTACTTTGGGAAGCGCATGTGGAGCCCGTCAGAAGGTTTCGAGCTATCCCCCTGGCCAATATCGTCAGGCAGGATCAGGAAGTATCTGGACGCATCAAGCGGCTGGCCGGGAGCAAAAAGCTCATTGGCAAACACTGGCGTCGTTAGCGTAAAGCGATTGCCGCCCGTGCCGTGCAGTATGAGAACGGCATTGTCGACCTTGCCAGCGGTGTTGCGATGCGCCGTGCCAAGCGTCAGGTAGTGAAGCTTCAGTTCGGGAAGCGTACCGCCGTCACCGAACCGGAAGTTCTTCGCAACATACAGCTCGTCACGGTACGGGAATTTGGTCTGGGGCGAGTCATGCTCAGCAGGCTTGGGTGCCATGGTCTGAGCCGAAGCCGTGACCATGGAGACGATGA
>JBPBPZ010000220.1:0-3153 GCA_050954525.1 Janthinobacterium lividum
CCTGCGTAGGTCTCGCGGGATGTGCTGTTCTCGCGAAGGTATTTCCCCAACTTACCGGCGTCGAACCGTCCTTCCAGCACGCCTGTGTAGGCGACCACGCCATTCGGTCCGTTCGGGTCGGGCATGCGGTGCAGCGAAATCGCTACGCGGTCCAGGTCCCGGTCCCACCGAAAGCCAGTCGCCGCTACGAATCCTGCGTACTCCGGCGAAGGACTTACGGGCTGCTGATCGAAGTGCGAAGCCGCACGCACCGGCTTCAGATTCAGGTACAGAATCGCGTCCGACTCCGGCAGAAGTCGCGCTACCTCAGGCGGCGCATGGAAACGGAGGAACAGCAGCACAGCAAGCGCCACCAGCAAACCAGCTGCGATGCCGACCGAATAGAACCTGCGCTTACCCTGAAGATTCACTTCGAAGAGCATAGCCGATTGCTGAGAGCTGCACCTTACCGCCCTAACGTGAAAACTTGTGAGGCGATCCCCCGCCAGGGCGCATCGCATTCAAGTCGACGAGGGCCGTGAGCCATGTCCAGGATTAGAAAAGTTGTCATTACAGAGTTCGGAGACGAAAGCAAGCTGGCCGTCGTCGAGGGTGATCTCCCCGATCCCGCTGCTGGTGAGGTCCAGGTCGCGGTCAGGTACTCCATCGTGTCCGGGTCTGACGTCAACATGCGCAGGGGCGTTTACCCTCTTCAGAAAAAGGCTCCGTTGACGCCCGGCTACAGCATTCTGGGTGCGGTACTCAGCAATGGCAAAGGCTCGTCGAAGTTCAAGCCCGGCGACGTCGTGGCATGCCTGTCGAAGTACGAAGGACAGGCCGAGCGCATCAACCTGCCGGAGCGCTTCCTTGTAGCTGTGCCGGATGGCGTCGATCAGAAAGCCGCCGTTGCGCTGGTTCTGGATTGGATGACCGCGTACGAGATGCTGCACCGCTCCGCCAAGATCAAGGCGGGTCAAACTGTCTTCATTCACGGCATGGGTGGCGGCGTGGGTGGAGCTCTGCTGGCGCTTGCCAGCCTGGCCGGCGCAAAGGTTTTCGGAACCGCAGCAAAGTCAAAACACGAGGAGCTTCGTGCTTCCGGTGCCGTCCCGTTCGACTACTCCGACAAGAAGTGGATCGATGCAGTCAAGCTGAAAGGCGGGGTCGACGCCGTGTTTGACCCGCTCGGGTACAAGAGCTTCGACGAGTCGTACTCCATCTTGCGCAAGGGCGGCATCCTGGTGGCGTACGGCATGAACCTGCCCATCCTGACGAAGACGCCGCGGGGTCCGTTCCTGCCTGTCATCCTGAAGCTCTTTGCGCGAAACCTGCTGTTCTGGTCCGGCAAACGGACTACCTTTTTCGGCCTGAACCGAAGGTCGAAACACTTCAAGCCTGACCTGGAACTGCTGTTCCAATGGCTCAAGGCTGGCAAACTCAAGGTGCCCATTAAGGCGACTTACCGGCTCGATGAGATCCAACAGGCTCACCAGGCGTACGAGAAAGGTGTCGGCGTGGGCTCGATCGTTATGGAGATCTAAAGGCGGTTAAGCGGGTTCAACTCACTCCGTAATGGAGAACGTATAGATTTTGCCGGCGTGGCTGATGCCTGGCGTGGACGCCTGGCCGGGCGCGAGTACACCGTATTCGCCTTTGGTGAGGTCGTGCGGAACGGTGAATGCGAACAGGCGCTGCGAGACCTTGTGTACCGGGATATCCAGCGCGTCCCGGTCCGTTCCTGTCTCCGAGTGGAAGACGTTGCCGCTCTTCACGCGGAACTCACGCCGGTCGCTCTTTGGGCGGAAGCGCAGGATGACATACTCCACGGCGTCTGTGTTTCCAGGCGCAAGAATCATCATTTCGGTGCCCGGTGCTACGCTCAGCTTCGACTTGGGTCCGCTTACAACGCCGTTCTCATCTTTCTTCACAATGTTGTTCGTCACCAGGCTTTTCAGTGCGCCGCCGTCGCGGTATCGCACCAACTCCGGCCCCACAGCTTCCCACGCGCCTTGCCGATTCTTGAAGTACACGCCCGGGTCGTCCGTGTTGACCGACAGCGGAGCTACTTCAATCGGCGCAGGTGCAGCACGCTGCTGCAGACCGCTGTTGCGCGCCAGCATGGCCGCAATTACAGCCTGCGATACACCTGCCTTTTTCAAAGCCACCAGGTCGTCCGGGCCAGTGCGGTAGTCGCCTGGCTGAGAGCGCACCGTCTGCAGAATGATGGCGTCGCCCAGGTCTGCCGCCGTCATCTTCACCACGGCTTCGTTGTCCAGCAACCTGCTCTGTGCAGGTGCCGGTGCAGAGGTGTTGCCCTGTGCCGGTGCGCCCGACAGCTGTGGCAGCGGGCCTTCGACCGCCCCCTGCGCGTGCAGACATGAAACGGACACGGTCAAGGCAAAAGCCAGCACACAGTTTCTAAGGCAAAGGGGCTTCATCATGTCAGGACTCCGCAAGGCATCGATTGCACCATGTAGACGTTCCCCCGTGCGGAAGGGTCTACAGCTGCTTCACGCCCATCTCACCGTACCAGCTTGTCTTCAACACCTCGGCAAATTGGTTGGCGCGGGCAAACAGCAGCAGTTCGCGAAAGTCCTGCACGGTGCGCAGCAGAATAGTTTTAGAACTCTGCGGCGGTGCGCCCGTGGTCCGGCTGCCAAGGACAGACGGGACAAAGCCGATCGACGGCAGACAATCGGCGAGGCTGCCCTTTGCCAGCGCCACGTTTCCCGCTTCGTCATTGTGGTGGACTGCATTGCCACCAGGGTTTTGGATCGCAGAGTTCAACATGGCTTTTACGTTCATGATGCGCGCACTGACATCGCCAAAGCGGTGGTGCTCGCGGAGCCCGCTGGCCTGCAGCCGATTATCCACGGTGGGAAGGCGAGCGACACCGCCCGGCAGACTGGCACCCACGTTAAAACCAGCGGCGAGCTTATGCTGCAAACCCATCAAATCGCCACTGCCCTTGTTGCCGGGCCACACTGCCAGCAGATCGTAATCTGCTGTGACGCATGCCTTGAACCCGAGGTGCTCCGTGTTCGGGTTCGTCAGCCCCATGATGGTTTCGTAGCCGCCAAACATCGTTTTCGAGACTGGGTCCGCAAGGCCGCGTGGGTAGCTCTGGGCAAATCCGCCTGTCTTGTGTGTGTCGACACACAGCACCATGTGCTG
>JBPBPZ010000328.1:0-3151 GCA_050954525.1 Janthinobacterium lividum
ATGTTCAAAGCCCGTTCTCCGTGCCATGCCTGCTCTTCCCAGACTTACCGTCCGCCTGGAGACTGGCTGTCGTGGATGAGCTGTACAGCAGGGCGTTGTAGAAGAAGCGGTATGTGCCTTCTGATTGAGCGCGGTACTGAGGTCTGAATCCGAAGAGGATCAGACGTCCTTTTCCCACGGGTTCCTCTGCAAGCGCAGAGTTGCCTTGGAGGTACTGCCCCGCCCAATATCCAGCCACTCAGCAATGGCTTGCTGCTCGTGTAGTTTGCGGCAGAACGAGCCGTGCCGCTAACCCGGAAAGCTGGACTTTGCTCAAAGAAAATGGGAACTGTTGGTCGAGATCCCAGAGCGAGTGGATTCGAGGTATCCACTGCTACTTCAAGAATGGAACCCGGGATGTAGAAGTCTTTTGCCGCGACGCCTTCCAGCACATCACTTACCGGTGCGTCCTTGGCTGTGTAAACCTGCGAGGCACGGTTCAGTGCGACGATGGTGCCACCTGCTTCTGCAAAGCTGCGCAGACTTGCGAGACCGGCCTCACCCAGGCCACCACGGACCTCCGGTGGCGGCTGCGGCGAATCACCCTCTTCCCTGCCAAGCCGACCAGTGGTGATTGCCCCGGGCGCGTTGTCAGGCAATACGATTACGTCGAAGCGCTTGTTAAGATCACCTTTGCGTTTGTCTGCATCCACAACGCTGGTGTATGGAATCCCGTTCTGATCGAAGATCCAACGTGTCCATCCTTCGTCAATTGCGGCTGTCCAACTCTGATAGAGCGCAATCCTTGGCAGCTTTACCAGGAGCGCGGCGTTAGCAATACAGCTGTTGCAGGCTGAATGGTTACGGGAAGATGTGTCGCAATGTCATGGATTGCCACTTCCAATCCATTCTGTTGCGGCAGGTAGATGGTGTCAGGTTCCTGCCCTGCCCCGGTCACGCGGAAGGCACGCACACCCCGCTTGAGCAATGCGAACAGCGCATACAAGCTGCTGTTGCTGTCGTCGCGGATCGGGTATCCGGACGCTCCTCGCGCGGGCACGAAGCTACCTGCGGGCGGCTGTGCCAGCGTAACGCGAGTGGTCTCCGCTTCGAACGCCGTCTTGACCGGCACCGCCGTCACACCGAACAGCAGCGGCAACGTCTGCGCCGTGACATCGTATGGCCGCTGCAGTGGGCCGCCAGGATATTCAGGAATGTTCGGGTAATCCTAGACTCCAGCAACGACTTCGCGAAGGCGCCGTATGGTTGCGCCAGCTTCACAATGTAACTGCCCTGCCGATACTGCTTGCCATCCGCACTAAAGTCGCCCTTTGCCTGCTCGACTTCGTTTGCCCCTGTGATCAAGATGTTGACTAACCGAGCCGTTGCAGCAGACTCTGTCTGTTCTACCGGAATGATGTAGGCATAGGGTCCGGACTTCGGGTGCACCGCGTGTTCGCCGATGGCGTAGTAGTCGCTTAAGTAGCGCTCGCGGTACATGGCGGCGTTGTGCGCAATGGAGAAAACGCGTCCTGCTGGTAGGCAACAATGTCGCCAAGGGTCCAATGGCCGCCTTTCCATGGATCAGGAAAGTTCCACGCAGCAACCTTTGCGTCGAAACCGATGCCGCGTCCGAGCTTCTTGAACGGGATGTCGATGGGCGACGCGATGTTGACGCTGGCTGACTCTGTAAGTACGCGCAAGCCATTGTGCAGAGCGATATAGTCGCGCAGCGGCGACCAGAAGTCGTACACGCCGTGGATTAGGACGCCCTGCTTGCCAGTGCGCGCAACGTCCAACGCCGTCTGGGTACCGAGAGCATTCATAGAATGCACAACCAGCGGATCAACATTCGGGTCAATGGGATCGACCCACGGCGGCAAGTAGATCCGCGGACCGTTTGACCCCATCTGGTGAGTGTCGTAGAGGATCTGCGGATGCCAGGGATTGATGACTTCTGGACAGCCAGTCGCGTCTCAATCTGCGTGAAAGACGCCCAGTCACGGTTGTCATCATGGCCCACATAGTGGTGATACAGCCCCACAGGACTTAAACCCTCGTAGGGGGTTCCGAGGTACTTTTTTATACCAGTCCACCACCAGTTGCTCGCCGTCGGGATTGAGCGAAGGGACCAAAACAATGATCACGTTCTGCAGGATCGATTCGATCTCCGGGCTATCCTCCGAGGCAAGGCGGTAGGCGAACTCGGTTGCACTTTATGCGCTTGCGATTTCTGTGGAGTGAACATTGCAGGTAACTACCAGAACGGTTTTTCCACGCGCGATCAAAGCTGTCGCCTTTGCAGGTGAGGTGACCCGCGGATCGGCAAGTTGCGCCTGAATGCGTTTGTAGTCGTCCACATGCGCCAATGTTTCCGGCGCGGAAATAGTCACCGTCACAAATGGGCGACCTTCTGTGGTCTTGCCGACCTCTTCGTAGAGCACCCGTCTCGATTGCGTACTCAGGGTCTTGAAATATGTTGTGAGCTGGTTCCAATCGGCCAGCTTACGGTCATTTTCCGGGCTTGAAACCAAACGCTTGCTCAGGCGAAGTGATCGGGCCCTGTGCCAAAGCCGCTACGGTGCCGACCAGAAGGGACGTAAGAAGTGCAAGAGTCTTCATGGGATCCTTCGCTAACCCACCACAGCGAAACGCCGTGTGGGACGAGCTGGATAGGTGAGTTTTTGAGACCTCTCACAAGGAGAGCAGCACAAAGGGCTATGTTCTAGCGACAGCTACGCGTGTGGCAACAATAAAGCATCAGCTTCGGCAAAGGGGCCGGAAATGCGGAGGTGCTCATCACGATGATAATAGTGCACATGCTCTATTTCACTCAGACCGTGCATCATCTCAGATACAAGCAGTAAACGAAAGGCGGGTAGCGCATGCGTCGTCGATGCAGTTGTCGCGCTCGGATCTCTTAATGATCCACAGCGCGGTAAGAAGATTGAACAAAGCTGGCGGCTTTTAGAACGCCCACATGCAGTCGTGGCAGCTGCATTGACCGCACTTCGATTGGTGACAATGAACGGCCGTGGGGGCATGATGTCGCAATCACGCGATTTATTTCTCGATTGCTAACGGCGATAATGGAGCACCCTCTTGTTTGCACGAAGTGATGCCCCACTTACACCTGCTGTTAAAACGTGAGCTTAAGAGCGAGTTCGATCTG
>JBPBPZ010000227.1:0-3146 GCA_050954525.1 Janthinobacterium lividum
GCCTGGTCATGGGCTCTGGCATCTGGGCCATGCACTACGTGGGCATGCTCGCGTACAAAGTCGATGTCAAGGTGGTGTATCACTGGCCCACCGTTATGCTGTCGTTTGCTGCTGCAGCGTTTGCGTCGGCAACGGCGCTTTACCTGGTTACGCGTAAACATGTGACCTGGAGCACCACACTGCTGGGCGGCCTGGTGATGGGTGGTGGCATTGCTTCCATGCACTATATCGGCATGGCTGCCATGCGCATGTCCTGCCGGGTGCGGTATGACGCACGTCTCGTGTCTCTTTCTGTGTTGCTCGCTGTTACGATCTCGATCGCTGCCATCAGGATCTGCTACAACTGCAGGACTGAAACTCGCTCATGGTCAGGAAGGCGCATTGGCGCATCGCTCCTGATGGGAGCTGCGATTCCTACAATGCACTATGTGGGCATGGCTGCCGTTCGGATGGCGGACGTTGGAATTAACGATCTTCCCTTGGATCTGCGTGCCACGGTCCACGTTTCAGACCTGAGTGCCGTTGGCATCGCGGTCGCCGCCATTCTTGTTCTCGGCTTCGGCTTGCTGAGCACGTTGGTCGATCGTCGCTTCACAGGCGTTCGCAAGCAGATGAAGCAAAAGGAAGACGATCATCAACTGCTGAGTGCCTATCAGAAGCGCCTTATGAATGCGTACCGTCGGCAGGGCGTGGGCTCTTGGTCCTGCGATCCAGCGACCATGCTGTTCCAGGTAGACCCAAGCCTGTTACGCATGTATGACATGGAGGATGACGGAAAATCCATCCCACGGGCAAAGTGGCTTGAGCGGGTTCATCCTGATGATCTGCACCTGTTAGCCGACCGCTGGCAAAGCGCGCTGGCGGCGGAAGGTCACTATGAAAACGAATACCGTGTTGTCCACAGGAACGGCGATGTAAGGCACTGCCGAACGGTCGCTGCCATTTCCAGAGACACGGCGGGCGAGCCGAATCATGTAGAAGGAATGACATGGGATGTGACCCTGGAACGGCGTCAGCAGAAGGAAGCCGAAGAGCAGGCGCAGCGCTTCCATATGACTTTAGAAGCAGTGGGTGATGGCGTTTTATCCGTAGATGAGAACCAACAGATCCTGTATGCGAATCCAGTAGCATGCACCTTGATTGGGTGCACTGCCGCAGAATGTCTGAACAGGCCTTTGATGGAGGTGTTTCGCACCGAAGACGAAGCGACCGGCCAGGCGAGAGGTAACCCCATTGATCGCTGTATTGAGCAGGGTGGCATCCTGCTGAGTGAGGATGGTGTGCTGGTGGCGCTCGATGGAACCAGGCGCAACATCCGTAAGCACGTCAACCTGATCGGTGATCACGGTGGCGCGGTGATTACCTTCCAGGACGTGACCCAGGCACGACGATTGGAACGCAACCTGGTAACCGCCGCGACCCACGACGCTCTAACGGGGTTGCCAAATCGCGCAGCTTTCGAAGACACACTCACGAATGTCCTCAGCAGTGGATGTGCACCTTGCACGCACGGTTTGGCACTGCTCGATTTGGACCGCTTCAAAATCATCAACGACACCTGCGGCCACCTAGCTGGAGACGCGTTCCTCAAGCAAGTCGTAGCAGTTTTGACGACAGAGATTCGCGGTTCCGACTACCTTGCCAGGATGGGTGGAGACGAATTTCTAGTTCTTCTAAAAGGCGTACGCGCTGACGAGGCGGAGCTTTGGTCACAACGAATGCTGCAGGCGATTGAAGGTGTGCATTTCACCTGGGAACACAGAAGTTATCGTGCCACTTGCAGCATTGGCATGGTGATGTTCGACGAATCAGCTTCGTCGGTTGAAACACTGGTCAGCCAGGCTGACGTTGCCATGTACACCGCAAAGCGAAAAGGCCGCAATCAGTGCGCCATCTATCAGGAGTCGCAAGGCGAAGCTGCCGGTAACCTGCACGATATGGAGATGGTCGCAAACCTGCGCTCTGCCCTTGAGGAAGACCGGTTTGAACTTCATGCGCAGCCGATTGTGCCTGTGTCTGGCCGGGAACCAACACCGTATTTCGAGCTTCTGATTCGCATGAAAGACAAAGCGGGCAACCTTATTCCTCCCGGACAGTTTATTCCTGCGGCAGAAAGCTACGGCATGATGCAGTCCATTGACCGCTGGGTGGTACGGAAGGCATTTGCGATGTACGCACCCGTTTTCAAGGCCGGCACAAACATTCGATTTGCAATCAACCTGTCGGCTGAGTCACTCAGCGATCCCGCGCTCTGGGCATTTGTGGAAGAACAGTTTCGCTCAAGCGGAGTTCCGCCCTCTGCAATCACGTTTGAGGTAACAGAGAGCGGCATGATTCAGAACCTTGAGACGGCTGCTAGCTTCCTGAAGCAAGCCAAGCAGGCGGGCAGCCGTGTTGCGCTGGATGACTTTGGAACCGGCATGTCTTCGCTTAGCTATCTGAAGCAGTTTTCCCTCGATGTGATTAAGATCGACGGTTCTTTCATACGGAAGCTACGATCCACCTTGCTGGATCAAACTATTGTCGAAGCGATTGCGAAGATCGCACGCTCCATGGGTGCCACCACGGTAGCGGAGTGCACTGAAGATATGGAGACGGTCGAACTGGCAGCGGCGCTCGGCATTGACTACGTCCAGGGCTGGGCGACTGGGCGCCCACAGCCGCTCGTTCATGTTCTTGCCGCAAAAGAAACAAAGCTCCATCTTGTGACGCAAATCGCTTAGCTACGTTGGCTTGACTGTGTAAGCACGCTGCTGGCCGCAATCAACCAAGTCGCCGAGTCGGCCAGCAGCAGAATGGATGCTGCATGCGATCTGCGTCAAAAGCTCAACCGCAGGGCAAGCTGGACGCTGCGGGGATCACCCACCGCAGTCGCCTGTCCAAAAGTAGAGCCGGGTCCGGAAGGATAAGCTCCCGTGCCAAAAGTGCCATTTGGAACCATGTCGTTGCGGTGGTTCAAGGTGTTGAAAGCTTCGGCAATGCTTTCAAGCCGTAGCTTTTCTGTAAGCGCAAAGGTTCGGCTAACGCGAGCGTTGAGGCTGAAGAAGTCGAAGCCGATACCTGCGTTTCTGCCAATCAGGGCGCCTGGAAGCGCCTGCGTACACGGATTGTTTCCAGCATTGGCAGCCAGGCTGAAACCGGGCGCG
>JBPBPZ010000102.1:0-3134 GCA_050954525.1 Janthinobacterium lividum
CACCTGGGGCAGGCTTGATCTGCTCAAGAGGAAGGCCGTTGATGTCGACAAGCTGTTTAGGCCGTTCGACGTCTAGCTTCATCAGGTCGACCAGCGTGGTGCCGCCCGCGACGAAGCGCACATCGGCGGACTGCTGGGCGGTCCTTGATTGAGCTGCCGCCTGCACCGCTTGATCGAGTGTACCGGGCCGAATATAGTCGAAGCTTTCCATCGTAAACTCCTTCTACTCTTGAAACTAGGCGGAGCGGCGCGCCGCCTGAACCGCCGCCACGATGTTTGGGTAGGCTCCGCAGCGGCAGATATTGCCATACATACTCTGCTTAACGTCATCGTCCGTAGGACCGACGGGCTCCGATTTAAGCGCCACTGCAGACATAATCTGGCCGGAGGTACAGTAGCCACATTGATAGGCATCGTGCTCAACGAACGAAGCCTGCATGGGATGCATATGCTCCGGAGTGCCCAGACCTTCAATTGTGGTGATCTCATCGGCAGAGTGCATCACGGCAAACGACAGGCATGAGTTCACGCGCTGTCCATTCACATGCACAGTGCACGCGCCGCACTGACCGTGGTCACAGCCCTTCTTGGTGCCAGGCAAATTCAGATTTTCACGAAGACAGTCGAGCAACGTCGTGCGTGGATCGAGGTTCAGCTTGTGCTGCTCCCCATTCACTTTGAGCGTGACCGGGATTGTGCCGGCCGGCGTTTTCGTAACGGTGCTCAGAGAGGGGGGTGATGTAGCCGCGGCCGCAAGCACCGGGGATGCAGTCGCTGCGATACCTGCCGCTCCGAGGTGCGACAGAAAAGACCGTCTGCTAACCCGGTTGACTGGCGTCGTTTCTGGCTGTTGCCTTTCCCGTTCACCAGGCTCCGGCGCTGGGGGAGACTTCTGATCGTCAGTCAAGAGAACACCTCACTCAAAGGATACGTCTAAGGGGGACTAATAAGTTTCACTGGTAGTCGATCGTCTTTCAATAACTAGGCAAAATGGCCTGCGCGTCACTCACAGCTGAGGCGACTCAGGCTCTGAGTTGTTGGTGATGAACCCAAGACTTATGCCATCAACACCGTTCACCGAACCTTTCGCCAATGCATCAGCAAGAAAGAGTGGAGCGCGCTGAGCTGCCGGCAGTTTCGCAGTAAATTCAAGACAAGTTGCTCGTGGGCCTTGGGATGCTGCTCACGCCAGAGTTAAAGCAGCAAGACCGGCATTTTGAGAACACTACTTGGTCCAGATGCATTTTGGCGTGGCAGGCCGGATAAAGGGAGAGCATCCAGTGCAGGAACGAGTTTCCAAGCACCGATGATGCACGATAATCGAGCGTTTATTTCGCTTGAGGCGTCACACACGCGACAACGATGGCTGTTCCGCCCGATCACCTTCTCGCGCAGGCCTCCGATGTACTGTTCATCCTGGCGCTTCAGGGAGTAGCATGTAGTACAGAAGCCGTTGGCAACGGTTTTCTCATAATCATAACGGCAATACAAAGCTCGCTGACTTCCCTTCTTCATACGTATTGGACTGGCTCTCCCCTGCCGATAACGCTATAGATGGTGTCTCGCGTGACACCTAGTTCCTATGCAAGCACCGTCTCCGACTCATTAGCGACGACACGACGAAGCAAAGCAGACATCTGAGCCGGGCTCAGAGATGGGTTTTGCCCGACGTACGCTCCTCTTTTCTTGACTAGGGTAATTCCTTTTGCTGGCGTTCCCGAAATCAACTCACGCTCGTACTGGACGAAAGCGCTCACGACACTCAGGAACAGGTTGGCCACGAGAGTCCTCGCCGTAAACACCAGATTCTCCTTGATGAACTGGCTATGCAGTCACCTGCAAGATAGATTGAGAACCAGTTCGCACAAAGTATCCCGGTTGCGGCCGAGACGATCTGTTGAATGACAGATCAGGCTGTTGGCATTACATAAAGAAAAGTAGAAGATCAACTAGGCCGGTTCACATCCTTACCAGAAGCTTTGTCAGTGAACGTTGTGTCCGCGACCAGGCCGACAAGCTGCCATAGCGTGTTCTGGTCCAGCGCGTTTACCCGGACGTAGCCAACGTACAAGCCTTACGAGCTTTGCGGACCGACTGCATACGATTAGACCTCTTCAGCTTTCTTCATCTCACGTCAGAATACGCAAGAAGCATCTCTATTTCGACGTGAAGTGTCAAATACCCGGCCTCGTACCATAATGCTCAATGTAAGGGCACAAAATACCGTACGCCAGTTCTTCATCTTCGTTGTCTTCATGTTCAGCATGAGTCATCAAGCTCGCAGTTATCCCACCTTCTAGTCAGGCAAGTGCATCTCCAGCGCATCAGGTTACTGACGAAAACCAAATTGCAGTCGATAAGCGAATCTGTGTTCATTCTGGGGTGGATCTAATGGATGTTTTGATCGTTGATGATAGCCGTTCTATGCGCATGCTGATTAAACGCTGTATGCGGCAGGCGGGGTTTTCACAATACACAATTGAAGAAGCCGAAAATGGCGTAGATGGATTAACCAAGCTGGCAAGTGGTACACCTAAGCTCATTATTTCCGACTGGAACATGATGGAGATGGGTGGGGAGGAGTTCGCTCGATGTGTTCGCCTCAAAAACTCCACTGTTCCTTTCGGATTTATCACATCGGAGGCTTCGGCGGAAATTCATGAACGTGCCATGGCGGCAGGAGCCAACTTCTTAATTACAAAACCGTTCGATGCGGAAAGTATCGAAGCTGCGCTGCAGCCCTACCTTTAGGACAATTTATGGAGATCACTCCTTTCCTTTTGACCAAACATCTTTCTGGACTTGTTGGCCGCTCTCTCACCATTGTGCGCGCTGACAAGCTAATGTTTTCTTTGAAGTTCCTCTACGCCTGTTATGACCTACCTTCTTCTTTGGATACAGCCGTGATCAAAATAGATCTTTGCCTGCTTGCTACACTTTCCGGGCTCATGATCGGCATTCCCAACGCTACGATTGAAGCGACGGTAAGACACGGAGAACTTGGGGACGAATTGGATGATCCGGCCAAGGAAATCATGAACGTGATGGCCGCGATTTTTCAGGAGCGACGGGTCATGTTCAAAGGGCTGTTCAAAGCTCCAGAGGTTCACAGCCAGAAGGCCGCAGATATCGCA
>JBPBPZ010000166.1:0-3127 GCA_050954525.1 Janthinobacterium lividum
ATTTTTCGCAAGGTCTCGTTCCGTGTAGCGCCTCCCCTGGTGTTGCTGTATTTCATCGCCTTTCTAGACCGCGTCAACATTGGCTTTGCTTCGCTGGCCATGAATCGTGATCTGCACATTGATGACACCACTTACGGGTTGGCGGCTGGCATCTTTTTCCTGGGCTATCTTCTGTTCGCGGTTCCCAGCAATTACATGCTTGTCCGAGTGGGTGCGTTGCGCTGGATTGCGGCGCTGATGGTGACATGGGGCCTTGTTTCCGGCGGCATGGCGTTTGTGCATGGTCCGCGGATGTACCTTCTGCTCCGCTTTGCGCTGGGCGCTGCTGAAGCAGGTTTCTTTCCGGGAATCGTCTTTTACCTGACTCAGTGGCTGCCGGGGTCTGCCCGGGCAGCCATACTGGCGATGTTTTACTTCGCTATTCCACTGTCCAGTGTCGTTGGCTCCCCGGTGTCGGCCTGGCTGATGCAGATGAATGGTTGGCACGGGCTGGCAGGCTGGCAGTGGCTGTTTCTCCTGGAGGCGCTGCCCGCCGTGATCTTTGGTGCAGCAGTGCCGTGGATGCTCCATGCAGATGTAAAGACTTCGAGGTGGTTAACCGCGGGTGAGAAGCAATCGTTGCTTCAAGCAATTGAAACCGAATCTGCGAGCGTAACGCCGACTGGCGGCGAAGCTTCCAGAAGACTGCCGACGGGCCTGCTGCCGCTTGCTGCTGCCTATTTCATGCTGATGATCGGCTTGTATGAGCTCGGCTTCTGGACGCCCCGTCTACTCTCCAGCCATGGTGTCTCGCTGCGCCTTTTGGGATGGGTCAACGCGATTCCATATGCCTCAGGCGGCATCGGCATGCTGCTTTGGAGCCGTTGGTCAGACCTGCGGCGCGAACGCCGATGGACGCTGTTCGCGTCGTTTGCCGCGGCGGGTGCGGGCTTTGCAGGGACGGCGCTTGCGCCCACCGCCTCGGTTGCCGCGCTTACGCTTTCCCTAGCTGCCTTTGGCGTGTTCGCTTCTATGGCTGTATTCTGGGCAGCTTCCAGCCAACGAATGGCTGCCGGGACGGCTGCTCTGGGCATTGCAGTCATCAACTCGGTAGGTAATGTTGGTGGCTTTCTGGGCCCCTACGCTACCGGATGGCTGCTAGGCCGAACCCATAACTACAGTGCGGGCCTTTTTGCATCGGCAGCGGCGCTCCTGCTAGGTGCGTGCATCGTTTTGGCGGCTTTTGCACCGCGAGAGTCACGGGCGTGAGCGCCCATCTGAAAAATGTCGCCCGCGCCATTTTCGCTGACGCGCTGCAGGCGATCGACGTCCGCTCTGCTGTACTCAGCCGCATTGCGCAGCGGGATGGCGTGCTGACGCTTGCAGGCAGGTCTATTCCAAGCGCTGAGATCGATCGCATCGTGATCATCGCCATGGGCAAGGCTGCCGTTGCCATGTACATGGCGGCCGCAGAAGCCCTGGCCGGCATAGAACACACCGCGGTAGTGGTCGGGCCGAAAGAGACGCTGCCGATTGCAGCTGTGCAGAATGCAGATCTCCATGGGGGTAGAGGTTCAAACGTAACCTTTCTACCAGGCGCGCATCCCACACCAACGATCCAGTCGCTGGAAGCGGCGGACGTGATCCTTCGCGGGCTCGCTGCTGTGACGAGCCGTACCGTGGTGCTGTTCTTGATCAGCGGCGGCGCTTCCGCCATGGTGGAAAAACCGCTGGATCCAGCGATCACCTTGGACGACCTGGCCATGTTTTCCCGGGCGCTGGTTGGTTCCGGGCTTGATATTGCCGCCATGAACACCCTCCGCAAACACCTGTCGGCGGTGAAAGGCGGACGGCTCGCCAAAGCTGCGGAGAGAGCCAGGATGCAGTGCACCCTGTTGATTTCAGACGTACCTGAAGCGGCTCCAGATGCGGTCGGCTCGGGGCCTTCGCTGCCTGACAGTACAACGGTAGCCGAAACTCGAATGCTGGTCCGGGTCCTGCGGAGGTCCACCTACCTTCCTCAGAGTATTACCGCGTGGTTTGAGGAGGCTTCGCTGCCGGAAACACCCAGGGCCCGTGATGCAGTCTTTTCGCGGGCCCACTGGGAGGTGCTGCTTTCGAGCGAACACCTGGCCCGAGCCGCACGTGGTGCCGCAGAGAACGCCGGCTTCCATGCCGTTCTGGATAACGCTTGCGACGATTGGGACTACCGCGAGGCTGGCCGCTATTTACTCGGCCGCAGCGCTGCTCTCTCCCGGGAAGCAGGACAGCCGACCTGCCTGATCTCGGTGGGAGAGGTCGGTGTTGTCACATCCCTGCAGGCAGGTGAGGGTGGCCGAAACCAGCAGTTCGCCCTCTGGTGCGCAGATGCGCTGGCGGACCGGAAACACGTGGCAACCGTGCTCAGTGCGGGAACAGATGGGATCGACGGCCACAGTAGCGCGGCAGGTGCTGTCTGCGACGAGGAGACGGTCTCACGCGCTGGCAACGCGGGGCTCTCTGTCCGCGAGGCCCTGGAAGGCTTCAACACAGCACCGCTACTACACGCTCTTGGTGACGCTCTCTACACTGGGCCGACCGGTAATAATCTTCGCGACCTGCGTTTGATCCTGACCGACGGCGACTAGCACTCTGCAATATAAAGGCCCACAGAAACTCTGTGGGCCTTTTTGATTCATTTGCAAGACAGATCAGGCGGGGGAAGGACGTCCCTCGCCAAATCCCGGTGTCCGTCCGCCTTCCGGCTTCAGCACCTTCTGCGTGTCGCCTCCAGAACCGGAATCTGCGTGAGCGAGTGGAGAGCGAACCGGTGGCAGATCCTTGCCCTCGATGATGAGCTTGATCTCTTCTGCGTCCAGCGTTTCGCGTTCCAGCAGCAGGACGCTCATGCGGTGCATGATGTCATGATTGCCATCAAGGATGGAGTAGGCGGACTGGTAACCGTCGTGAACAAACTTCTTCACTTCGGCATCAATGGCTTCGGCGGTGGAATCCGAGAAATCGCGGTGCTGCTGGATTTCGCGGCCCAGGAAGATTTCTCCACCTTCCTTCTTGCCGTAGGTCATCGGGCCCATCTTGCTCATGCCGTACTCGCACACCATGCGGCGTGCCAGTTCGGTTGCGCGCTCGATGTCGTTGCCGGCACCGG
>JBPBPZ010000025.1:0-3119 GCA_050954525.1 Janthinobacterium lividum
CTGAACTCGCGCCGGGAGCCTGGGATCAAAGCCCATGAAATCCGGGTTGTTTTGCAGGTTCATCTCTTTGGCGACGCTTAGCAGAAGAGAGTCGCTGGTGATGACCAGAACCGCAGTTTCAAGCTGGTTGTCGGCTTGGCCCGAAACTGCCGCGCCCACGCTGTACTCGCTGGCGGTACTGGAGTTCCGCACAAGAATGCGGCCAACTGCTGTGTAAAGGATGGGTTGCGTTGCCGACTTATAGATGCCGTAAAGCAGCCCCAAAATGAGACATGCGATCACGATCCACTGGCGTTTCCGCAGTACCGTCAGCGCCTCGCTCAGGGCGCTGTCGCCGGAAGCCCCTTCTGGCGAGATATTGTTCAGACCGGGACCCGTGAATTGTGAAGGATGTGTTTCAGGCACCATCTGGGTCGAGTGTAACTGAGCGGCAAGCCGTCCATAATGACACAGCTGATATCACAATTCAAATCTCGGGAAAGTTCACCCTAGGCATAGCGATTATTACCAATTTGCAACAGGCGTTTCCTGACCGTCTGGTTTAACCTTGCCGAATGAGCAATAGCGTTGAAATTGCGGTTGTTGGGTCAGGCTACGTGGGCCTGGTTGCGGCTGTTTGTTTTGCTGAAATGGGCCATCAGGTTACGTGTGTCGACAACGATCCCCGCAAGGTTGCGGCTTTGCAGGGCGGCGATTCACTGATTCATGAGGAACACCTTCCCGAGCTGCTGCAGCGATACCGCAACACCCGCGTCACCTTCACCACAGACCTGGGCACGGCAACAGCAAAAGCTGCTGCTATCTTTATCGCGGTCGGCACGCCCCAGTCAGAAACAGGCGACGCGGATTTGTCGTATGTCGAGGCCGTTGCATGCGAGATTGCACGCCACCTGGACAGCTACAAAGTCATCGTCGAGAAGAGCACCGTCCCCGTTTACACGAACGAGTGGATCCGGCGCTCGATCGAACGCAATGGCGTTGACCGCAAGATGTTCGACGTAGTGTCAAACCCGGAGTTCCTGCGTGAAGGTTCGGCAGTTTCTGACTTCCTGCACCCGGACCGGATCGTTGTCGGTGCTGACAACGAGCGCGCTGCCAAGGTTCTGCAAGACATCTATGCACCGCTGACGGATGGTTCCTACTACTCTCAGGGCAACATCATTCCCGGCCGCTTTCACAGCCAGGAACCGCCACCCCTGCTGCTTACTTCCACCAAGAGTGCAGAAATCATTAAGCACGCTTCCAACGCGTTTCTTGCTTTGAAGATTTCTTTCATCAATGCTGTCTCCAATCTGTGCGAGGCAACGGACGCGAACGTGACGCAGGTCGCAAATGGTATGGGTCTGGACAGCCGCATTGGACCACGCTTCCTGCAGCCTGGCATCGGCTACGGCGGCTCATGCTTTCCAAAGGACGTTGCGGCATTCCGCTCGGTGGCCGATCAATTGGGCGTTGATTTCACGCTGCTGACCGAAGTCGAGAAGATCAACGTCACGCAGAAGAAGCGCTTCCTCTCGAAGGTGCGTTCTGCCCTTTGGACGCTGCGTGGCAAGCGCCTGGGCGTGCTGGGTCTGGCGTTCAAACGCGACACCGATGACATTCGCGACAGCCCTGCCATCGAGATGGTAAAGATGCTGCTGGACGAAGGATGCTCCATCAAGGCATTTGATCCTGCCGCGATGGAACGCAGCCAGGCTATGCTGCCCGCCAACGACAAACTGCAATACGTTGACGACGCATACTCTGCAGCAGAAGAAGCAGATGCTTTGCTGATCCTGACCGATTGGGCAGAGTTTGCGACACTTGACCTTTCCCGTTTGCGGACTGCGCTGCGGTACCCGATCCTGGTGGATGGACGAAATCTCTACGAACCAGCGCAGGTGGCTGAGGCGGGTATTACTTACTACAGCGTTGGTCGGCCTGCCGCACATCCTGTGCGCGAAGCCGTTGCGTTAAATAGCTAACTCCGCGATTCTCATCTACGCGCACATACCAGGGAGACAGCATCATGGCGCAATGGAATAGGGTTCTGATCACGGGCGCAGCCGGCTTTCTTGGCTCGCACCTGACGGATGCCGTACTGGCAACCGGTGCAGAGGTGATCGGTGTCGATAACCTCTGCACGGGAAGCCTCGATAACCTGCAGCATCTGAACAGTGAAGGTCGCTTTTCGTTCGAGCAGACTGACATCTGCAAGCCGTTCGATTTCGGTCCGGTCGACTACATCTTCAATTTCGCTTCGCCTGCCAGCCCAGTGGATTACATGAAGCTGGGACCGGAAACGCTGCGGGTCGGTTCTGACGGAACCGTCAACGCGCTTGAACTTGCGCGTAAGCACAATGCAGGGTTCCTGCACGCTTCGACTTCAGAGTGCTACGGCGATCCTGAGCAGCACCCGCAGACGGAGAGCTACTGGGGCAACGTGAACCCGATCGGTCCAAGATCGGTTTACGATGAGGCCAAGCGCTTCTCTGAGGCCACCATCATGGCCTACCACCGCTACTATGGCGTTCGCAGCAGCATGGTCCGCATCTTCAACACGTATGGTCCTCGACTGCAGCCGAACGATGGCCGGGTCATTTCGAACTTGATGATGCAGGCACTTTCAGGCAGCGATTTGACAGTTTACGGTGACGGTAGCCAGACAAGATCGTTCTGTTACGTTTCGGACTTGATCCGGGGCATTGTCGCACTCGCACAATCCGGCGAACCTCTGCCTACCAACATCGGCAACCCGGTGGAATGGACCATTCTGCAATGTGCCAAGGCTGTGTTGGAGATTACCGGCTCAAAGAGCCGCATTATCTACAAGCCGATGCCAGTGGATGATCCGAAGCAGCGCAAACCCGACATCACCAAGGCAAAGAACCTGCTTGGCTGGGAGCCGGCTGTGTCGCTGGAACAGGGACTGCAGCTTTCGCTGGAGTACTTCCAGGGCCGGGTGGAAAGCCTGTCTACCGCGCGTTAAAACGATTACTGCTTCTATTCCGAAGCGAAGAACAAGAGAGGCACAGCGGAAGCTGTGCCTCACCTATTTGTGCTTCTAAAAGTGTGACGTGCTGTGAAGTTGTGGGAACCAGGTGACCTGAAACGCCGCTGTGTTATTTCCTTGTTGTCCG
>JBPBPZ010000023.1:0-3115 GCA_050954525.1 Janthinobacterium lividum
ATCTGCCCATCGAGAGCAAGGGGCGAGGGCGTCAATGCTTTATCAAGACAGAATTTGCTTTGAGAGATCGTGAGCAGTCTCTCGATGTCCTCCTGCTGGAAGAGCCTGAGAACCACTTGAGTCATGTCCACATGCACGCCCTCATCGAGCGAATCAGGGGTTCGAAACAGAAGCAGCTGTTTATCGCCACCCATAGCAGCTTCATTGCAACGCGCCTAAACCTCCAGAATGTCACCATTCTCAGTAATGAGAATCCTCCTCGATCTTTCTCCCTCAAGCAACTCAGCAAAGAGACTGCTGAGTTCTTCATGAAGGCGCCGGATAACAACCTCTTGGAAATTGCATTGTGCAAGAGGGCGATCCTTGTCGAAGGAGACGCTGAGTTCATCCTTATGGATGTGCTCTACAAGAAGAGTGCGAATGGTCGCAGCACTGAGGCGGACTGCGTCCATGTGCTCTCCGTCGATGGGACGAGCTTTAAACGATACCTCGAACTGGCCAAGCTGATCGGCATCAAGGTTGCGGCCATACGTGACAATGACAATGATTACCAAGCGAACTGCGTTGAAAACTACGATGGCTACCTGACCGCAGCGATCCAAGTCTTCGCGGACAAAGACAATGCGCGCCACACGTTTGAGGTGTGCATCTACGAGGACAATAAGATCGCTTGCGAAGAACTTTTCGCGCCTGGACGCGTAAAACTGACAGTGCAGGATTACATGCTGAAGAACAAGACGGATGCTGCCTTCCTTCTAGCGGAGAAGAAAGGCGCAGTGCTTGTCGCCCCAAAGTACATCCAGGATGCCGTTGCATGGATAAGAGAGTAGTTCTCTCCGTAGCCGGATCGGGTAAAACGTCTCTGCTCATCGACGGCCTAGATGAGGAACGCCGCTTCCTTATCGTCACCTACACCGATGCTAACAAGGCGACGATTCGACAAAAGATCATCAAGCGATTCGGGCACTTCCCTGCGAACGTGACACTGTTGACATACTTCACGTTTCTGCACGGCTTCTGCTACAGGCCCTTTCTTCGTTCGGAAAAGAACAGCAAGGGTCTAACCTTCACACCGCCCGGTGAGTCGATGTTCAAGCTGACAGACGACCGCAGGTATATGACAACCGGTCGGCGGCTTTACTCGAATAGGCTTGCCAAGTTTATTGAGCAATCCGGCCAGATGAAGGCTGTCATCGCTCGCATTGAGAAATACTACGACGCCCTATTCGTAGATGAAGTTCAGGACTTCGGTGGGCATGACTTTAACTTCTTGCTGGCGATTAGCGCTGGCAAAAGCGACTTCATCTTGGTGGGTGACTTTTTTCAGCACACGTTCGATACGAGCCGAGACGGTAACACAAACGCTGGCCTCCATGACGATTATGAGAAGTACAAGGCCCGATTCACGAAGGCCAAGCTGCGTGTCGACACCGAGTGCCTGAAGAAAAGCCGCCGCTGCAGCAAGACCGTTTGCGACTTCATTTCTGACAAGATCGGTATCGCGATTGAGGCGCATGAGGATCGAGAGACTGTTGTCAGAATGGAAGAAGATCCCGCCGCTGCACTTGCCCTCTACAGAGATTCCAATGTCGTAAAATTCTTCTATCAGACGCACTATAAATACACCTGCCACTCGAACAACTGGGGAGCGTCGAAGGGCATAGACACTTACCAGGATGTTTGCGTGGTCCTCAACCCCGAAACACTGAAGGCCTGGCGCGCCGGTAGCTTCATTGGGCTCAACGTCAAGACTCGAAACAAGCTTTACGTTGCCTGTTCACGAGCCAGAGGTAACCTCACTTTCATCCCTGACTCCCTTTTGAAAGCCCACAAGCGCACCTGATTCTAACGATGGCTTTGACCGTGAGATTACCCAGCTTGCGATACGCATCGACCGCCTACACCCACACCCGATAGCGAAGTCCTTATCGAAAAACTGGATAACCCTCTTTACCAGGAGGCCGCGCACCGTCGCTAACCAGGCACGGGCGGCCAGCGACGGCCCCTTGACCTGCCCCCTTTTCTCAGCTATTTGACCTGCACACGGCCAGCTGGACCGTTTTAGCCGACATACCGTATCGACTTCTGCAACAGAGATCGTCGTTTGCCCTGACGAACTATATCCTTGTTAGAGATCACCGATGCCGCTTTACGCGAACGCGCTTACCCTTATCCGAACCACACTCGAGCAAATTGCCCGGGGAGAAAAGCCACAAGCCATCACTATCGGCACCCTCACGGATGTCCAAAAGGACGCCATCAACCACGCCCGCGCCACCAGGACTAACCATCTTGGTCTGCCAGCGCCTTTCCCACCCATCCAAGCCGAGATCGTTATGATCGGACGGCACCTCTACAACAGCCGCGTGGTCAAAGACGGTTACACCATCGACGAAGTTCTCATGCAGATTGGAAACGCACTCAGTGAACGCGCCAGGCACATCCCTACCGTGAAGGCCACGCTGATTCAGGACCGCGCCGGCCGGACCAACCAATATGGGGAGTTCGTGAAGGATGAAGCCGTTTTGGAATGCTCCGCGAAGTATCCACGCCCGGAGCTGCTCTCCGTCATTCCTAAAGGAGAGCTGTCCCCTAACGAACGAAAGGCCAAGCCTCGCGGCCCAGCCTCATCGCCCTAAAATCAAGCAACTCGCCCGGGTAACGAAAAGTGTCCGGCGCCCCAGCTGCTTACAGGAAGTATATCGGACGTTTCGGGCGGAAGTCGAGTCCTTTTTCAGGCCTTATCCCCGTGGCTCCTAACGAGCCAAGTTTCTCGCGAGTTTACAATCCCAATATGATCGAGCGGCGCTTCGCATCCACCTCGTCGTAAGCTCCCGAAAGATCTGGTTGCAATCATCCAGGGTTCACGCATTCTGCAGGTGCTGTTCGTGCGCTCCAGTGTTCGCCCCCGCCGTACTGGCTCGATCTTCGAGATGCGTTTGCAGAATCTTGTGGCAAGCACTAGCTGGTGGGCTTCCGCGTAGACGCTCTCACTGCCCGCCCAGTGAGCATGCGCTATGACCCTTGCAAAACCAGCGCTCGCTAGTAGTCTTACCTGATGAACTTAGACCTTGTTCCATGCCGGCTCTGTAGCGAGCTCAAGCAAGCAATTATC
>JBPBPZ010000340.1:0-3068 GCA_050954525.1 Janthinobacterium lividum
CTCCGTGACTGGACAGCCGCGAACAGCACTGTGCGGAATGGGCATCTGTTTTGAATGCCGCGCAACGGTGAACGGAGTTGCACAACGGCGGACATGCCAGATCCTATGCGAGCCTGGCATGCTCGTAGAGACCCAGCGATGACACGCGTTGACGTGTTGGTGATTGGAGCCGGGCCAGCCGGCATCGCTGCGGGCACAGCGGCAGCCCAACATGGCCGCAAGGTCGTCGTGCTGGATGACAACGCTTCAGCAGGCGGCCAGATTTGGCGGGCAGGTACGCTCGCAAGCGGTGAGCCGACAAGCGGCGGCGGGACGGTCCGGCGGCGCGCACTGGAGCGACTGGCCAGCAGCGGCGCAGTCGTCCTGGGGCACCGACGGATCTTTGCCGCCGGTCGTGAAGGCTCAGTGCAGGTTCTGCACGAACAGGGTGGAGCCGGGAAGGTCGAGGAGTTTGGGTATAACCGCTTGATCCTGGCCACAGGCGCACGTGAGCGGTTTTTACCGTTTCCCGGTTGGACGCTGCCTGGCGTATATGGCGCGGGTGGGCTGCAAGCGCTGGTCAAGAGCGGGCTGGCAGTAGAGGGCCAACGCGTGGTGGTCGCGGGCACGGGACCGTTGTTACTGGCGGTGGCCGCTCATCTTCTAAAGGATGGGGCGCACGTGCCTCTGATTGCGGAGCAGGCTCCGCGGGGCCGCCTTGCAGTTTTCGCCACGACGTTGTGGCAGCAGCCGACAAAGCTGTTGCAGGGAGCCGGCTACAGAGCGAGGCTTTGGAGGTCAAGGTACCGCCTGGGCTGCTGGGTGACGGAGGCTCTGGCGGACAGTGATGGGCAGGCGCTGCGTGCGGTGCGTCTGACTGATGGGCGCCGAACATGGGAAGAGCCTTGCGACCTGCTCGCATGTGGCTATCACCTGGTGCCCAATACCGAAATCGCTGCGTTGCTTGGCTGCGAGTTCGATGGACTCCAGGTCCGTGTAGACCGTGAGCAGCAGACATCGTTGCCTGGAGTGTTTTGCGTAGGCGAGCCGACCGGCATTGCTGGCCTGGAGGCCGCTTTGGTCCAGGGCAGAATCGCTGGTCTTGCTGCCGCCGACAACAACACAGACGCTCTGCAGTCTCACGCAGCGAAAGAACGGCGCTTCGGGGTACGGTTGAACGCAGCCTTTGCGCTTCGACCGGAGCTTGCGCAACTGGCGGAACCAGAGACGATCGTCTGCCGTTGCGAGGATGTTCCGATGGAACGGCTGCGACGCTTTTCCAACTGGACTGAGGCGAAGCTGCAGACAAGATGCGGCATGGGACCCTGCCAGGGCAGGGTGTGTGGTCCGGCAACCGAGTTCCTCTTCGGCTGGAAAGCGCATTCCGTACGGCCGCCATTGTTTCCGGTTCCACTGGAAGCTTTTTGTACACAAAACGAAGAAGTTGAACTCACTAAGGAGAGTGCATGAATTGGTCTGGTGTAATGCCTGCAGTTACCACCCCGTTTGATGAATCGATGAAGGTCGACTACAAGTTTCTGGCGCAGCATGCGGCCTGGCAGCTCGGCAACGGATGTACCGGGCTGGTCATGCTCGGTTCGCTGGGCGAGGGGGCGACGCTCGAGCATGAAGAGAAGATCGAGATTCTGAAGACGGCGGTGCGGGTTGCGGGCAAAGCGCCTGTCGTCGCCGCTATCTCATCGCTGTCCACCCATGCCGCGGTGGCTCTTGCGAAAGAAGCCGAACAGGCAGGATGCGCGGGATTGATGGTGCTCCCACCCTATGTGTATACATCTGATTGGCGCGAAATGAAGGCTCACGTGACCTCTGTTATTGAGGCGACGAACCTGCCGTGCATGCTGTACAACAATCCGGTTGCCTATAAGACTGACTTCCAGCCGACGGAGATTGCGGAGCTTGCAGGCTCCCACCAGAACCTGAAGGCCGTTAAGGAATCGAGCGCGGATGTGCGGCGTGTCTCGGCGATTCGGGAGGTGCTGGGCGACCGTCTTCGCATCTTTGTGGGAGTGGATGACGTGCTGGTGGAAGGCGTCGGTGCTGGCGCCGTTGGTTGGATCGCCGGCTTGGTCAACGTGTATCCAGCGGAGTCGGTGAAGCTGTTTGAGTTGGCGAGCGCAGGCAAGAGCGCAGAGGCATTTGCGCTCTACCAGTGGTTCTTGCCCCTGCTGCGGCTCGATACAGTGCCGAAGTTTGTCCAGCTGATCAAGTGGGTGCAGGAGGCGGCAGGTGTAGGCTGTGCGCGCGTGCGGGGACCACGTCTTGTGCTGGACGGTGCAGAACTGGCCACGACCCAGGCGTTGTTCGCCAAGGCGAAGGCGACAAGGCCCCAGGCGAATGAAAAGCCGATTGCGGAATTTGCCGGAGCGTAGCCCTCGATAGGCATGTAGACACGCAGACCGGACGAGATGTCCGGTCTGCGCATCGTTGTTACTTGCTGTTTGCCCTGTTCACAGAACAGCCGGTGCTGGAACTCGGGCGTTTTTGAAACGGACGATGGCGACAGCAAGCAGTAGACGGTCTTCGCAGATTTTCACTTCGTGCGTCAGGGTTATGCGTTCCGTAAACGATTACGACAGAGCAACCAATAGATGGGAACACCGCTCAGGATGATGAGCAACCCGGGCCAGGTCGTTTCCGTGCGGTAGACAAACAAGACGACCAACACCACCGATGCCCCGGCAATATAGAGCGCAGGAAGCACTGGATAGCCCCAGCAGCGGTACGGCCGCAGTGCCTCTGGCTGCGTGCGCCGCAGACGGAACAGCCCCGCCACCGTGAGAATGTAGAAGATCAGCGCTGCGGAGATCACATAGTCAAGCAAATTGCTATAAAGGTTTCCGTAGGTGTGCGTCTGCGGATTGTATGTGCGCGGAAGTACCAGGCCGAGTGCCCATACGCACTGCAGCGCTAGCGCCCACCCGGGAACGCGGAACTTGTTTAACTTGGATGCCTTGCGAAAGAACAGTTCGTCCTGCGCCATCGCGTAGCAGGCTCGCCCACCTGCCAGGGTAAGTGCATTGACTGTGCCGAAGGTGGAGACCATGATCAGCACGCTCATGGCCATTTTG
>JBPBPZ010000059.1:0-3067 GCA_050954525.1 Janthinobacterium lividum
TTGAACCCGCCGTACGCGTACAGCAGCGTTGGATTGCTGCCGTCGAGCTTCAGGCCTTTCTTGTAGGTCAGAAAGACGGGAATCTTTGTGCCGTCTTTGGAAGCTACAAATACCTGCTTTGTCTCAAAGGCGTCGCGCTGGAACGAAGTTTTCGGCTCGCGGTAGACCTCTGACTTCAGCGTCTTCATGTCCAGGCGGTAGATCACACCGGGCGTCGTGAAGTTGGTGAAAGTGTAGAAGGTCTCGGTGTCCTCGCGCTTGCCGCCGAAGCCGGCCGCCGTGCCAATGCCAGGGAGCGCCAGTGTGTGCAGGGGCTTGCCAGCCTCGGTAAACATCTCCACCTGGGTCTGCGCGTCGGTCAGGTATTGCGCTACCAGGGTGCGATGCACCAGCGAAATGTTCTCGAGCTTGCGCTTGTCTTCAGGGATCACCGTTTTCCAGTGCTCACGCGCAGGCTGCTGCAGGTCAATCTGGATCACCTTGCCATTGCTCGCACTCAGCGTGGTATACAGCCAGATGTGTGAGCCGTCGTTGCCAATGGGTGAATACGCCGCGTCCGGTGTGTCGATCACGCGCTGTACGGTCGCGCCGGGTTGCTGCAGGTCCAAAAAGGCCAACTCGTTGTTCGGGCTGGTACCTTGCGCCTGCACGATGAACAGGTAGCGTCCGTCGTCGGTGACGCCCGCGTTTAGGAAAATTTCCTTGTTGTCGGTCCGCTCGAAGACGACCCGGTCCTGCTTCTGCGTGGTGCCAAGTTTGTGAAAGAACAGCTTCATGCCCAGGTTTGCGGCTTTCAGCGTGTCACCCTCAGGCGGGGCGTCGTAACCGCCATAGTAGAAGCCGCTGCCATCATGCAGCCATGCCGCTCCACCGAATTTGGTCCACTGCACCACGTCGGGCAGGTCCTTGCCTGAGGAGACGTCGCGGACGATGATCTTCTGCCAGTCGCTACCGGCCTCTGCCATGGCAATCGCGGCCAGCTTTCCATCCGTGGTCACGGAGATGCTGTTCAGAGCGACCGTGCCGTCGGCAGCGTAGGTGTTTGGATCGATCAGCACATGCGGATCGCCGTGCAAGCCTTCCGTCCAGTACAGGACCGCCTGATTCTGCAGGCCACTGTTGCGCGAGTAGAAGTACCGCTTGCCCTGCTCCTCAGGCGCGCTGAACCGCTCATAATCTGCCAGCTTCACCATGCGAGCATGCAGCGCCGCCCGGCCGGTCAGCGGAGCGAAGTACTCTGCGGTGATCTTATTTTCCGCATCTACCCAGACCTTGGTGTCGGGGGAGTCCAGGTCTTCCATCCAGCGATAGGGGTCCGCGACCTTTGTGCCGAAGTAATCGTCTGTCTGTGCAACTGTGTGGGGCTTGGGATAGTGCGGAATGGCGGAACTCCTGTTGGGTTGTGCAGCGAGAGAGAAGTTGGCCGTGACGAAGAGCAGAAGAGCGGCGTAAAGCGGTTTCAAGCGTCTACCTCGACAGGGTATGGCCAACCAAGTGTATGACGGTCACAATAGCAGGATGAAGTCGCAATCGTTCGTCGTTGCTGTAGTCATCGGGCTGGGACTTGCGCAGCATTCCCCCGCGCAGGGCGCTCCCAAAGCGGGTAGTGGTACGGACCAGCCGGCCGGGCAAGTCTCAGGCGCGCAGCAGCCGTACACCCTGCAGACCGGGGCAAAGCTTGTGCTGGTGCCGTCCACAGTCAGCATCAAGGGCGAAATCCTTTATGGCCTGAAGGCAGACCAGTTTCAGATCACGGACAACGGCGTGCCGCAGCCGGTCACGCTGGACGAGGACGCGGACAATCTGGGCCTGTCGCTGGTGGTGGCCGTGCAATGTTCGCGCATGGCCATGATGGAGTACGAAAAGCTGCAGGGCCTGCCTGACCTGATCGAATCCATGGTCGGTGGCGCACCGCATGAGGTCGCCCTGGTTCGCTACGGCGGACACCCTGAACTAATCCAGCCGTTTACGCGTTCGCTGGATAAGGTGGCCAACGCCATGGCGCACATGGGCCCCTGCGAGGACGACAGTGCCGCCACCCGCGATGCGGTCAGCTACAGCAGCTCCATCCTGGAGAACCGTGACACCCATAACCGCCACGCCGTGTTGCTGGTCGGTGAGGCGCGCGACCACGGATCAACCGTCAAGGAGAAGGACCTCATCGCTCAACTGGGCCGGTCGAACACGGTCGTGGACTCAGTGGCATACTCTCCGGGCACAGAGGAGACCATGGATGTGTTCAAGCATTTTGCTGGAGGCAATCCGATCAGCATGCTGATGTCAGCCGTGCAGGGCATGAAGAAGAACACGGCAAAGTCGCTGGCCGTGCTGTCGGGCGGGGATTACTTCAGCTTCCACAACCGCAACGGCTTCGATCAAAGCCTGGGAAAGCTGACCAATCGCGTCCACAACTACTACTTGTTGAGCTTTCCCGTGCCACGCGGCGCAGAGGGTGGCCTGCACGAACTGCGTGTCACCGTTCCCGGGTACCCACAGGCTGAAATACGTGCCCGGCGAAGCTACTATGCAGGAGACGCAGCGCCACCGGCGTCCGTGGAGTAACACCGCCCACACGCTTCCATCAATTCATCCACTTCCGATCGTTCGGGTCGCGGGCTTCGTCTTCCGGTGTTATGTAGCGACCATCCTGGTCGAACTTTACCACGCGATCCTGCTTGCGCATGTACACCTCAAACTTGCGGGCGGCGCGCCGTCGCTTCCAGCGGTAGTAGTTGTTGCGCATGCCGAAATAGCGTTCCGTGGCCACGGTAGCCAGGCCTGTGCGATGGGCCAGCCGAACATATAGGAAGCCCATCAGGCCGCAGCTAAGCGCCAGCAGCGCAGAGAAGCTGTCCTTCTCGCGCAGCAGCGTTGCAACATACAGCAGCGCGCCCAGGCTGACCATGTACTTGGCTTTGATACGCAGTACAAAGAACAGCAGGAACTCTACATCGCCGAATAACAGGGCGAACGCCACCAGCACACCGAAGATCGGGGCCGAGATACCCGCAGCCGCAGAGATGGGGCTGATGCCCAGAAAGCTGATTCTGCCGCCGGTTATCAGCGG
>JBPBPZ010000215.1:0-3063 GCA_050954525.1 Janthinobacterium lividum
GTGAAGCGACACCTTGAGAACTCGACCGAATTCGAAAGCGATGCTAACCGGTAGGCAGATGTCTATGGCTATTTGGTAGGTGTCGCAAGGCTTCTGAAGCGACTTTTGCTGGACGCTCCTCAACCGCGGCTTATACAGCCGCCCGCGTACACATTTCAGAAGCTTTAGGCATCCAGAAGAACAGCTTCTCTGCTCTCGTTGTCCAGCAACTTGTTGCTCACCACAAGTGGTCTGGGATCAAGGTAGTTGCGCAGGCTGAAAGCGGCCGCAATCAGCGCAGCACTCACCCTCCAGCAGGACCACGTGGGCACAGTGCAGTCATGGACAGAGCAATCTTCATCCGTCGGCATGGACCTACATCCTTAGTAAGCGAACAACCCGGGAAACCTGAGTATTCTGACGACAGCTTATACAGACTTGGGAGAAGAGGGGTTCACGCCAGGCGTGACCCCCATTTTTTCGGACTTCTCGCGCGTTATCGCGGCTCCGTAAACAGTAGCCCGATCTCAAGCGATTGAAACAAGATAGGCGCGTCTCTTGAATGGGCACGCCCTGTCTTGTTCGACCAGAACCTTCTTGGGAAAAGAGGGTGACGTCAGAATAAGCGCATGTCTCTCGACACTTGTGAGCGGTACCGCACATTAAAGACAGAATTTTCCTAAGTTGCCGGCTCAAGCTTTGCTTGCATCGTGCAAAGCAGGATCTTCAGCCCCAAGATCGCATAGCTCACGAGCTTGCGAGAGGGTGGTGTAGAGAAGGGCCGAACTGTAGAGGCCACATCTACCGTCTGCAAACGTAATGATCACAGATCCATCCAGTCGATCCGCTCCAACGACATATGGTTCCTTGAAAGCGTTCATAGGTACAGAGTGGCCTTTACTGCTAAGTTCTTCTGCCTAGTAGCAGGCTTATACGGCAGGGAGTGAGATTTCAGATTGCAAATGCCAGGAGGACCGCTTTGGCTAATTCCGCTTTTCCGAATGGCTTGGGCAGGAGGTGGATAGTGCCTTCTTTCTGCCCCAGCGTCGGAAGGGCGTCTTTCATGAACCCAGACATAAATACGATTTTCAGTTCTGGTGTTGTTTCGTGTGCCAGTTTGGCCAGTTGGAAGCCATCCATGCCATTGGGCATGGTGATATCTGTCAACAGCAGGTCTACATACGGCGTCGCATGGAGTAACTGCAGGGCGACGTTGCCGTCGGAGGCCTCTATCGGGCGATAGCCCATCATGGTGAGCAAACGGCAGATTAGTTTGCGGATGCCCGGGTCGTCTTCCACAACAAGTATGACCTGCCCATGTCCCCGATCGCCGTGTAGTTGCAATGGCGGCACAGCAGTCTTCGCCGATTCGGCAGTCTGGGGAAGATAAAGTCGCACAGTGGTGCCTCTGCCGATTTGGCTGGACAGCCGAACATGCCCACCGGACTGCCTTACGAAGCCGTACACCAGACTAAGCCCGAGGCCGTTTCCTTTTCCCACTTCTTTTGTGGTGAAGAAGGGCTCCAGCACTCGCTCAAGAATGTTCTTCGGAATGCCTGCGCCATTGTCGCTGATGGCGAGCAGGACGTATCTTCCCGGCGCGATCGCTTCGCCTTCGTCAAGCTGTTCTGGTGAAATAGTGGAATTCAGAGCGGTGATCTTCAAGCGGCCGCCGCCGGTCATCGCATCTCTTGCGTTCAAAACGATATTTAGCAGCGCATCTTCCAGCTGTCCAGGGTCGATTTCGATCGACCATAATTGCGTGGCTGACGATATCCACCTCCAGCACGCTGCCGTCCTTGTGAGGATGGTGCCAACTGGATGAGTGTTGGTATGGGGTGTTCGGCCTTGTTCCTCCGGCTGCTTCCGTCAATAACTCTACCGGCAACATATCTTTCAGTCGCATGGCCAGGAACTCATCGCGTTGGTAACCGTATTGCCGAGTCGCAGCCTGGTTGACATCAACAAAGTTGTGGCTTCCAGATTCGTATTTCCACATGGGAAGCGGGTTCTTCTCGAAGAGGTAGCTGAAGTCCGTCTGAGCCCGCTTGAGATCCAGTTCCGCTCCTTTTTGTAGCTCGATCGATTGACTCAGCTGCACTTGCAGATCGGGAACGTCGCTGTTCAGTTCAAGGTGCGCTTGGTTATCCATAGATCCTCTTTCTTGCGTGTTCTGGCGAACGGAACGAACGAGCGATGATTCAGATAAAACGAGTGAAGCGTTTGCCAGCTGTGTGACGAATTACAGCGTGACGGAAGATGGGCTGTGCGATGACGGTTGGCGCGGGGCCGCCGCATTGCAAAAAGCTTCTGAAGGAAATCAAACAGCAAACCCGATGTCGAAGCGCAGATAGTTGTTCAAGTGGTTTTTGAGCAAGCGATAGCATTCGCATGCTTCGGTCTCCAGTTCAGGGATCTTGAGTAGATGTATGTACGACCGCGAGTAATCGATCACACCGTTGCGCTTCAGACGCCCCATGGCTATAGCGATGGATGTTCTTTGCACACCAAGCATCATGGCGAGAAAATCCTGCGAGAACACTAGCTCCGTGGTGCCGGCACGATCAGCACAGAGCAGCAGCCACCTTGCCATGCGCTGTCCAACATCATGTTGGGCGTAACATGCGGCAGACTGTGTTGCTTGGGTCAGTTGCATCTGTACGCAGCGAAGAGCCAACCTCTGGAACTCTTCACCTCGGCGGAACTCCGCTTCCGCGTCGTCGACGGCCGACGCGTAGCCTGCTCCAGACATCCGCATGTACACGCCGTTAAGGCTACGGCGAACTCCCATAAAGGCCGAGATGCCGATGACCGATTCATAACCAAAGAGGCCAACTTCTACCTCCGCCCCATCGCTCAAGGTAGCGGTCATTGAACCAACACCCGCTTCGATAAAGAAAATTTGCTGGATAGCGTGTTCTGCCTTCTCCGTTGCCTCACGGTGGCAGGCAACGCACAGGGTTCGCAGGTTATCGAGATCGCATTGGCCACTGCCTTCAGCCACGGGTAGGATGTGGTCGGCGTCCCACAGCGAACGCCGGCTGGTAATGGTTTCATTCCGTAGAAGCGCAGCCCTGCCTCTCG
>JBPBPZ010000339.1:0-3056 GCA_050954525.1 Janthinobacterium lividum
GAGCGGCACTTTGCGGGCACTTTCCTCGCTGTCGGCTGCCATGGCACGCTGCACCACAAGAAAGTCAGTACACCAGTACCCGAAGCTCAAGACAAAGCCGAGGCCCATGGTCAGGCCGAACCACTCCACCCCCAGTGGGTTGGTGTTCGCATGTTCCATGCCGCGCCAGGAGTGAGTAAAACCGCTGGGCAGCTTTGCTTGCAAGCCATGCCATCCGCCCACGTTGTGGAGGCCAATGAACACCAGCGGAAAGAAGCCGGCCACGATCAGAAAGAACTGCAGCACCTCGTTGTAAATCGCACTGGTAAGCCCACCCAGGAAGATGTATGCCAGGACAATTACAGCGGAGATCAGCACCGACAGGTGAAAGACATAGGCGTCCGGAACGATGCCCTTGAAGATCCCGAGTGCGTCAATTAGCAACGCCATGGCGTACATGGAGATGCCGGACGAAAATAGCGTCATGATGCCAAACGAAACAGCATTCAGAGCGCGCGTCTTCTCATCGAAGCGCAGCCGCAGGTACTCCGGCACACTACGTGCCTTGGAGCCGTAGTAGAACGGCATCATAAAGATGCCGACGAACACCATGGCCGGAACTGCGCCGATCCAGTAGAAGTGGCTGGTCGCCATGCCATACTTCGCGCCGGAGGCACCCATGCCGATTACTTCCTGCGCGCCCAGGTTCGCCGAAAGAAAAGCCAGCCCGCAGACCCACGCCGGGATGGACCGGCCTGCCAGAAAGAAGTCGTTGCTGGTGCGCATATAGCGCTTCAGCGCAACCCCGATCCCGAGCACGAAGACAAGGTAGACGGCCATGATCAGCCAGTCGACCACATGAAGATGGACTGCCAAGTGGGCTCCAATGCGCTGGAAATGGATACATGCGCCTGCACAGCGTAGCGGTAACAGCTATCGATGCACAACCTTTCTGGTCACCTTTCGCGCTGACGCTACTTCATGTGAGCATTCCCGGCGGTATCAACCTCAATCCTCAAAGGCTGCTCGTGCCGTCTGTCGCGCATCCAACATTGCTCAAACGATATCTGGATGCTTTGAAGAACTATGCGTCAGGGAGAACCGCAGGATTTATGCAGGCAACTGTTTTGCTTATTGACGACAATGCTGTTCAGGCCGCGACTCGGCAAACGATTCTGAAACGAGCCGGCTACTTCGTCATACCGGCCCTGAACCCGGAGCGCGCTCTGCAGCAGTTTCAGCAGCGCGAGTTCCCTGCCGAAATCGACCTTGTGATCACGGATCACGTCATGCCGGGCATGAACGGCTCAGAGTTCGTTCGGGAGCTTCGGAAGATCCATCCCAACATTCCGGTTCTCGTCATCAGCGGTATGGATGAAGCTGAGGAGGCCTACGAGGGCATGAATGTGGTGTTCCGTCTGAAACCCCTGCCGCCAGACCATCTCTTAGCTTCTGTTGATCGTCTCGTAAAACCTCTGCAGAGTGACACCGAACCCGCGGCTTAGCGCGATCAGGACCGCGACTGTGCGGTAGTCGGCCCCTCGCCACCCGCGCCGTTTGCCGATGGCTGCTCTGTCCTGAGAGAATACGGTTGCGTCAGGCGGGCGCACGACACATGCCTCATCCCATGCCTACTTTCGGCACCTTTGCGCTTCTTCTGGCACTGTGCCTGTCGGCATATACGCTGCTGGCCGGGGGCTTCGCACTGTTTGCAAGTGCTCGAGGCCTGCAGTTGCGTGTTTCTCCAGATCGCCTCGGAGAAACCGCACGCCGAGCTGGTGTCGCTAGCTTCATCGCTGTTGCGGCCGCTGCATTTGCGCTCGTTTGGGCTTCGTATACGAACGACTTCTCCGTGGAGTACATCCGGGAGCACACGAATATTGCCCTGCACCCGGCGTACAAATTCAGCGCTCTGTGGAGTGGACAGGAAGGCTCCCTGCTGCTGTGGGCCTTTCTTCTGGCCGCCTACGGCTTCGTTCTGCGGCTTCGCCACCGGGAAGATGTTCGCCTTTTTGCCTATGCCTCGACCATCCTGGCAGCGCCACAGGTGTTTTTCCTTTCACTGCTGAACTTTGCTGCAGAGCCATTCTCACTGACGAAGGGTGCTATTCCGCTCGATGGCAATGGCTTGAACCCACTCCTGCAGTACCCGGAGATGGTGATCCATCCGCCCATGCTGTACCTGGGATATGTGGGCTTTTCTGTGCCGTTCGCCTTTGCTCTTGGCGCGCTCATGATGAAGTATCCGGGGGAAAAGTGGATCCGGATCACCCGTCGTTGGACCCTGGTTACGTGGTTATTCCTGACCGTAGGCATTTCACTTGGAATGCACTGGGCTTACGCCGTGTTGGGTTGGGGCGGCTACTGGGGATGGGACCCGGTTGAAAATGCCTCCTTCTTGCCTTGGTTGACTGCGACCGCCTTCCTGCATTCGGTCATGATGCAGGAAAAGCGCGGCATGATGAAGAAGTGGAACGTCTGGCTGATCTTCCTCACGTTCATGCTGACGATCCTGGGTACATTGCTCACGCGGTCTGGCATTGTCAGCAGCGTGCACGCGTTTGCTCAAAGTTCCATTGGCAACTGGTTCACCACGTTCCTTTGCATCACCTTCGCCGTGTGCCTGTTCACGTTCTTTCGCCAGAGCAAACACCTCGCAAGCGAACACAAGCTGCAATCTGTCATTTCGCGAGAGAGTTCGTTTCTCTTCAACAATCTCGTTCTGCTGGTCGCTTGTTTCACCGTTCTGTTTGGCACGATGTTTCCAGTGCTCAGCGAATATGTTCAGGGCTCTAAGGTCACGATGGGAGCGCCCTTCTTTAATCGTGTAGCCGTTCCCATAGGACTATTCCTGCTGGTGCTTACCGGTGTGGGACCGCTACTGGCTTGGCGTGCCACCTCGCTGCGTTCCATCCGCAGAAACTTCATTCTGCCCTGCGCGGCGGTGGTGGGTAGTGCTGTCATTCTGATGATCAGCGGTCTACGGCCGTGGAAGGCACCGGAATCTGATCTGGAAGGCCAGCTTTACGCACTGGTCTGCTTCTCCATTGGCGCCGGCGTGTTTACCGCGATCCTGG
>JBPBPZ010000162.1:0-3032 GCA_050954525.1 Janthinobacterium lividum
GCAGCCAACGCGACCGGCGCACACATGGAAACGATACGTGCCTCCATCGTGAATCCTGCAAAGCTAAGCCGCGAGCGCCAGATGGATGTCTGCATGCAATGCCACCTGGAAACCAGCAGCCCGCATGCGCCCGCAGAAATCCGGGCCTATGAGCGGGACATGTTTTCATATCGCCCCGGTGAGGCACTTACCGATTACAAGACTTTCTTCGAGCGTGTCCGGGTACCCAAAGCAGACGACTTCCAAAACGCGCACGCGGCGTACGGTCTGCGCAAATCCGCCTGCTACCTGAAGACGCAGATGACCTGCCTTACCTGCCACAATCCGCACGACGTGCCCCATGGTGAAGTGGCAATCAAGGGCTACATTGCCACCTGTGACAAGTGCCATGCAGGCGTGAAGCATACCGTCGCCCTGCCCGCACAAGAGAACTGCATCTCCTGCCACATGCCCAAGCGGCGTACCCAGGGCGCGGTCCACCTGATCCTGACGGACCACTACATACAGCGACGCAAGCCGCTCGGAGACCTGCTAGCTCCTATCTCCGAGGCAGTGTCATCGGCCGTAAATATGCCGGTCACCTATTACTATCCTGCGCCAAAACAGCCCAGCGCAAAGCAGCAGCTCTACCTGGCCATTGCACAGGTGGACGACGGGGATGGTGTACATGGCCTGTCGCACCTGGTGGACCTGGTTGGGCAACAGAAGCCCGCCGCGGCTGAGCCCTACCTGGAAATCGCCCGCGCTTATGACCGCCGGGGCAATCATGCTTCTGCTGCGGAGTGGTACGAGCAGGCGCTGCAGCGCAGGCCAGACCTGCTGCCAGCCATGCGCGAACTACCGATCGCGCTGCTGGGTACCGGGCAGACCAGCAGCGCCCTGGACCTTTTGCGCAAAGGCGTTGCCGCACATCCTGATGACGACGTTCTGCTGACGGAGTTAGCCAATGCCAGCATGCGTGCAGGCCTGCTGGATGAAGCGGATACGGCCCTGCAACGTGCGCTGCAGGCCAGCCCAGAAAGGGCTGACGCGCACAACCTGCAGGGATTGCTGCACCTGCGCAGAAACGAGCAGGCGGCCGCGGAGGTGTCGTTCCGCGAAGCCCTGCGCCTGCAACCGCGGCTGATGGAAGCTGCCAGCAACCTGGCTTCGCTGCTTACCGGTCGGCGGCAGTTTGAAGAAGCGGAGTTCCTTTACCGGCAGGCTCTGCGGCAGGATCCAAAGTACGCCGAGGCACACCACGGCCTGGGCCTGCTTCTGATCCTGCGCGGTGCAGTGCCCGCGTCACTGCCAGAGCTGAAGGCAGCGGCCCAACTAGAGCCACGCTCCGCAACCATGCACAACGATTACGGCGATGCACTGGCCGCACAGGGCGAGGTGCAAGCTGCCGCAACCGAGTACGCCGCCGTCCTGCAACTGCAGCCCAACCAGACCGACGCGCAGCTTGGCCTGGCCATGGCGCTGCTGAAGCTGGGCCGGCGTTCTGAAGCGGGTCCGCTGCTGGCAAAGGTGGTGGGCAGCGGCGACCCGAACCTGGCCCCCATTGCAGCACAGGCGCTGCAGGCAAGCGGTTCGCGTTAGTTCGCAACCGCTATATTCTTGACGCGCCGTTTCGGGTGGTCTAAGCTCCTCCCCATGACGCATGCTGCACGCTATTGTTGTTGTTCCCGCTAAGCTTTACGCGGTCGAGCGCCCAAGTGTGCCATCCCATGCTGTAACAGAGTCGATACTGGCTTTCGCACTCTGTTCGCGCCCGGCTTGTCTTTCTCCCTTACCGGAAGGACTTCCTCTCATGCAAAAGGCTTCATTTCTTACCCGTCTTCGCTTTTCCTATACTTATGCTCTGCTGCAGATTGCGGCAGCCTCGCTGCCAAGCCTGAGGCACAAACAAATGAACCAGGAAATGGCAGCGCCGTCCTCACGGGTTTACCCGGCCGTGTCTTAGGCACTCCGGAACCACAGGTCCCACGCATGCGAAAGGGCTGGCGCAAATGCCAGCCCCTGGTCCTATCTTGTAGGAGTGCATGGAAGGTCGGCTTACTTACCCACCCAGCCGCCATCCACGTAGATCGCCTGGCCAGTGATGTAGCTGGCATCGTCTGAGGCAAGAAATGCGACGGCCTTACCCACTTCCTCGGGCAGGCCGGGGCGTCCGAGCGAAATCTGTCCTACTACCGCCGGCAGGATGTCAGGACTTTCAAGCACCCAGCGGATCATGGGTGTGTCGATCAACCCTGGATGCACGCAGTTAACGCGGATGCCGTGCTGACCGACCTCCGCAGAGATGTTGCGTGTCAACGACTCAATAGCCAGCTTGCTAGGAGCGTAGTGCGTGCGGCCCGGCAGTACCCGCGCGGCCTGGATAGAACCGATGTTGATCACCGCGCCCTTGCGGCCTGCTTGGATGGCCTGCTTGCAGAAGGCTTGTGCACACATCCACTGGCTTTTGAGGTTAACGTCAGTCACAGCCTGCCACTGCTCATCCGTGAGTTCCAGGAACGGGATGATGGTTTCGATTCCAGCATTGTTTACCAGCACATCGACAGGGCCAAGCTCTTGGGCCGCCGCAAAGATGCGGTTCACATCTTCGCGTTTGCTGACGTCGCCCTGCACCACCACGGCGCGGCGGCCCATCCCGCGTACGAGGGCAGCCAGTTCCTCACAGCGTTCGTCTGCCTTTAGATCGTTGATCACTACGTCCGCGCCTTCCTGCGCGAACACTTCCACAATGCCTCTGCCGATGCCCTGGCCAGCCCCGGTTACAAGGGCGATCTGTCCCGCAAGCTTCATACACTTCCTTTTCGTTGAATAAGAATGCTCACTACTGATTAGTGAATGGTCCAGCCACCGTCAACCAGCAGCGTCTGGCCGACGATCATGTCGGCAAACGGGCTTGCCAGGAACAGCACAGCACCCACCAGATCTTCCGGCTGGTTCCATCGCCCGCGCGGAATCATCTGCTCGGTTGCCCATTCCTTGTAGCCCGGCTTTTCAAGAATATTCTTGCGAGACTCGGTTTCTGTAATACACGG
>JBPBPZ010000009.1:0-3007 GCA_050954525.1 Janthinobacterium lividum
CACCCCCGACGGCGGCTATCTGAACTCAGAAATAGCTGCGCTACACTAACTCTTCCAACGGCACAAAGATCGAGCACGCCAACCCACTCCCGGCGCAACTACGCGAAGGCGCTGAACTTGCTGTTTGCCGTGGCTGCCGGCCGGCCGCTCACCCGGGCGATACTCATGGGGTACCAGACCTCGATGGAAGGCCTGACCGTCGACGGTGAACGTGCGCCTTTCCGCCATCCGCAAGCTGGTCATCAAGGCATAGGAACGCATGCATTCCGCCGAGGAAGCCTCCAATCTCATGTATAGAAGACATCCAGCAGCGGGAGAACCGGGTCATCGCGGACCTCCGCGGCAAGGGAGGGCGCATCCGTACTGTCGCTGTACTGGTGTGGGTGAAGATAGGCGCAACGCTTGGCAAGTCGTAGCGAAGACCGAAGACGGTCCCCTGCTCCGGTCCTTGAACAAGGTCGGCAGGGTAGGCGAAAACCTCAGTGCTTGGGCCATCTGGGATGTCGTCGCCGAGGCGGCGAAGCGGATCGGCATCGAGCGCTTTGGCGCCCACGCCCTCCGCCGCACCTACGCGAAACTCTGTCGCAAGGCCGGAGGCGATCTGGAACAGAACAAATTCCTTTTGGGGCACTCGTTCATTTAGACGACGGAACGATACCTCGGGTCCGAGCAGGACATCGCCTTCGCTGTCAGTGACCGCGTAAGATTACAAACATATATTGTCGACGTTGGCGATCTGTATAGGACCCAAGCGGAGGGTGAACAACACGGTGTACCCTCGCCTCCCTCAGCGAACCAGAGGCGTTTGGCCCAGGCCTTGCCAGCATCACATCCAACCATCAGGCTCAACCGCGCGGCATTCTGTTTTGCTCGACGCAGCATCAAGCTTCAACCAACTGCTCTTGAAGGATCTGGCCGGCCGGGTGAAGAGCGAGACCTTGTTGAACTGCTGGCTACGCGAAGACCCACCAGTTCCCTGATCGCTGGTGAGAGATGCGGCTATAGTGCTAACGAACACAACTTCTCTGATAGTGCTACGCTGCACGAAGACTTCTATGCAGGTTTCATCCGAAAGGCTCAATAATGAGCTCTGTGGAGGCGGCCTGGTCGTGAAGAAGCCAAGTAACGATAAAGGGCATACTACCTGAAGACTCGTTGGTTCTATCTCACCTTGCCAGTCATGGTCGGCTTCGCGATTGTGGCAACCTATAAGACCGTCCCGCTAGGCAATGCTGGAACGGGTCCAGTGGATGTCCTCATTGTCCTTGGCATGCCGGCGAAGTCAGATGGATCTCCATCACAAGCAGAGATCTGGCGTGTCAGTGAAGCTGTTAACGAAACAAAACGCGGACGGGCGAAATACATTCTTTTAAGTGGAGGTGCCGCTGCCAACCGCTTTGTGGAAGCGGATGTCATGGCCCGAGCTGCTCAGCAGCTTGGATTCCCGTCGGAAGCATTGCTGGAGGAGAGGTCTTCCCTGACCACTCTGGAAAACATCCACAATAGCCAAAAGATTATGACCGCTCATCACTGGAACCGCGTTGAGGTAATCAGCTCTCCTGATCACCTGCCCCGTGCATCCGTCATTCTTTCCCGTACCAACTTGCAATGGCGAGTCCATGATGCTCCTACACCAGGCCGGGGGGGGGTCAACCGAACAATTGGTTACACGAAGGAAGCCATCGCAACAACAATCATTCGCTGGTTTGGAAACCGCGCCGAACCGGTAATTCACTTCATCGCGCATGGTGTCCGGATCAGTTCCCGCGAGCTTCACACCTCCGACTTCTAGTGACAAGATCAAGAAACGAGCCATGGAAAAGACGCTAGGAGCCCGCCTTAGAGTCGCCCAAAGTGTTTCCCACTTTCCACACAGATACGGCGGCAGAGTTCTAGGAAACACAGTGCAGATCGATTTTTGCGGAGCTGATCGAAGAAGTCAGCTCGCATCCCAGGGGGCCGACCGTAGCGTGAGCCAACTGCTGCCAAGAAGCACGATGGATGGAAGTTACACTTGAGGCATGAACAATAATGCCATTCTGGCTGCTCTCGACGTAGAGATCAATAAGCTGCAGCAAGCGCGCGCAATGCTTTCCAGCGCAGCCACAGCCCCTGCAAAAAAGAACGTAGGTCATCCTAAGGGATCGAAGCAAGCGCCCGCAAAGGCTGCTAAGCGTGTCCTCAGTGAGGAGGCGCGGTCCAGGATCGCAGCTGCACAGAAGAAGCGTTGGGCTGCGGCAAAGAAGGCAGCACAGTAGATTACTTATCTGTGAGCTAAAGGTGTTTAGCTAAATGCTTGCGCCATTTGCAAGGACAACCTTTGGAACACTGGATACTATCATTGTGCCTAGGCAAGGGGCCAGTCACATAGCTCGGTTCGCTGCAGGCAGGCTATGCTGCACGATGCATCTCCTGTGCTGTAGCGGACTGGCTGCCGTGGCACAGATCACAGTAAGCACCGAATCAAATTAGAACAACGGACTGGACATGACCCAGAAAATTCGCAAGGCTGTTTTTCCCGCTGCCGGTATGGGCACACGCTTTTTGCCCGCCACCAAGGCCACTCCCAAGGAGATGTTGCCCCTGGTCGACAAGCCGCTGATTCAGTACGGCGTAGAAGAGGCTGTGGCAGCGGGCTGCACGGAAATCATTATTGTTACGGGCCGCGGCAAAAGCACAATGGAAGACCATTTTGACCGTGCACCCGAGTTGGAAGCCTCGCTCGAACGCCGCGGCAAAACGGCCCTGCTTGAGATCGCAAAGTCTGTGACCCGGCTCGCGAAAATCAGCTACGTGCGCCAGCCGGAAGCCCTGGGCCTTGGCCATGCCGTTCTGATGGCGAAAGAGCTTGTGGGGAACGAACCCTTTGCCGTGTTGTTGCCCGACGACATCGTGGACTCAGAAGTCTCGTGTATCAAGCAGATGGTGGCCATGTATGAACAGACCGGTTCCTCCATCCTTGGCAGCGAGGTCGTAGAAGGCGACGCCATTCAGAATTACGGCTGCC
>JBPBPZ010000356.1:0-2989 GCA_050954525.1 Janthinobacterium lividum
TTTTCGCTGCCGCTTCTCGCGACCGCGCTGCGTGGTGCTGCCGACTCGCTGCAGGACCACGGCGCAGGCATCGTTTAACCGGTAGCTGCCATGCTGAGCCGAAACCTATACATCCTCGCCGGAACGCTGCTTTTCTTCGCCACGCTTTCCTATGTGGTCGCCCTGACAGGGCTGGCCCACGAACCTGGAGCGCCCGCCGACGCCAGCCTGTGGCGCACCATCGGCATCATTCTGCTGCTGATTGCACTCTTTGTCGCACTACTTGGCGTTCTGCAGTCCATGTTCGAGCAGGCCGATCGGCGAACGCCGGGCGGGCAGGCCGGTGTTCGACGTGCCTACCTGCAGCAGCAGGAACGTGAGCGCCTGCGGAAACAGGCAAAGACTTCGCCACCTGCCAGCGGAGACAAGCTCCCGTAAACTGGAAAGACGTGCCCTGCAGGCCACCATCGCAGTCCGCGCAAGGATGACCCATGTTTGAAGTTACCGTCGAGGCCCACTTTTCTTCCGGCCACTACCTGCGCGAGTACTACGGCAAGTGCGAAAACCCGCACGGCCACAACTACCGTGTGCTTGTGACTTTGGCAGGCAAAGAACTGGAGAGCAACGGTCTACTCCTCGACTTCAAGGTGTTGAAGGAGATTTTGAAGCCTGTCGTCAACTATCTGGATCACCAGATGATCAACGATCTGGAGCCGTTTACAACGTTGAATCCTTCGGCCGAAAATCTTGCAAAGTACTTTTTCGACAAAACCAGTGAAAAGCTGTCGGACGTGACCGGCGGGCGAGTCCGCGTGAAGTCCAGCACGATCTTCGAGACGGACACCTCGCAGGCCACGTACTACGAGTAGCGGCCATGCGACTGATTGAACTCTACAAATCCGTTCAGGGCGAGTCATCCTTTACCGGCATGCCGTGCATTTTTGTGCGCTTTGCCGGTTGCAACCTGCGCTGCGCGTGGTGCGACTCAACCTACACCTTTACCGGCGGCCAGCCCTTTACCGAAGACGAAGTCGTTCAGCAGATCGAGGCTCTCGCACCGTGCACCTTGGTGGAGTTCACCGGCGGCGAGCCCATGCTGCACGAGCGCGAGCTTCTGCCCCTGATGCATCGCCTACTCTCCGACCCACAAGCCGGGTACACGCTGATGATCGAGACCAGCGGCGAACGCCCCCTGGGCGAAGTCCCGCCCGCCGTGCACAAGATTGTGGACGTGAAATGCCCCGGCAGCGGACCCGCGTTTGGATCGTTCCGCATGAGCAACCTGGAGACGCTTACCGTCCGAGACGAAGTCAAGTTCGTCCTGCGCGACCGCCGCGATTACGACTTTGCCCGGGACTTCATCCGCGAACATCTTTCGGCTAAAGTGCAGAGCAAAACACTTGGCGGCATCCTGCTTTCACCTGCATTCATCCAGCAGCCATCGCCTTTTAGAACGGCAGACAATATGGAACTGGATGCCCGCGACCTGGTGAACTGGATGCTGGAGGATGGGCTGCCCGCGCGGCTGTCCCTTCAGGTGCACAAGTTCATCTGGGAGCCACAAAAGAAGGGCGTTTAGCTGGCGTAAGTCGCTTGGATGGGCGGTTTCTGCAGCATGCGCATGGTGGTTTTCAGAAAGGCTTCAGGTCCTGCCATGGAGTCCAGCAACACGTATTCCCGCTGAGATTCGCAACGTCGTTTGTAGTCGAACATGATCAGCAAGGGTGCGTACCGTGCGTGTTCTGCCGCAAAGTTGATTGCAACCGAGCACTCTTCATGAGAGGCGGTCTGGCACAGGATGATCAGGCCCACCGGTGTGCGAAGGACTTCTCGTTTGAACTCTGCCAGATTCGTGACCAGCAGGCAATCGTAGCCTGCCCTGGCAAGTAGCAGCTTCCTGGAGAGCTGAAGTGGCTCTTCATGCCCGAACAGCAATACCCTACTTTGACCTGCACCGACTGAGGACACGTTCCGCCTCCGGACGTCAACAGTGTCATTCTGGAACACTAATTTGTAGCCGTCTGCTCTCTATGCGACAGAACGTCGACAATCCACGCCATCAGGGTTACACGTACAGGTCTGCGAGCGCCTTCTGAGTGACGCGATAACAGTCGCACGCCACGGTGGCCAATCCCGTCGCGTCCAGAATGCGAACCGTGCCCCGGCTGTAGTCGATAAAGCCCGACCTTTGAAGCGAACCTGCCACCAGTGCAACGGTAGTTCTTTGGCTTCCAAGCATCTGCGCCATGAACTCCTGGGTGAGCCCCATGGTGTCGGACTGGGAAAGGTATGAGGCAGTTAGAAGCCATCGGGCAAGTCTCGCCTCGGCTTCGTGCAGTCGGTTGCACGCCGAAACCTGGGCAATTACCGTCAGTTGTGCCTGTACGTACTGCAGGATAGGTAAGCGAAACTCTGCAGATTCTTCAAAAAGGCGTTGTACCACCTTCATGGGAACGCGGAGACCAGAGCCCCCAACCTGCATGAAGATGTCGGACTGGCTTGCAGCCGGACCCAGCAGGGCCGAGACATTCACCAGGCCTTCCTTACCAATCATTCCAACTTCAGACGATCCCCCCTCAGCCATCACCACCACCACGGACGCGACTCCACGAGTGAGCAGGTAGGCGAACGTGGGCACCTCACCGGCGGTACTCAGTGAGGTCCGCACAGGTAGATCGACAACGCGGGATGCTTCCAGGATCAGTTCGCAGAGTGGGGACGGCAAGCGGGCCAACAGGCGGTTCGCGGTATAGGACATAACCCTCCTTGCAAAACAGGCTGCAAGGAGCACCCGGCAGGGCGCGCTGATCACAACTTCGGACCCTAAACTGTTCCTTTACGGTACGCCCTTACGCGCCACCTGTATGCCTTGGAGCCGACATACTACCGCCCTGCATTTGATCGCTGCTACCGGTCATCAAAACGTTCCAGACATCGCTCTGCACAAGGGATGTTCAGTCACGCGATCCCCTCTGTTCCAGCGGGCAGCAGATGAAGCTGTACAGCACTT
>JBPBPZ010000307.1:0-2984 GCA_050954525.1 Janthinobacterium lividum
GATGGGTTCCTGAAAGCAATTTGGGGATACGACGCGAACCGCTCCTGGCGTGTGGCAGCCATTCAGAAAACCCAGGCTCCGGGTGTCAGCAAGGTGACGATTTTCGTTGCAGACAAGAGTCAGGGCAACAAGGTCGAGTCTGTCCGCTTCTTCGTCACGCCCGACGGCAAGTTCGCCATCGCTGACACCGTGTTCGCGTTCGGCCTTCATCCTTTCGACGACACGGCAAAGCTGCTGGCGCAAAAGGCCAACGGGCCGGCGCAGGGCAGCGCTTCGAAGAACTTTCTGCTGGTCGAGTTTTCTGACCTGCAGTGCCCGCACTGCAAGGAAGCCGCGCCGGTCATGGAAAACCTCCACCGCGACTTTCCGGACGCCCGCATCGTGTACCAGAACTATCCGCTGACAGAGATCCACCCGTTCGCGTTTCAGGCAGCGGCTTACGGCGACTGCGTTGCGGCGGCCAAGGGTGATGCGGCCTTCTACACCTACATGCACGACGTGTTCGATCACCAGGAGTCGCTGACACCGCAGTTAGCGCAGCAAACGCTGGATAACGCAGTGACCAAGGCTGGAGCTTCGCCTGCGTCCATCGCGGCGTGCTCCACCACACCGGCGACCAAGGCAAAGGTAGATGCCGAGAGCAAGCTGGCAGAACAGATTGGCGTGGACCAGACGCCCATGCTGGCAGTGAATGGACACCTTATGCCGCTTGGCGGGGTACCTTACGAAACGCTGAAGCAGATCGTCGAGTGGGATCGCAAGCAGACAGTGAAGTAGGTTAACTGCGCGCCAGGAACGCGAAGCGTGCAATGAACAGGGCGGCCAGCACAAACAGCAGCCAATCCTGACGCGAGGCCTTGCCGCTGAACAGCCGCAGCAGCGCAAAGCTAGTGATGCCGATACCAAGCCCGTTCGCGATGGAGTAGGTCAGCGGGATCATCACCAGCGTCAGGAACGCCGGAATCGCCACCAGGGGATCTGCCCAGTCCACGTCTGCAATCGAGCCAAGCATCAGTGCGCCCACGATGATCAAGGCTGGGGCGGTGGCCGACCCAGGGATAGGCCCAACCCACGGGGCGACGAACAGCGCACCCAGAAAGCACAGGCCTGTGACGATGGCGGGTACGCCGGTGCGTCCACCTGCAGCGACGCCTGCGGACGACTCAATGTACGAGCACACGGTGCTGGTACCGGTCAGCGAACCGACAACGGTCGCTGTTGCGTCCGCAAAAAAGATGCTCGACAGCCGCGGAATGTGACCATCGGGCTGCATCAGCCCCGCCTTTTTTGTTACCGCGACCAGCGTTCCCACGTTGTCGAACAGGTCAACAAACAGGAAGACGAAGATAATCTCCAGGGCACCCGTGTGCAGGGCTCCGCGGATGTCGAGCCGGAAAGCGGTCGATGTCAGCTCGTGAAATGCAAATGTCTGGGGTGCCCAGTGCACCTGGCCGAAGACGTAGCCAGTCAGCAGCGTGCCTGCGATGCCGATCAGAAGCGACGCGCGGACTTTCAGGATCTGCAACACGGCGATCAGCAGCAGGCCGAAAAGTGCCAGCGCCGTGCCGGGTGCGCGCAGGTTGCCCAGCGCCACTACGGTGTCCGGGTCACGGACCACAATGCCCGATTCCAACAGGCCGATGAACGCAATAAAGAGGCCGACGCCCCCGGCAACAGAGCTGTGCAGTTCGCGCGGAATGGCCTCTACCAGCAGCTGGCGCACACCACCAAACGTCAGCAGCAGAAAAATCACTCCTGACAGGAACACCGCGCCCAGGGCCGTTTGCCACGGGATGTGCATCTTTAGGCAGACGGTATAGGTAAAGTACGCGTTCAGGCCCATGCCAGGCGCCAGCGCCAGGGGGTAGCGCGCCAGCACACCCATCAGGATGGAACCGAACGCCGCACACAGGCACGTGGCAGCCGTCACCGCGGCAATGGGCATACCCGTCTTCGACAGGATGGCCGGGTTCACGAAGATGATGTAGGCCATGGTCAGGAACGTGGTCAGGCCCGCCAGGATCTCGATGCGCCAGGTGGTTTGAAGGCCGGCGAAGTCGAAGTAGCGCTCCACGGATTCGCGCATGCACAGCCTTTGCAGAAGGGGATACCGCCATCATACGAAAACATCCCCGCCTGGCTTTCAGCGGGCACACTTGCTTCCATCGGAAAGTGTTCCGCTGCATCCCATAGGTGAGATGAAATCCCGCACAGGCAAGACGGGGAAGTCAGCCCAGACGTCGAAGGCGCAGGAACTTCCTGCCAACATCGCAGATCCAGCGGCAGTGGCCCGTGCTGCGGGTCTGCGTTACGTCACCGATAGGCAACCCGGCATCCGTCGCGAAAAGCGTGGCGAGACTGTTCGGTTTGTAGGGCCTGACGGCAAGGTCGTCCGTGACGCAGAAACACTTGGCCGCATCAAGTCGCTGGTGATCCCACCCGCATGGTCCGATGTTTGGATCACAACGCACCCGAAAGGCCACCTGCAATGCACGGGGCGCGACGTACGCGGACGCAAGCAGAGCCGCTACCATCCGCACTGGCGCGAGGTTCGCGACGAGACCAAGTATGAACGCATGGCACACTTCGCGTCGGCCTTGCCGCTGATCCGGAAACGGGTCGAGCATGACCTGGCGATGCATGGCTTGCCCCGGCAAAAGGTGCTTGCGACCGTGATTCGATTGATGGAGGAGACTCACATTCGCGTGGGCAACGAGGAGTACGCGCGCGAGAACAAGTCCTATGGCCTGACCACCATGCTGCACAAGCATGTCGAAGTGAGCGGGACAAAGATCACCTTCGATTTCCAGGGCAAGAGCCGCGTACACCACACCATCAACCTGCAGGATCGTCGATTGGCGAAGATCTTGAAGCAGGTTTCAGATCTGCCCGGCCAGGAGTTATTTCAATTCGTCGATCACGATGGCAATCGTCACCACATCGATTCGTCCGATGTGAATGAATACCTGCGTGAGATCACGGGT
>JBPBPZ010000020.1:0-2970 GCA_050954525.1 Janthinobacterium lividum
TGCGAGGTACATCCGGCCACACAGCGCGATTACGGCCTCCTCGCGCGCCGGCGCCGACCTCGGGTGCTTGTCCATGCAGCCGTTGAACGATTGCAGAAGATCCCAAAAGATCTCCGAGTCTGAGAGTTCACCAATTTCATTGCACAGAGCTTCGCGGCCGCATTCAGTCTGTTCGCGCCGGAACAACTCGTGAAGGGCGCGACTGGATGTGGCTGGGCTGGAGCCGCGTAGCCACGGAAAGGATTGGACGGAGGGCTGAGGGTTGCTATGCTGCTGAGTAGCCATGTGAGTTCCTTTGACGAACTTGCTGGTTAGCCTCGAGCGGGTGTTGCAAGCACTCGTTCGGGGCGTTTGTGTTTCACAAACTCAGAACCAAGGAGAAGGCCGTTCAGTGACGCAGGGAACATCTGTCGTCCACTATGACACACTCACTCATAAATTTGTCAACTTATCAGTTGAATCATCTGTGCAGTGATACACTTTCCTTCGGAGGATTGGATGACAAAGAAAGCGAAATCCGTTGAGGCTCCAGCAGATCAAGACGAAGGAATCGGCTACTTGTCCCTTCGACTGGAGCGGTCGCAATACCTGCGCATCCGACAATGGGCATTCGACAAGCACACGTCTATGCATGCGCTCGCGGTCGATGCAATCGAAAAGGCTCTCATAGCTGAGAAGCGATGAAAAAAGGTTTGGCCAAGAATCTGCTTGCAACTCGCAACCTATCAACCCCTTCGTGCCCTCCCGCATGAGGTTCAACAGGACGCCCGACCTTGGCTCTCTTAGGAACCAAAGAGCGCATCGATGTCTTTGCGTGTGCAGAACCATGCAACGCCCCCGCTGTTGAAAGCTCGAATCGTTCCGTTCTTGTAAAGCTTCAAGACGGATGGATTGCTGATTCTGAGGAGCTTCGCGACCTCGCCGGTGCGCATCACCTGCTGCCCAGCAGAACGTTTTCTCCAATCTTCTACTTCTCGTTTTCTGGCCTGCACGGCTGGATCTTTCTTTCGTTCACGCTCACTCTCAAGGAAAGCGAAGTAGGTGGCATGCCATTCTGCCTGGTCAGCTAAACGCTTCGAACGTGCAGTTTCGTTTAGAACGATCTCTCTTACCCAGTCCGAAACGCCTTTGCCATGCCTGCCGGCCGCGTTGGCGATGTCGATCTTCTCTTCTTCCGTGAACGAAATAGACCAGCAAGGCGGTGTTCTCGTGTTTTCCATTGGCGCTCCTCACTCCTGGGTCATCATCTTCTGAATGACTTTCCGGGAAAAGCGCCATATCGATCCCAGCTGCTTACCCGGCAGCTCCCCTGCTTTCGCTTGTCTCATAACCGTGGGCAGCGATACGCGGAGATATGCGGCGACCTCCTGGGCCGTCATAATTTCTGGAGGAACTTCCGGTATCTCGTGCTCCTTTGCGCTCGGACGTTTCGTTGATGCTCTAGTCTCAATGATCTTTCTTGGCATGTCCTTCCTCTCGAGGCACCAGCCTACACTGAGTGCCTTCGAGCCACGTACAAGGTGCGGATACCGGTAATCGCATTGCCTGCACCGCAAGATCTAGCGTTGCTTGAGGCTTCCACAACTAGCGCAGGATATTCGCCTTATCTTCGCCTAAACTGCAACCATGCGAGGCCGTCGAGTGCATGCACGTATGCAAGACGAGGGGCGGATGTGCTCTAGCTGTAAGGCGTTCATCGGCCCTGGTGCTACGCCCGGCTGGGGGGGACTCCTCTGCGAGAAGTGTGCAGGACCCACCATCTACAAGGTCTACATGCAGTTCCACCTGCATAAGGGCTGGGTGGTGAACTTCATCGAAGACGGTCTGACCAAAGCGGTCTGCCGGCCGAAGTGCTTCGCTTCCGCCGACAAGATCCGGGCTATGGCGGAGCGTGCTGGCGCCCTCAAGACGCTCGAGGACCAACGGGCCCTGGACTACGGCATCGAGAACGGACGCGGTGGACTGTACCTCGTGCTCAACCGAGACCAGTACCAGAAGCTCAAAGGGCAATCTCGATAGGTTCGAGTTCGGCACCTGCAACCGACAATGGAACGCCTGCCGTGTCGCTCCTGAGGCAGATGTAAGCAATCAAGAGTGAAGCGGCGAAAGAAACGTAGTTGCAACCCTCCATCTCGCCTTTTCTGATCTCTCCAAGTCCTATCGGCCCGAATGCCGCGATCAAAATCACCGCACCTCCAAGCACCCAATCGGCTAGCTTGTCGCGCATCGTGATGTAGATCCAAATAGCAGCGGAAGACGCCAAGAACGCGCCCGTAGCCACGAATCCAAAACCAGAGCCGGCGGCTCGAAAAAACAAGTGCAATGGTTGATAGTAAACGTGGTCGTGCGAAGCCCAAATGTAGAAGATTCCAGGCAGAAGCGTCGCTATACCTGTTGACACCAGCGTGAAGGTAATGCCGGCTGACCTCGATCGCTTGGATAGTCCAAGCCCGGCAATTAAGGGAAGGACAACCATCGGAATTCTCGAAGTTGCTAGCAGGCCAGCAAAGACGGCGATCGCGAGAAGACCTATGCCGTGAGTCCAGAACCGATCGAGAAGCAAACAGATGATCGCAAAGCATAGTGGCACTGCGAATAAGTCGTGGCCTTGTGAGGTTTGGGATAACAGGTCTGGCTGCATCAGAAGAAGAGGCAAGAACAGCACGGATTCCACCGGGGAAGATTTCCGCAACAACATCGCGCACGATACTGCAGCAAGTGGGGTGACTAGCATCACACCGCCACTCAAAGTGAGTGGGGCCAAAAGCAGGATCCACCCCGGTCCAGGGCTTACGGGGGTATTCTCGTCCAGTTGGACAGAGTAGGGATCGCGTCCATGCAACAAAGCTTTAGCAGGCTCAATCAACGCCGGGGCGGCGCTCGCGAAGTGCGGCTTACGGCTCTGTACGGGGTAGCGTACGATCTCGAAGATAAGAAGTGAGACGCTGCAGGCAATCAGGACGGCGTTCG
>JBPBPZ010000275.1:0-2969 GCA_050954525.1 Janthinobacterium lividum
CCCGACTGAAACATCACCGCGAAGTAGTCCGGATGGTTCTGGGCGAATTCTATGTACCCCAAGAGGGCAGAAAGGAGTTTCTCGCGGGGCGTTCCCCGGCGGCTAGAAGCGGCTCGGAGCTCGCTTTCCAACAGACGAGTACCTATTAGGGCGATCTCGGCCAGCAGAGCATCCTTGTCCCTGAAGTGCCTATAGGGTGCGCTTTTACTGACGCCTGCCACACGGGAAGCCTCGTTCAACGTGAATCCGCGAGGACCCTTCTCACGAACAAGGTCCAGTGCAGCCTTGATCATGGCTGTCTTCAGATCTCCATGGTGATAGGTGTCGGAAGTCTTGGGCAAGGCTGAATCCTCACGTATACAGGTGCGTCTAACTGCTATGTGAACGATGGTCACATCGTACGCGGTAGCAACTCAGGTCAGGTTCGAAGTCGGAGGATAGATGGTTTTCTCACATGAAACGGTTATAGACCTTCCCAGCAGCGCCATTCGGCTGGACCAGTGGTTGTTCAATCTCTCCGAGGGAGACTACCAGGCATGCGCCAAGGCTCATAGAGCAGTGGGAACGGGTCGAGGTACCCAGTTCCTAGGCATGGTCAACGTCGAATCGATTGGTGGCAATCTCCTGATACAGCACTATAAGACCGAACTTCTTGAACCACTTCACGTTCGACTACTGTCCCCACGGAGCCGTGCTTACCTGCTACATCTGTTGCCATTTCACTTATGGGTTCGGTGGGAGATGGAGGCGTTTCCCTTGTCCGAAGACAAAACCCGCTTTCGCTGCACCGTTGAGGTGCGTAATCCATTATGGGCCCGTCTCGGTGGAGTCTTCATAGGTGCTAATCACTGGATCAAGAAACACCTGGTGGAAGAAACCTATGGCTTCGCGCGAGACATCGAGAGCAAAGGCGGCGGCGGCCACCGCGACTTTTGATCTCACAACGGGATGAAGGTCATTAGGCTAACCACCACTGCGCGTCCGTCCAGCAGCCTGTAACAACTGATCCTTTATAGGAATTCACACGCACATCCACCAAGCGGGCGGCTACTGACGCCCAGCAATAAGGAAACTAGTATGATCCGCCTTTTAGACTCGTGGGAATCTTATTTCGCCACTTTGAATCGGCAAGTACCGACTCACTTTGTATTGGCAGCGGCCATCCAAAATGCAGCTGAAGATGATCAGTGGTTACAAGCGTTCGAGCTGCTCCAGGAGAGACATATCCTGTTGAGATCTGCCATACGCAAGGACCCGCAAGGAAGACTGGCGTTTGTCGAGACTCCGGCGGCACCTATCCCGGTCACCTTTTTGCCGTGGGCCAACGAGGCTGATTGGCGCCAGTGCTACGCGGAGCAGTTGCGAACCGCCTTCGAAGCAGAAGCGTGCCCTCTGATCCGCGTCCACGTGCTCAGGGGCGGTGCCAGGACAGACCTGGTAATTACCTGCCACCATTCCATTTCGGACGCAATGGGGATCGCTTACCTCATACGGGATGCCATCAACATCGTGAACGGGCAGACCTTGCCTTTGCAGTCTGCCTACGTCCCCGCCCCGATCGACTCGTTGTGGCAGGAGCGGAAACCAGGTCTTCAACCCTTGGACGTGCCGCAACCCTCGCCCGGTCCTGGCCGGCTTCCCCTGCAGGGTACGATACCTCTGCCCGAAGTGCTCACGGTGTCGCTGAGCAAGGACGAAACCAGTGCCTTGCAGAAACGCGCACGGGAACAGAGCGTGTCTGTTCACGCGGCAATCAGCGCGGCCATCGTGTTGGCAGGGCGTCAGTATTGCAGCGGATGGCGGGAAGCACCGGTGCGCATCGCGACGCCGGTTGACCTTCGCAGCCGACTAGGTCTGCACGACGAGTTCTGCCTCGCGATCACTGCGTTTGGTCATGCTTGCGAAGTCACGGAAGACACGAATCTATGGCGCCTCGCGGTGAAGATGCAAGAGGTACTTGCTGCCTCCACGACAGACGCTGCGCTGTTGACAGCGACCAGGGCTTTGGGAGCGTTGATGCAGGTAGAGGACGACACCGATGTACTACCTCGTCTGGTCGCGTTCTCGCCGGCCTACGAAGTAATGATAAGCAATCTCCGAGTGCTGAACTTTGTCATCGCGTCCGGTACGTTGCGTCTCGAGACCGTCTTGGGGCCGAACACCCTGCAGCAGTTCGAAGGGCAACAATCCATCGGTGTGTCTACCTACGGTGGCCAGCTGAGCATGATCTACGCGAGCTACAACACCCTACCCGGTCTCTTGGAGCGAACCGCGGAACTCCTCCGCACCTAAGAGTTTGAACCTCATAAGCAAATACGCCTCGCGGCTTAACTCAGGTCTAAAAGGGGGAGCGATCAGCCGATCTCAGTTCAAAACACAACTCATTATTGGGTTTATTAGCTTTCACATCGGGGCGCTGCTTCTATTCGCCATTCCAAATAATTTCCCACCAGCAGGTTCATTACGCGATCTCATTGCCCCATATATGCGGTGTCTAGGCATGAGTGACACATGGGATACATTCGCTCCAAATCCGAAATCTTCAGAGCAGTTTCTTCAGGCGATCGTAATAACAAAGTCCGGAAAGTACGAGTTGTATCAGTTCCCGCGCATGGAGAGGCTATCGCTGAGGGAGCGTTACGCCAAAGAGCGCTATCGAAAGTTCGTGGAAAGTGTTTTATGCAACGAATGTTCAGGCCTCTGGCCGGATGTTGAAAAAGCCGTTGCGCGCCAACGTTTCGATCCGACAGATCCCCCGGTGAGGGTGGTCCTGGTCAAGTTCGAATCCCCGATCCATCCGGGGACAGGTTCTCTTGGAGAGGATTCCGCAGCCCGACCGACTGTACTTTCGCAATTAGTGGTTGGACCAGAGGATCTGCAATGACGGTGAACAGTCTGAGAGCCTCAGTGGCTTCTTATTTCTTCAAACCCGTATCACCCTACCCTGCCGCGGTATTCCGAATCCTCTT
>JBPBPZ010000330.1:0-2944 GCA_050954525.1 Janthinobacterium lividum
CGGTCTTCCGGCCCTTCGAAGCACAGCTGCGAAAGGCTATAGCCAAGGACTTCGTCTGCCTCATCGAAGACGGCCTTGGCCGCCGGAAAGTTCTCTGCGAGGTCGCGGCCCATGCCGACGGATTGGGAACCCTGTCCAGGAAACAGGAAGGCGATAGTCTGGGCGCTCATAGGCTCCTGAAAAGGTGCATGGATCAATAGGGTGCAGACGGTGTTCCGGGCAGGCGCTGTAGTCAACCGCCTGCTAGATGCCGACGCTGTAGTCCAGGTCAGGGGAACGATCGCCAGAATGCGCGTAGTAGTCGTACGGCGTGCGGCGATTGAACTTGTAGCGACCACGTAATTCGCGGCCTGCGATCAGTCCAAGGGCAATGACTCCCAGGCCACCCGCAACCCAGGCTGCGGTTACGGCGATCCTGTCCAGGGTTCCACGGCCCAGGGAGGTGTCAACCTCCGGCGGTACTGGAAGTTTTGCGAGGCTTTTCTGCAGCCTGTCTTCCAGGCTCTCCAAAATGGCGCGACGTTTGCGCAACAGCTTCATGGGCATCATCATAGCGCATTGGGGTGCCTGGAATCGCTGGCGCGAGGGCACACAAAGTTGGTGGTGCCAGAAAGGAACGGCATGAAAATGTGTGCCGTACTGTGCTACACCGGTCCGAAATGTGGGTCCAACAGCTTATGAGTTTAGCCAGGTCAAAGCACGTCGTTCTTCTGCTCACCGCTGCGTTCTGGGCAGGTCTGCTGCCGGGTGCATCTGCGCAGATGCTTGGTGCGCCCGTAGAACGCAGCAGTCCACCGCCACCTCCATACGTTGCGGCACCGCCCGCTCCAACGGCGGGTCCCTTGAGCTTCGATGCAGTGATCGGGAGCGGCTATTCGCAGTCGGCGTTCACCTTCGATCGCAACATGCTGCAGGCAGCAGACGGCTTTTTCTCGGGCAGCGACCCGGAGACGCGGCGGGTGCTTGCCGGCCTGAACAGCGTCACGGTGCGCAACTACCATGCCCATGACTTTGCCCGCTATGACACGAGCGCCCTGGCGGCCATCGATGGACAGTTGCGCGGCGCGGGATGGAAGCACCTGGTCAACGGCAGCGGCAAAGCAAGTGCCAACATTACCGACCTGTGGCTGCACTTCAACGGCGGCAACATCAACAACGTAATGGTCTTGACCCGGGGCGACCGCAACATGAGCGTCATCACGGTAGAGTGCATTCTGCGGCCGCTCGACCTGCTGCACCTGAGCGGCCATTTCGGCATTCCAAAAGTGGACGAGGGCGCAGTGATGGTGCCCGCTCCGTAGCGCTGTGACCGAGCAAAAAGAAATGGGCCGCATCTCTGCAGGCCCACTCTTTTCGCGTGTGCGAAGAGCGCTTACGAGCGGTTCAGATCGTGCAGGGTATCGCCCACCGCACCAGCGACCTTGCCCGCCGCATCCTTCACGTTGCCGACGATCTGGTCGCCAACGCCCTCTGCCGCTAGGCTGTCATTGCCGGTAGCGCGGCCAAAGCCTTCCTTTGCCTTGCCCAGCAGGTCGCCGCCTGTGCCCTTGACGCGCTGCTTGCCGCCCCACAGATTGCTCTGGTTTGCCGCATCTTCAACATCCCGATCGGCGAACTGCGGTTCGGGTGCGTTGGCAATGTAGTAAGCGACCGCGCCAAACGCGACGCCCGCAATGATCCAGGGAAGAGCTTTCATGTTGATTCTCCTGCGTGGTGAGATGCCGACAAAACCTGCCATGCTGCTTCCTGGTGTAGCTGAAAGCAGGCAGCGATGTCGCTTCTGCTAGAAGCGCAAAAGGTACGAGGCCTTTACAAAGATCTCCCGACCATCGCCAAGGTACTGCGAAGCGCGCGGCATCACGGGGTAGTTGCTGTCGCACTGGCCGGTGTTCAACCGTGTGCAAAGCGTCCTGTCCAGGTTCTGCAGGTCAGAGTTGTAGCCCGCGTAAACCGCGGTTCCGGGGTGCGGCAGCCACGTAAACAGCACCTGCGTGCCAACCTGCTTGGTGCGTTCCAGCGAACTAACCAGCGGGTTGCGCCCGACCGAGTCATACTCCACGATGGCGCGCAGCGAAAAGGAACGTGTGAACTGGTAGTTGATCTTGGTGCGGAACGTCTGGCTTTCGTAGGCGTGTGCATCCGAATGCGCGTCAGTGGTTCGGTCCAGCAGGTAGGTGTTGTCGATGGTCAGGGGACTGATCGGCTGCAGCGTAATCATCGCGCTTACCGTGTCTTCCTTCAGCAGCGCCGGGTTGGCGTCGCCCACGGGGTTGTAGTTCACCGTGGCACCGTGAAAGGCCTCGATATTCAAGGAGAGCTGCGGCCTCGGCGACGACCGCACAACGAAGCCGCCCTTGTTTTCGGAGAAGTTAATCCGCCGCGCCAGGCCCGAGAAGTCCGCCGGTCCAAGCGAATCAGAGTTCCCCTGAAAGATGGGCGCGATGATCGTGTTGTGCGCCAGGGCGACGAATACGTCGTCATTGGAATAGCGAAAGACGCGTTCGCCCCTGCGGTTCCACGCCGCTCGCAGGTTTGTCTCTACGCCGTAGGACTGGATGCCGAGGCGCTTCGCGAGCGGCCCCGTGGGATACCACTGGTAGTTGGCGTTCGTGTTTGATTGCCGAACCTGCGGCACTGTAACGAAGCCCGCGTCTGCCTCGTAGCCCTGGCTGAAGTCGCGGTACTGCTCATTGAAAAAGAAGCTGTGGCCCGAGCGGGACAGCCGTATCCGCGTGGCTGGGCCGGCGCTGTAGCTGCCATCAAGCTGGTGCGTGGAGCTGACCACCGTCATGCCGGAAAGCTGCCAGTGCTGGTCGATGCGGGCGTTGAAGTCAATGCCGCCCACGCGGTTGCTGCTGCCGTTCAGGGTGCGCTGCACGTAGATGGCACCCACGTTGGAAAATTTGCCGATGTCCTGCGACACGCGTGCCGCCAGCGTAAAGGC
>JBPBPZ010000302.1:0-2930 GCA_050954525.1 Janthinobacterium lividum
AGGTCGAAGTTCCCATTGAGATGAGCTTCGTGGAAGGAACACACGCGTACAAAGGCGAGAAAGCATACACCCGCGCAGAAGCTCTGCAGCACTTCCGCGACTGCGAAGCCAAGACCGACAAGCCGTTTATCTATCTTTCTGCCGGTGTCTCCAATCCTGTCTTCATCGAGACACTTGGCCTCGCCGCTGAATCAGGTACGAAGTTCAATGGCGTCCTGTGTGGGCGCGCCACTTGGAAAGATGGCATTGCTGTCTATGCCAAGGAGGGTGCGGAGCCTTTCCGGAAATGGCTTGAGACGCAGGGTGTCGAAAACATCCAGAACGTCAATGAAGCCCTGAAAGCCGCCAGCCCGTGGTACCTGAAGTATGGTGTCAACAGCATGGAAGAACTCTAAACAGTACCGGAACTGACATTCAAACAAAGGAACGCCGCCAGATCATCGGGCGGCGTTCTCTATTTTACAAATATGCTATTCCCACTCGATGGTGCCTGGTGGCTTCGACGTAATGTCGTAAACCACACGATTGATGCCACGTACCTCACTTACGATCCTGCTTGAGATCTTGCGTAGCACCTCGTATGGAAGCGCCGCCCAGTCTGCCGTCATTCCGTCTTCGCTTTCAACCGCGCGAATCGCACACGCATTGGCATACGTTCGCTGATCCCCCATTACGCCAACCGACTTCACCGGGAGCAGAACCGCAAAACTTTGCCATACCTTCCGGTAAAGCCCCGCAGCCTTAATCTCTTCGACCACGATTGCGTCCGCCTCCTGCAGCATTGCGACGCGCTCTGCCGTAACCTCGCCCAGGATGCGAACCGCCAGCCCTGGTCCAGGAAACGGCTGCCGTTCGATGATCTCCTCCGGCATGCCGAGGTCACGACCGATCCGCCGCACCTCGTCCTTGAACAGGTCGCGCAACGGTTCGATCAGCTTGAGCTTCATATCCTCTGGCAGACCGCCCACATTATGATGGCTCTTGATCGTGTGGCTCGGCCCATGGACGCTCGAGCTTTCGATCACATCCGGATACAGCGTACCCTGCACCAGCCACGCGACCTCTTCCCCGACGGCCCCGTGCGTATTCAATTCTGCCTCAAAGATTCGTTTCGCTTCGTCGTCGAACACTGCGATGAACTCGCCACCGATCGCCTTGCGTTTCTGCTCCGGATCGGTTACTCCGGCCAGCTTTGCGAGAAACCGCTCCGAAGCGTCGACCGCAACAACCTTCAATCCGAGCTGCTCTCGCATCGTCTGCTGCACCTTGGCAAATTCATCCTTGCGCAGCACGCCGTTGTCCACAAAGATGCAAGTGAGTCGCTCGCCGATGGCACGAGCCACCAGCACGGCTGCTACTGAGGAATCAACGCCTCCGCTCAGCCCGCAGATCGCATATCCCGGTCCAACCTGGGCGCGCACCCGTTCCACTGTTGTCTGGATGAAATGCTCTGGCGTCCAGTCCTGCTTACATTCACAGATGCCGACGACAAAGTTGCGAAGAAGCTCCATCCCGTGCCGCGTATGTGCCACCTCGGGATGAAACTGCACCGCCCACATTCTCCGGTCTTCGCTGGCGATCCCGGCGATAGCACTATCCGTCTCGGCGATTAGGTCAAAGCCAGGAGCAAGTTCCACTGCATGGTCGCCATGCGACATCCATACGTCGAGCGTGGAAGGCAGACCGCTGAACAGTGCGGTCTGCTTCACCACGCGCACCTGCGCATGTCCATACTCGCGTTGCGCTGCACTCGCGACGAGTCCGCCAAGATGATGCGTGATGAATTGCAACCCGTAGCAGATGCCCAGCAAAGGCAGTCCTAAATGCAGGATTGCCGGGTCTGCGGCGGGTGCATTCTTGTCATACACCGAACTAGGTCCGCCAGAAAGGATAATTCCTTTCGGATTAACCTCACGAATGCGTTCTAACGAGGCCGTGCATGGAAGCACAACGGAGAATACGTTGAACTCACGTATGCGCCGAGCAATCAGCTGTGTGTATTGCGAACCGAAATCCAGAATAACGATGGTTGAAGTTGATGTATCCACCTCAACAGTCTAATTCGGGTCTTTGCCTCGTGTGCTCTGTACGCCAGTCACGATTCCGATACCAAGCAACAGAACAGCAATTCCAATGATCCAGTTCTGCGGAATATGCATGAGATGGGCGATATAAATCACGCCACCAATAACAATCAGGTAGCCCAAACCGTACAAAGCAAACGACATGCAAATGCCTCCCTAAGTTCCTGATTGAACGATATATCCTTCGAGCCAACTCGGGGGATCTGATCGGAACTATTTTGTTGCAGCGATCTGACGCCAAAGTCGTAGATACGCCACCAGGCGAGCTACGTGGAAGAAGTCGGAACCAAGAAGATAGAGTAGAGTCACTCCGGCCCACCACCATGCCAGAAACCCAGCTGTCGTAACACTCTGGAATGGAAGCGGCGTTGCGGAAAACACCATTGCGAGCACAATCAGCGCTATCTTGACGATGCCCATGACGAGGTTCACTTCAACCAGCTTGCTCTTGAGCGCGCCAATATGCGCTGACGCACGCAGGCTTGCCATTACACCAAGATCTTCCAGCATCGCAAGCAAAGGAGCGATGGAAAAGTACCAGCTTACGATGGACCAGAGCACAAACAGCACAAGCGTGAAGATGATAACCAGCGCGCAGTAAAGCACCAGATTGGGCTCTGCTCCTGAATGCATGGGTGCAGAAATTGCTACGCGCGAGCTCCAGACCAAAAGCCGAAACCAAAGGACAAAGCTGCCGCCAAGTGCAAGCATGCGGATCGTCTGCAGGCCGATCAGTGTGGCCGGACGCGCACAAAGCGCGGGATCCGCCCTGCGCAGCACGATAGTTCTTCCGAAGCTTGAGATGAGGATCCATGTCGTCACCAGCAAGGGCAGAAGCCATACCGC
>JBPBPZ010000081.1:0-2920 GCA_050954525.1 Janthinobacterium lividum
AAAGTGAGGAGTTCTCCTTTTCCAGGCTTGTTTCGGAGAGTCTTCGAAGCAGCGCTTACGTGGCGGGTGTCGAACTCCTGGAATTGAGCAACCGGTACAGTCCCACGGTGGCGGTGCGCAACGCGGAAATGTTCGTACGGGAGCGAGTCGACCTGGTCATAGAGTTCCAGACCAACGAGCAGAGCGCGTCCATCGTCGGCTCCAAGCTGATGGACGCAGGCATCCCGGTGATTGCCATCGAGATTCCTCATCCGGGCGCGGACTACTATGGTGCGAACAACTATCGCGCGGGCCTTCTTGGCGGTCACGCACTCGCGCATGCGGCTCTGCAGCAGTGGAGAGGGCAAGTCGACGCAGTGGTTCTACTGGAACTACCCATGGCAGGTCCGCTGCCCCGGTCGCGTCTGACCGGCGCCGTCGCTGGCATTCGAGAGGTTCTGCCAAAAATCCCTGATGCGCATGTGCGCTTCCTGAACGGCAACGGCCGCTTTGAAAGCAGCCTGCAGGTCATGCGCCGCTTCGTGCAGCACAACAAGTCAAAGCATGTGCTGATTGCGGGTCTAAACGACCCCAGCAGTCTGGGCGCTCTGCAGGCGTTTGAAGAGGCGGGCCGCGGGCAAAGCTGCCTGGCCGTCGGACAAAACGGCAGCATTGAAGCGCGGCGTGAAATGCGCCGGCAGGGATCGCGGCTTGTCGGATCGGTGGGCTTCTTCCCAGAACGCTATGGTGACTCCGTTATTGCACTTGCGCTGGACAAACTGCAGGGCAAGGCCGTTCCACCAGCGAGTTTTGTGCGGCACCAGATGATCACCCCCGAAAACGTAGACGCTCTATACCCTAATGACAGTCTGATTGCATCCGGCGGGGCCGATTCCCTACTCTACAGTTTCCACTAGCTTATTCCACACTGTGAAATAAGGCCTTCCGTTCGCCGGATCATGCTACGCCTGCTCCAGTGAAACGGCCCGCGCTTGTTCGCCCAGGATGGAGCTTTCTGCTTTTCACTCCGCGAAACGGCGCGTGTTTACGCGGTTTGCAGGTGATTATTTGCCTTCTCTGCCTTACTGTTGCCGTGTTCACTTGTGTAACCGGCCCACAAGCCTTCGCGGAAGCCTGTGCCGGTAAGGTATCTCTGAGGATCGTGTAGGCATGGCTCGTTACGCGTTCCAATTACGCATCGGTAGCGGCATGGAGGCGGAATACGACCGCAGGCACCTTGCCGTGTGGGATGATCTCCTGCGCGATCTGAGCGCGGCCGGCGTGCGTGAATACTCTATCTTTCGCCGGGGTCAACAAATCTTTTTATACCTGCATGTCGACAGCTTCGACGCGTTCCTGGAGCGAATGCGGTCCAGTGATGCGAACGCCCGCTGGCAGGCCATGATGGCTCCCCTGTTCGAACCGGTACCGGACCTGCGGCAGGATGAACAGGTCGCCATGATGCAGGAAGTCTTTTACATGCAGGGCGACGCCGCTGGCCCGCCAGTCCAGCCCACACAGACCGGAGACGTATGACATCGCTTGAGAACTCCAATTCATCCCAGCATCGATTGGACGCAGCGTTGGACAGCTTCCACATCGAGCTGCCATCGTGGGGTTTCGCAAACACAGGCACTCGTTTCGGAAAGTTCATACAGCCAGGCGCTGCGACTTGTATTGCGGAGAAGTTTGCAGACGCTGGCGAGGTGAACCGGCTGACGGGCATTGCACCGACAGTTGCGCTGCACGTGCTGTGGGATTTGCCGGAAGCCGAGGCATCGGTGGCCGAGATCAGGCAGCTTGAACAGCAGTACGGCGTGCGCGCCGGTTCCATCAACCCGAACCTCTTTCAGGAGCAGGAGTACAAGTACGGCTCCCTGTGCAATCCTGACGCGGGTGTTCGGGCAAAGGCGACGGAGCACATGCTTACGTCGGTGCGCATTGCGAAGGCACTTGGGTCACAGGACATTTCGTTGTGGCTATCCGATGGCTCGAACTACCCCGGCACGCAGAGCATCGCGCGGCGCATCGACTGGTTAGGTGAGGCACTGTCGAAGACGCACGAGGAGCTTGCACCGGAACAGCGCCTGTTGGTCGAGTACAAGCCGTTTGAGCCGGCCTTCTACCATACCGACATAGCAGACTGGGGCATGGCTTATACGCTGGCTAGGGCAGCGGGACCGCAGGCCGTGGTGTTGGTGGATACAGGACACCATGCCCTCGGCACCAACATTGAGCAGATCGTGGCATGGCTGCTGCATCTGGGCATGCTGGGCGGCTTTCACTTCAACGATCGCAAGTATGCCGACGACGACCTCACGCTTGGATCCATCGATCCGTACCAGGTCTTCCGCATTTTTCATGAAATCCACGCGCATGCAAGCAGTGGCGGTGCCGCAGACATTGCTTACATGATCGACCAGAGCCACAACCTGAAGGGCAAAATGGAAGCCATGGTGCAGACCGTCGCAACGGCGCAGGAGATGTATGCGCGTGCGGCTCTTGTGGATCAGGTGCGGCTCGCGGAGCTGCAGGATGGCTGCGCCCTGGTGGAAGCAGAAGAACTCTTTCGCGATGCTTTTCTGACGGACGTGCGGCCTGCCGTGCGGGCGTGGCGTGAAGCGCACGGCCTGCCGGCGGACCCACTGGCTGAGCTTCGCAGGTGCGGCTACGTGGAGAAGATTTCAGCGGAGCGCGCCGCAAGGAACGCGGGCGCGGGCGGATCGTACGCCTGACCCCCGCCCCGCGATTCGCCACGCCGCTCGATCTACTTCGCCGTTTCAAGCACCACCGGTCCAATGAGGCCAGAGGGGTAGAGAGGTGTGGATGCGTTGAACTTGTGCGCATTCGTCTCTGTGAAACGCTCACCCGGCGGCAGCCCGGCGTCGCCAATAAGCCGATTGGGCCACAGATTCACCACGACAAGCTCGAGCCTGTTCTC
>JBPBPZ010000197.1:0-2859 GCA_050954525.1 Janthinobacterium lividum
AGTTGCCTGCGGAGGTGCCACACTGGTTACCTGCTGTCCCACGCTGTGTGGAACAGATGCCATGCCAAGCGTGATACACCAGCAAATAGAGCGAAACATAGAACCCCGAACGCACAGCTTCCGCGCTTGTAGGGATGTTGAGAAAAGCTCGAAACTCTGTTTGTTTGCCACTGCCTGTTCCATTCTACGAAAGCGAGTCCACAACTTGAGCACTGCGAGCCCACTTCCTTTGCAACCGCTGCCACCCTCCCTAGTCTCGCAGGCGGAAGCACGTGCGCTGAAGCAGCAGGTTGCCAGCCGTTTGGCGGAACACCGCCAGCGCAGACCCAGGGTGGCCGACTCCTACCCAACACTGCCCATGGATGGGTTGCCGCCAGGCAGGAGCCGACGCGTGGCGGACTCTGTTGCTGCCCGCTTCGCAGAGAGCATGTCGTACCGCGATTTCTTACAGGCAGAGGCGCAGGCTTCGATCCGCCAAGCCGAAGCAGCCGCCGAGGTAGCGCGCCGTAACGCCGCAGCCGTTGCCGCCGCGCAGACCCAGTTGCTTACCGAGCTGGAGCAGTGGGGCGAACAGCAAACGACGCAGGAACAGGCCGAAATTTCCCGGCCAATGGTCCAGGCAGAGGAAGCCGCCTCGCCTCGGCTGCATCTTCAGGCCGAACAGCCCGCCACGGAGCCGATACCCACCCCGACCCTGCTGATTGCCGCGTCCTCGCTGCAAGCCGCAGTTGCGGCCAGCCAGGGCTTCGCAGACCCCTTCTTCTCCATGCGGCCATCGGTCGATGTCGCACCAGAACCGGTGGAGCCCGCCGTGGCCCTGCCTGCGAACCTGATTGAATTTCCCCGGCAACTGGTTGCTGCCCGCCGTGCACGCCCCCGGCTGGCAGAGGGGCCCTTGCGGGACGAAGCCGATGCTGCGCCCGAGCGCGCGCAGTTGCGGATTTTTGAGGTTGAAGCCAGTTCCGTATCCATTGAGCCAGTGGTTTCGAGTGTGTTGCCGGAATGGCACACCATCCGCCTGGACGCGCAGGACGCACCCCGTGCTGCAGAACAGCCGGATGCGCAGACGTCGCTGACCCTGCCGGTGTTTACCGCGCCGGTACCGCTGCGGTTGATGGCTGTTGCCGTCGATGGCTGCTGCATCCTGGCCGGGTTTCTGGCAGCTGTGACCGTGGCTTCGTATGCCTCGCCGGAACTACCGAGCGGACTTGCCGCAGCCATCGCAGCGGCAGGCACGCTGTTTCTGTTCGGCGTCATGTACTACATGCTGTTCTTTTCGCTGAACGATGCCACGCCCGGCATGCGGTACGCGCGCATCGGTCTGTGCACCTTTTCCGACGACAATCCCACGCGTAGCAGCATGCGCCGTCGCATGTTCGCGGTTCTGCTGGCAGGCATTCCGCTCGGTCTGGGCTGGGTGTGGGCCTGCATGGATGAGGACGGCCTGGGCTGGCACGACCGCATCTCGCGCATGTACCCACGCGAGTACTAGAACGTCGACATCGACAAAGCCGGTTAGCATTGGCACTGGCAACGGCAAACGGCATCAGCATTCGTCATCTCGACCGAAGCATAGCGGAGTAGTCCTTCGACTACGCACTGCGTGCTTCGCTCAGGATGACGAACTTTGGGTTAGCAGGTTCTTCGATTGTGCACGGCGGTTGTGCGCAGGATAACGGACTCGCTTTGCCTTCGCCCTTGCAAGAACGAAACGTAACCGGCGAAGTACCGCGATTCACAAGACAGAAAAGGCCAGGCTTGAAGCCTGGCCTTTTCCTTGTGTTTGAGTGTGGCTTAGAACGTTGTGCTGACGGACAGCCGGATGGTCTTACGCGGCTCGCGCAGGATGTAGTCCGCGCCATAGAACTGCAGGGCCTGAGCGTAGCTGTAGCGGCCTGCGCCGGTGTCCGGGAAGAAGCCGCGGAAGGTGGCTGGGTCGGTGGCCAACTGCTGCGGCAGCGTCTCGTACAGACGCAGCGGGTTATACGCGTAGAACAGCCTGAACGGGGCGTTGACGATCGGCAGGATCACCTGGAACTCCGCACCGTTGGACATGCGCGGAACCAGGTTGGTACCGGGTGCGTTGTTCAACTGCCTTGGGAACGCGACCTGCTTGCCGCCAGAGCAGGCTCCGTTGGTAAAGACCGGGCAGCCGTACAGCGGGCTCGAAAGCGAAGACGCACCCAGGGCGCTCTGCTGCAATTGTGACTGCAGCATGTTGAACGTCAGGTTGAAGTCGGTGAACAACGCAAACGTCACCTGCGAGATGATCGGAATCCGGTACTCGAGGTTCGTCGTGAACGACGTGTCGCCGCCAACCGTGACCAGGCGGTAAATCGGCAACGGGATCTGGATGTTGCCCAGGTTGTTGTTTGTCGGGTCACGTGGAACCGTGCTGCCGTCCGGGTTGGTCAGGTTGAAGTTCACCCGCGTCGGAATAAACGTGTAGGGCGTGCCGGAACGGATGTCGAAGCCGCGCAGTTCCTGTTCGCCGCCGCTGTACAGGCGGTTGAAGGGTGGTGCCACCTGCCCGCCAAAACCCTGGGCATGGGCAAACTGCACGCGCGCACCCAGCACGTTGTGGCCTTCGCGATTGATGCGGAAACCCTTCATAGGGTAGAACTGCCGGAACGCCATGACGGGCGAGAAGTACTTCACGTTGCCGCCCGCGCCTGCCACCTGGAAAGCCAGGTTGAAGTCGCGACCGCTGTGCGGACCCGCAGCGCGATCTACTGATGAGTAGGTGAACGAAGGCGTAATCGCCGACGACACAATGCCATCCAGCGCGTTGTTCGAAGCAATGCCGCTGCGGAAGTTCAGCGTTTCGAACACGTTGCGGGTGTTGTCATTGAAGGTGGA
>JBPBPZ010000157.1:0-2844 GCA_050954525.1 Janthinobacterium lividum
ATCTGTTTTTTCATTGCAAACGATCCACCTGCATTCAAAGGCTGAAGATCGAGCGACCCGCTGATGGAAACCTCATCATCCAGCTTGCCAAAGAACGACACTGTGGAATCTTCTCCGCCGTAAGCAGCCGGATGGGTGAAGTTCACGGCGGTGCCGTTGAGCGTGCCGGTCAGCTTGAACACACCGCCAGAGGTTTCACAGGTGCCGCTCAGCTTTCCGTCTGCTGCCTGAGCAACGTGACAGGTTTCGTTCACCGCAATGCCCTGCACTTCAGTCTGCGTGGTCCATGTACCGGAAATGTCAGCAGGCGCAGCGGCTCGCGCTGCAACACACAATACTGCGCCACATACGATCAGACTGCTGCGGAAAACAAGCGTATGCGTCATGCACAACACTCTAACAGCAGGCACCTGGCCGGAAGCGACAGCTCCCTGGGGTAAGCCCACATGTGCATCACGCGTCTAAATCTGTGAGGTTGTTTTATGCAAAGGATCATGCAGTATCTGGCACTTGCGGTTTGCACAGCGGCAGTTTCCGCTGCCGCCCAGGACGTGCACACCGACTACGATCACCACGCCGACTTTGGCCAGTACCACACCTTCTGCGTGGACCGCGTGCACGCTGCCGACCCACTGTATGAGGGCCGGATGCGCGATGCGCTGAACTATACGCTGTCGCACACCACGCTGAAGCCGGTGGGAGGCACCCTGCGCACACGCACCGACCAAGGCCCCGCACCCGTAGAGGTGCAGGCGGGCTGCGATCTGGTCGTGCGCGCCGTGGGTAGCGTGCGTAATCAGCAGGAGTACAGCACCTTCTACAACGGCTTTGGCCCCGGCTGGGGCTACGGTGGATGGGGCGGACCCGGCTTCGGCTACGGGTACGGCGGTGGCTTTGGCGGATGGGGTGGCGGCCCTGCAGTTACTCGCGTCGAGCAGATCCCCATGGGCACGCTCATCGTTGATATGTACGACACGCGCACCAAGCATCTGGTGTTCCGCGGTATCTCCACACAGCAGATGAGCCGCCATGCTGACAAGAACTCTCGCCGTTTGAACATCGCCGTGGAGAAAATGTTTAAGAACTTCCCACCCAAGTCCAACTCGTAGACACAAGAAGAGGGAGCGAACGCTCCCTCTTCTTTGCTTGTTTAACGCTGTGTGTAGAGGATGGACATGCCTGTTCGTGGCAGGACGTTCTCCTTCACCTTCGGCTGGTGGAACTTCATCACCAGCCACCCCATAAAGAAGACAGCGATCATAAACGCCAGAAACGCTGCCGCGAAGACGGCTACGGGCGGTGTATTACTGTTTTTGGAATCCGGTTCGTTCGCCATGATGGTGCGATGCCGGGGACTGGCTGGCAGAGCACCGTAGGCTGAATACGTCGTTTTCTTGCAGAGTCTGACATACGTCTGCAGCCGGTCGCTACCTTCAGTGGGCCTTCTTCCAGCCCTCGTAAGTTGGGTCTGTAGTAAAGGGCATCGCCTCAAAGGCGACGCCCTTTGCACGTTCACCACAGATGTGCGCTCCCATGGCAGCCTGCTGCACTTCCTTGCCGATCCGAACCGCGACTGCAGTAGGCGTCAGGCAGAGCGTATCGTCGTAGACTTCGCCCGAGATCCATCGCAGCTTCGACGTCACCTCTGCATCAGGAACGATCACGACGGGCACCAGAACCGGGCCGGGATGCATGTGCTTTGCGCCAGCTATTTCGAGCTTCACGTCCAGCGGCTTTGTGCCGTCACGGAAAGTGATTTCGGGCCGCGCAGGCAAACGGCAAGGTGTGGAGGAAAGATTGCGCAGGATAAGCAGCGTGCCCGAATGCGACATGCCGTTGAACGAGCCGTTCTCATCGTCGGTAGCCAGTGACAGATCGCTCGCCTGGCACATGAGGATGGCGGAATCGGCTCCAGCAGGCGCCCTGGTCCCTTGCCGTTGAGCTATCCCATCCGCGGACAGCAAGAGGGACAAGGCGACGAGCGCGGGACAGCTTACAAACCTCATGAGGGCTTGGACGGCTACCCTCACCGGCAGTTAGTCTCTGCGAGGTCGGAGATGATTTCACCAGCGCACTGGAGCACCTCGGCAGCTGGACGGTCGCGCGGCAGCGGCTCATCCTTCGCTGCGGCCCTTAACTGCTGAGAGAGCTCTCGGGTGTGGAAGAGGATGCGGCTTTAGCCGCCGGGCGGATGCCCTCGCAACATGCCGACGCATCCATCAGGGCAGGAGTCACACCATGCGCCTGGAACCCATTGCCCGTCAGACCTTACTGCCGAACAGCGTCCCCTGCACGAGAACATGCAGGAGGGCATCCGCAAACATCTGCACGGCTTCATTGCGCAGCGTGAGGATGGTGCCGTCATTGGGCCGTTCCCGGCGATGCTGCACTTTCCGCAGTTTGGCGCGGCGACGTGGAGCGTCTTTACCGCGCTCAGCGAGAACAGCACCCTGCCCAAGCCCGCGCATGAAGTGGCCATCCTGGTCACGGGCGCACGGCTCAACTCGCGCTATGAACTGTACTCGCACGAACGGGTGGCCAAACTCGCCGGTCTAAGCGAGTCGAAGATCGCCACCATCACCGCAGGCCAGCGCCCCGCCGACTTGTCGCACGAAGAAGGCATCGCTTACGACGTAGCCGCCTGCCTAAGTAACGGCGGCCAACTACACGACACCACTTACAAAGCCGCAGTCGAAGCCTTCGGCAAAGACGGCACCGCCGAACTCGTCTACCTGATCGGCTGCTACTGCATGATCAGCGTGCTGCTGAATGCCTATGACGTGCCGCTACCGGATTAGCTATCTATACAAATCTGTGTGAGAATTTCTGTGGAAAACTTTTCAT
>JBPBPZ010000032.1:0-2830 GCA_050954525.1 Janthinobacterium lividum
GCAACAGGAGACCGAAGTCCCCTTCAGCAGTGTGCGCGACGGGATCGTTATCCGGCGCGTAGGTCGCTGGAAGAACCTCGGGCCAGACCCAGAGACGATGACCGCCGTACGGCTTCCAAGTTCCGAGCACGGTGTCCTTGGAGGCATCCGGAAAGTGTGCGAAGACGTTGCTGCCACCTGTAAGACCATAGAACAGAACTCGCGGACCGACGACAGTAGAGGCGATCACATCGACGGTTCCATTTGACAGCTTGATGCAGTTGGGCAGACCCATATAGGTCAGTGTTTCGAGGCTCATGTGGGTTGCTCCAGGTATGTCGGGATCACTAAACAGCTGTCCAGCCGCCGTCGATCAGCAGGGTATGGCCAGTAATCAGAGAGGCCGCCTGCGAGGCCAGAAAGACGACGGCTCCGGCAACCTCAGGTGGTTCTCCAATCCGATGCAGAGCGGCGACGTTGCGAACTGTTTCAGCGTAGAACTCCATCGAGGAGAGCGCGGGCTCCGTTCCCGGTGTGCGAATAAAGGTAGGAGCGACGGCATTGACGTTGATTCCGTAAGGGCCCCATTCCACGGCCAGGCACTTCGTCAGATGCGCGATGCCTGCCTTGGTCATGCAGTAAACGGATTCGGTGGGCAGGGCGACGAAGCCGGCTTGAGAACTCATGTTGATGATGCGTCCTCCGCCCTGCTGCTTCATGACCTGGCCGGCCGCCTGACAAGCAAAGAAAGTGCCTTTCAGATTGATGTTAAGGGTGCGATCAAAGTCCTCCTCGGACACGTTCAGTGCAAGGTTCGTCGGTGCAAGGCCAGTGTTGTTTACCAAGATGTCCAGCTTGCCCCATCGCGCAGGAACTGCATGGATGGCCTGCCGGATTTGGTCGAGGTTGCTCATGTCCATCTGAATCGGTAACGCCTTGCGTCCGAGCGCCTCAATCTCAGCGGCTAGACCGGCATCCTGTTTGACGTCGCGCAGACCGAGCGCGACATCTGCGCCGGCCTCGGCAAGTGCGAGCGCGATGGCCCGGCCAAGGCCGCGAGCAGCTCCGGTGACCAGCGCAGTTTGACCGTCAAGACGGAACGAAGGCAGCAATCCCATGGAAACTCCGAAGGTGTAAATAAGCAGTGATTCCAGTTACTGAACCTTTATACAAGTCCTGAGCCTGCATGCGCTGAAGAGAGGCGGACCTCAGAGAAGCATCCTGTCTTGCTACGGAAGGCTTCCAGCAGCCAACAGTCCGGTTGCAAGTGACGACAAATGCGTTTACCAAACACTAACGACTTGGCACACTACGCAGATGGCACCACGATCATTGACAACCTGCAGTATTACGATTGAGGGCAAGATGAGCGCCGTTGAGGGGAAGAAGATTGCCATTGTCGGCGGAGGGCCAGGCGGGCTTACGCTGGCACGGTTGTTGCAGCAAAGTGGTGCGCAGGTTGCAGTGTATGAGCGAGACCAGAGCCGTAGTGCGCGGGTCCAGGGCAGTGCGTTAGATCTTCACAAAGACTCTGGACTGGCTGCATTGGAAGCGGCAGGCCTGATGGATGGATTCTGGGCCAATCACCGGCCGGACCTTGATCGTCTTCTTCTGACCGATGCACACGGCAGGATTCTTCATGACCAACCCCGCCAAATGTCCGGTACCGGGAAGCGTCCAGAAATCGAGCGGGGTCCGTCGCGCGATCTTCTCCTCGACTCGCTTCAGCCCGCCACGGTGGAATGGGACTGCAAGCTCGATTCGGCAGAAATGCAGAAGCATCAGGTTCTGTTGCGTTTTTCAGGCGGAAAGACGGAGCTTGCCGGTATCGCCATCGGCAGCGACGGTGCGAACTCACGATTGCGTGAGCTGGTCACTCCCATCCGTCCGGAGTATGTCGGGGTTTCGCTCGTAGAGGCGCTAGTTCCTGCGGCAAAGCAGACCATCCCCGAGCTATGGGATCTTCTCGGCGGCTCAGCATTAATCGCTTTCGGAGGCGAAAGAACGATCGGCATGGGGACCAAGCCTGACGGGAGTGTGCTGGTCTATGCGGGATTGGACGCATAACAGCATCGCAGGGCAAGAATTAGAAAATGCTAGCGGCCCGGACCAACGGGTGGCGTGGATCCAAGCAAACTTCGAAGGGTGGAGTGAGCGATGGAGCCCGCTTTTCAGGGAAGCCGAGTCGATGGTCTGGCGTCCTCTCTTCGTGTGTCCGGCAAACCAGCACTGGGAGCCAAAGCCGAATGTCACGTTGATCGGCGATGCAGCGCACGTGATGCCGCCGTATGCAGGCGAAGGCGTGAACATGGCAATGCTTGACGCATTGGTGCTGTCTAAGCTCCTCCTTGGCGAAAGGTCTGTCTCTGGTGCGATTGCAACCTATGAGGCGGAAATGTTTGCTCGTATGCAGCACATCACGGCGGACACCATGGCAAACACAGAGATGTTCTATGCGCCAGATGCCTCCGATCGTGTTGTGGCCTTATTTCGCAGCTTCAGTTGAGCAAAGGTGTTTCCACCCTCTTCGGAGGCTTGACGCTACCGTTCGAAGCAGCACTACGAAGCCGGTTACACCGCGTGTAAGTCCCTAAGGTCGCAGTAGCGGAAGTTTGCCGCTCCAGGGTCGCCTTGATCCGCTCAACCTGCTCAAATGGCGTGAGCCGCGTTTCTCGATACCTTCCTCACAGCGTGCCGTATGATTGCGACGACGACTACGGAGTGGCCTGCATATTCTCTGCACAGCGAAGCAATGCGCACCGCAACGCCTCCACTTCTTGATGACTGAGTCCCTCCGTCATTCTCTCCTCGATTCCAAGAAGAACCTTGGTTGCCTTTGTCAGAAGGTCCG
>JBPBPZ010000144.1:0-2827 GCA_050954525.1 Janthinobacterium lividum
AAACTGGACGACCGGCACTTACCTCGTAAGTGCCGGTCATTTTATCTAGACGGTGTTGATCTCGGGTTCCGCCGTGGGTGCGATTGGTGCGTCTCTGGGTAAAAACAGGACGAACACGGTTCCAGAAAGATCATCTCCCTGGTGTGTTGCAATACGGCTCCGAACTTTTAGTGAGCCATGGTGCTTTTCTACGATTTCATGCGATATCCAAAGTCCCAGGCCTGTTCCGTGGATGCCCTTCGTGGTGTAAAAGGGCTCGAATATGTGCTTTGCGACACTGTCCGGCATCCCGTGGCCATTGTCTGCAACGGTGATGCGCACGCCTGGTACACCTGTCCGCATATCTGTAGCGGCGCGGCTACGAATGCGTAAAACACCCGCTCCGCGCATGGCATCGATGGCATTTCCCACCAGGTTGTTCAGCACTTGCCGGATGTCGCCCTCGTAGCAGGTAAAGTGCGGCTCTCCACGATGCTCAGACTTGGCTTTTACCAGGGCGTTGACCATGCGGCCCTGATACAAGGCGAGCACGGGTTCGAGCAATTCCGCTGGTGTGACGGAGCGTGGCCGGGTTGACTGCCGATGAAAGCGCAACGTTTGCCCAGCGATTTGAGAGACGCGCGCCAGTTCTTCCGACGCCATGTTCAGGTAATTTCGTGCCGTATCGGGCAACAGCTCAGCGGTAGTGAGATACAGCAGATTCGTGACCGCTTCCAGCGGATTGTTGATCTCGTGGGAGATGGAAGCGGCGAGCCTGCCTACCGCAGCCAGCTTCTCGCTTTGGATCAGAGCCGCCTCTGCCTGCTTCTGCGACCGCAGATCCGTGATGAACACGGCTATTTCCTCACTGCGGGGCGATGCTGAAGACGGGATCTGTACAGCGCCCACAAGGATTGGCACCTCCGTGCCATCCTTCGCGTAGTATGCCTTCGGGTACGGCTCTGCGACACCATGCGCCTTGAGCTGGTGAACGGCACGTGCATCCATTTCGGCAAACTCCGGTGGTGTCAGTTTGTCCCAGCGGATGTGCCCAGCGTGTAGATCTTCACGGCTGTAGCCCAGCAGCTTCAACAGCGTTGGGTTCATGTAGGAAAGACCGCCGCTCAGATCACCGATTGCAACGCCCACACTGGCCTGTTCCACCAGAACTCGGAAACGTTCCTCGCTCCGCTTCAAACTTTCTGCGGAACGCTTTTCATCGTCGACGTCGCTGACCGCCACCACTCCACCCGTAACGCCACCGGCCGCATCCACAACCGGGGCGGCTGACAAGCGAATCCAGGCCTGCGTGCCATCACCACGCTGATAAAGATAATCCTCGGAACGAACGGGTTTTCCTGTCTTCATGGCCCGTACGAGCGGGTACTCTTCCGCCTTGACCCGTCGACCGTCCGCATGGAACGAAACCCAATCGCTATGACCTTCCATGTCAACAGTGGCCAGCACTGGATGACGAAGGATGTGCTCGATCATGGGATTGCCCAGCACAACTTCCCCAGTTGCCTTTGCCAGCATCACTCCCACAGGCATGTTCTGCACAACGGCACGCATCGCATCCTGTTCCGCTTTCAGGTCGGCAGCAGCCCGGTCCAGCGCATCCAGCACACTTCGTACTTCGTACTGCCGTCCCCGGGCCCGAACGGCTGCCCGTACGCTGCTGATCAGAGTGGCCATGCGGATTGGCCGCTCCAACAATATCGGCGACCCCAGGGGCAGCCTCTCCTGCTCCAAACGTCGGCTGCGCTCTGTCTCACGACCGCTTGTTGTCAGAATCAAAATTGGAAGGTCGGACCAGGAAGGCTGCTGATGCAGATAGTCACTGAGAAAAGTGATGAAGGGCAGGGTCAAAGCTTCTTCTGTCAGCAATAACGGGCCCAGCCGTTCCCCGCCCCTAGCCCCAAGAAACGCCGGCAGGTCAGGACAGGCCTCGGCCGCGATGCTGGCGCTGGTCAAAGTTTCGACCAACATGGATGCATCTTTCCCTGTGGGTGCGACGATCCGGACAACTAGGCTCAACTCACGCGCCCCGGGGCGGGCGGCTCACTTCGCATGGAACTGTCATCCCGATCGATCAGTTGCCCTTCGCTACTGGACCCTAGCAGCTCAGGCACGCCGGTCAGCACCCCTTGGAAACCTTGAAGTGGTTCTCCGAGCTCCAGGCCTTTGGCGCTGAAATGCAGTTCGCGCAGCGAACGTTCATGCTGGCCTACGCGTTGCTTCAGCACCGAAATAACCTGTCGAATGGAGCCGCGCGCCTCAAAGTAACGCAGCAAAACCACGGTATCGGCAAGATAGCTTACGTCGATCTGTGCCTGCATGTTGCCCACAAGACCTTGCAAGGCAAGGATCAGGATGGTAAGAACACCCTTCTGATTTAGATACGCAATCAATTCGTGGAGCTGAAGAATGATGTCGCGCTCGTCAGGCATGGAGTTCAGCAGGCCATTCAAACTATCAATCACAACGACCCGTGTGTCCCTCTCTTCTACATCGGAGCGAATCTGCGAGATGAACTCGCCCGGCGACATCTCTGCAGGGTCAATCTGGAACATCGAGAGCATGCCGCGCTCGATCGCCGCATCCACGTTCATACCCAGAGCGGTGGCGCGCGCCTTCGCCGTGCGTAACACTTCATCAAACGCGTAAACGATCGCACGATCGCCCCGCTCCGCTGCGGCGTAAGCGTACTGCATGGCCACCGTAGATTTGCCGCAGCCGGAAGGTCCGGTGACCAGCGTCGAGGAACCCCGCGCTAGGCCGCCGCCAAACATGGCATCAAGGCTGGCGTTGGCACTCTGAACGCGTTCCTTCTGGAAATCCTCAGAGT
>JBPBPZ010000133.1:0-2817 GCA_050954525.1 Janthinobacterium lividum
GGTGCAGGCGGCCGGTGGGACGCATGCCGCTCAGGACGCGGCGCTTGGCGGTAGTATCCATCATGTGTCTTGATGTTAGCCGAACAGCCGTTTGCCGGGTGCCGTCAGGAAGCCAGCAGCAGCCGATTGAACAGGTTGAACGCGGGAGCATAGAAAAAGTTCAGCACGCCGGTCCGCATCAGGGCGTACAGGATGATGAGGTTCGCGAAGCCGCCGATGTTGTCGTACGCCTGCTGCGCTTTGTAGGGCAGGTAGTGCCGCAGAATGCGCGATCCATCCAGCGGCGGCACTGGCAGCAGGTTGAAGATCGCCAGCAACAGATTGATGACGATCGAGCTGTACAGCAGCAGAGCGATGGGGAAGATCGCACTCTGACCAGCAAGTGTCGCGCCTTCAATCCGCATCGATAGCAGAGCGGCGTTCAGCACCGCGACGGCACCGCCCGGCACGACATGCTTCATGATCAGCAGCAGGATCAACGAGATGACCGCCAGCAGAACGTTCGACGCCGGCCCCGCCAGCGTTACCAGGATGTCGTCGCGCTTGATGTTACGCAGGTTGCGCGTGGTCACGGGAGTTGGCTTGGCCCAGCCGATCAGCGGAAAATGCGCAAAGGCCGACACCAGCGGCAAAATGACCGAGCCCAGCGGATCAAGGTGCTTGATCGGATTCAGCGTGACCCTGCCCAGCATGCGTGCGGTCTGGTCGCCGAAGTACGAGGCCGTCCAGGCGTGCGCGCACTCGTGGAATGAAAGCGCAAAGATCAGCGCAACGAATTCAAAAAGGATCAGTGCGGTTTCCTGGCTCATGCTTCAGGGAGTCTACCAAGCCGCGCAGGCTGCCGCAGAACTGAAAGGCTTATACGACCTCGCCGGAGATCGTGCGCGGCTCCCTGTCGTCAAGGCGAACTCCAGGACGGAGCACCGCGCCTTCCTCGAACGTCAGCGTGTAACCGCGCTCAAAGGCAACATCGCGGTAGAAGCGCACGTTCTTCCCCATGCCAGCAAAGATGTGCGCACCCAGCATGGAGCGGAAGCGCAGCCCCAGCCAAAGGTTCGCTCCCAGCACAGACCGGTCGAAACCACGCCAGAACCAAAGCAGCGGCTTGACCGGCCCGAAACGGTCACGGTCCAGGTTTGCCTCCATCTCGGCGGGCAGGGTCACATTGCGCGGATCAAAGCTTTCTGCCAGCACAGACAGCGGCAGTTCCGAGATGAGGGACGCGTTCATGCGACCGCCGTGCGGCCGGCCCAGCAGGATCATGTGCAGTTCGTCGCGCACAATCTCGCTGCGGCGGGTGCAACTGGTGTGCCGGGTGAACTCCGCATGCAGGTGCGCCAGCCATCGCCGGTAGATCGCTTCTGCCTCTGGCATGGGCTTTGGGATTTCAAGCGTGATCTGCGTTTCCAGTTGCGGCTCCAGCGTCGCTGTCTGCATGGGTGGCTCCCTGGCTGCAACTGTATGCCTGTCTACCGGAATTGCGCTACTCGATAGCAAAGATGGCGAATACAGTGGCAGAACGCTCTACGCGGCGGCTGGAAATGCTTAACGGCCTGGTATCGGACGTCTTTGCGCGAGCGGACATCATCATGACTGGTCGCACCACCGTCTCCTGCGCCTGGTTGCTGGCGTAAAGCAGCGGACCCACCTTGATGTGCAATCCCTCAGCCATGCGCGCAGCGATGACCTGCGCGTGAGCGAGCGCCTTGGCCGAAGCCGCGGCCTCCAGCATGCTGCCATCCTTCATCTCCCAGCCGATGCTGCCGCTCTGATTGGCACCGGCCTTTACGGCAATGTCCAGCGTCTTGGCTGCGGTCTCTGGCGTGGTGCGGACGGTCCAGCTCTGCGTAATGCGGAACTTCACGTTCTTCAGCGCTGCCGGCAGGTTCTTCAGTTCGTACTCGCTCAGCGGCTGCAGGTTCTGGTCTTCACTCTCGATGCTGTCAGCAGGGATGCCTGCGGAATGCAAGGCGTCCATAACAGCATTGGACCGGCGCGAAGCTTCCGCATAGGCGCTGGTCTCGTCCTCGCCGTATGCCTGGTACCCGATGTGAACCACTGCTTCATCCGCCATGGCAAAGCTGCTGTCTGTCGCAGTGACGGTAATGGTCCGGCTCTCTTTGCTGATGCCGAGCGTCTGCGTTGTCTGCCCCTGTACCGAGACCACTGCCACCATGCTGAGGCCGACTAGAATCTGTCGAAGCTGTTTCAACGTTCACCTTCTTTTTGTAGAACCTGTGCAAGCGTCACTTTGTGCTTGGACGCACGGCGTTGCGCCCTTGCCTTCGGATCCGGGAGCACCGCCGAAGGTGGAGGCGTACCAACCCGTTTTCGGGCGTTGGCCTTCACAGCCTTGGTAACCGAAAACACTTCCTTTTGTTTCGCCACTGCACAGCCTTCCCAACGCAAGATACAGGACGCTCGGCGCAAACCGGCAAGAAAGGTCTATTCTTTTGCTGTAGCCGCGGGCGAGCCGGCCGGCTTCAAGTTGAGGTAGAACCATGGAAGAACGCGAATTTTTCGATGAGCGCAACGAGGCCCGCACCCATACCTTGGTCTGTGGAAAGTGCGGCGTTGCCGGCGAGTACCAGCTGAACTGGATTGTTCGTCGCAAGAAGCAGCAGTTGAATGGACGAGCGGACGAGCGGGATCGTGCGCGCTTCGCCAAGGCGCAGAATTACATGGTGCTGCGCGACGACACGGCAAACTGCAGCAATCCTCGGTGCCGGAAGCGTTTTGAAATTACTGGAGTGAAGAGCGTTGCATTCCTTGACTAACCCCGGACCGCAAATGTGGTTAGAATGGTGTCCAGAGTAA
>JBPBPZ010000125.1:0-2812 GCA_050954525.1 Janthinobacterium lividum
GCGGCCCGCGGAGTCGGTCAGCAGGCGGCGCTCCGTGCCAGTTTCTTCGCTGCGTACCTGCACGGCTGCTCCGGCAATAGGCGCGCCTACTGCATCGGTCACAACACCGTTCAGGGTGCTGCCCACCACCTGCGCCAGGGTGAACGACGATGCAAGAGGTGAAAGAACTAACGCTGTCAGAATGCGAAGTGACGCACGCATGCAAGTTTCCTTTGTTGTTGTGAAGCAAACCCTGGGAACGCGCAGACAAGCCGCGCAAGAAAGCGAGGGACTAGCGACAACAACAACAAAGGGGAGTGAGCTTCATGCTTGTGGCTCTTCTGGGGCAAATGGTGCGTCAAGTTGGCAGGGAAACGGGCGTGCTCAAACCTGGCGAGGACAACAGCTACACACCGCAAGGGAGCAAAAGGCCATGACCCTATTGTGCGGGAGTCCGCCAAAAATGAGAAGCGGAATCCGCAGGTTGCGGCTTCCCTGAAGCGAACGCAGGTTAGGAGATGAAAACTTTCCTCTTGCAAATCCTCCTGCGTTCAATAGCATGGCGCTGCTTCTTTCTCTCAGGAGTCTTTGTATGGCTACGGCTGGCATCAAGATCAGTGCAACCATTACCATTTCAGGCGTTACCGACCCACACGTGTACGGCTTCGGCCTCCACTTCGTCCGTCGCGGCGCTTCGGTCGGTCCCTCCAGCAGCCCAAACATCACATGGGGCGACATCAAGTCAGAGTTTTCGGTTGAGATCGAGCGCCCCTCGAATCCGCCCGCAAAACAGGACCCGCAGGACCCTACCGTGTGGATGCAGCTCGGCAATACCTTCCAGTTAACCTTTCCTGGCACCGAGGGCGGTGAAACAGGCGATTACGTTGCCTTGCAACCCGGCACCTACATGCTGGCTGCAGTGCGGATCGACCTGCAGATTCCGGTGTACCTCTATGCTGGGATCGACTTCAACGCGGACTACCTGACGGTGACGCTGCCAAAGTTTTACGCAAACGCCGCCGTGCATCTGCCATCGGTCGCGCTGACACAGCACGGCTGGAACATGACATAGGTGTCTCGCCTGACGACTTCGCTGCCACACGGCCTGCATGCGTGACACGCTTTGCCGCGTCTAAGCGCTTGTGCCTCCATCCATGCAGACATCGTTGTTCCAGGACGCGCAGCCGGAGCCCGCCGGGCCCGCACTGCTATTCCGCGATCTGGACGATGTTCAGAACCGGCTGATCGCGTGGATCGGACCGCCGCCACCGCGTGAGGTGTGGGACCCGCTGACGCACCTGATCTATTCCATCTGTTCGGCGCGGACGAAAGACCCGGAGAGCATGGCCACCATGCGCATGCTGCGCGAACGCTACGACGGTTGGCCCACCGGTCCGAACTCCTGGGATGAGGTGCGATGGGAAAAGCTGCGCGACGCACCCTTGGCCGAAATTGAAGACACCCTGCGGCTGGTCACGTTTCCGGAGCGCAAAGCGCCGCAGCTGAAGGGTACGCTGCAACGCATAACGGACCGCACCGGCGCGCTGTCGCTGCAGTTTCTGGCTCGCTACCGCACGGACAAGGTTCGCGCCTGGGTAGAGGAACTGCCCGGTGCGGGCGTCAAGGCAAGTGCCGCAGTGGTCAACTTTTCGTCCTTGCGCCGCCCCGCCATTGCCATTGATGCGCATCATCAGCGCATTGCCATCCGCCTGGGCATCGTCCCGGGAGGAGCAACCACGCGGCAGGTGGAACAGGCACTGATGCATTTGGTTCCCAGCGGATGGACGCCCGTCACCATGGACGAGCATCACACCCTGATCAAGAAGCTTGGGCAGCAAATCTGCACCTTGCGAGAACCGCAGTGCCGCCGCTGTCCACTGCAGGAAATCTGTGTCATGGGCCAGGCTCAAGCGCCGGGTGGACCTACTTCTTTGCTTCTTCCAGGCAACACAGCAGCCGATCGCACTACCACGGACTAACCGAACACGCCAACGCGCGGGTTTATCTTCTTAGATCGTCGCTTCAAACCGGTTCGTGCGCGGGCACGTAGGCCACAGTTCGTGTAAACACCGCGGTACCTGCTCTCATCCATGCCGGGCATTTGTCGATGAAGTAAGGGAAATGGGTTTCCAAATCCTCAGATCGACCATGGAACAGCTATTGGACCGGCGCCGCAAGACGCGGGGTACGGTGGCACCCTTACACGCTACTTCGACAGACTCCTGCCCGAATGTACCTCCGCCTTCTCTCCTAAGTCTTGACTCAGGCCAGGCTCTTGTCGAGTTTGCGCTGGTCCTGCCAGTACTGCTGCTCGTTGTCTTCGGCATCTTCACGTTCGGCATTGCGTTCAGTAATTACCTGGTGCTGGAAGATGCGACGAACGTGGGTGCCCGCCAGCTTGCCATTAGTCGTGGACAGACTACAGATCCATGTTCCACAGCGTCCACTGCGGTAATTGCGGCAGCTCCAACCCTGACCAAGGCGAACCTGGGGTTCAGCTACACATTCAACGGCAACGCTGCCAGCGGTACCAGCTGTACCAGTGCGGCGGTATACCTGGTTCAGAATGCGACCGCAAAAATCACTGTGACCTATCCCTGCAGCTTGGTCAGCTTTCGCTGGAATTACGGCGCATGTACGTTGACGGCGGCAACAGCGGAGCTGATCCAGTGAAGGCGCGCAATCCCATCGTTCCACGGCTGATCCGCGAAGACAGCGGACAGGTTCTGCCCTTCGCAGCCGTCATCATGGTCGTCGTGCTTGCCATGGCAGGCTTGGTATTAGACCTGGGCCGAAGCCTGGTGGCGCACCGCAAACTACAGGATTCCACCGA
>JBPBPZ010000169.1:0-2811 GCA_050954525.1 Janthinobacterium lividum
GCCTGCAACGCTAATCGAACACCCTCAAACTCGGACATTGACTGCCCTTTTCGCCGGGCCGGATACTGTGGCGTGGCTTGATTTCCTGAAGGTGGCTGTAGAGCCTGGCCGATAGGATCAAGCAGCACGCAAGGAGCTCGTACGCATGGGCGCAGTCGCAGGGTTTGCACCACCGGACAATTCCACCCGCCGCAAGGGCGTGCAGCCGTTGCGCGCTGGCCAGGGCAATAGCTTTTTGCTGCGCAAGCTGCACTCGCTGTCGGGCATCATCCCCATCGGCGCGTTTCTGGTCGAACACATCATCTCGAACTTTGAAGTGGTGCACGGGCCGCTGGCTTATGCGCAGCAGGTCAAGTTTCTGAATGGCCTGCCTCTTGTCCGCGTGCTGGAGTGGGCTTTCATCTTCATTCCGCTGGCGTTCCACGCCGGGTACGGCGTCTTCATTGCCTTTCGCGGCCGCGCCAACGTGAATGTGTACCCGTGGGCGGGCAACTGGATGTATGTGTGGCAGCGCGTCAGCGGCCTGATCGCCTTTGTCTACATCATTCAGCATGTGTGGCGACAGCGGTTCGCTGGCGTCAGCCTGCCGGAGCATCCAGGACTGGCCTATGCCAAGGTGCAGTACGAACTACTCAATCCATGGATGATGGCCATCTACGTCATCGCCATGATTGCGACCTGCTTCCACTTCGCTTACGGTGTGTGGCTGTTTGCGGCGAAGTGGGGTATCACCCCCGGCGATAACGCTCGCAAGAAGTCGGCGTACGTCTGCGGTGTGGTTGGTACGGCTCTCTGCGCGATGGGTCTGGTCTCGATTTTCTGGGTAGCGTATGCGCGGCCTTACTCGCCGGTTGACGTCATGCCTGCTCAGCCTGAGGGTGTGGTCATGCCGACCGTTCCGGCGGCGAACGGCGCAGCACAGTACCCGTCAAACAACGGCTTACCGCAGGGTAGCAATGGTCAGTTGCAGAATGATAGCGCAGGCCAGCCAGTACAGCCGAGTCCATTACCGCAGCAGTAGTACTCGCGCTAACCCGCGCTTGAGGAGCATTCAGGAATGGCAGCAACAACAACACCACGCATCATCGTTGTAGGCGGCGGACTCGCCGGTTTATCGGCGGTCATCAAAATCGCCGAGGCAGGCGGCAAGGTCGACCTGTTCTCCATTGTGCCGGTTAAGCGGTCACACAGCGTTTGCGCGCAAGGCGGCATCAACGCGGCCAAGAACCTGAAGGGCGAGGGCGACACCGTCGACAAGCACTTCGACGACACCGTCTTTGGCGGCGACTTTCTGGCCAACCAGACGCCTGTGAAGCAGATGACCGCGCAGGGCCCGGCGATCATCGACCTGCTGGACCGTATGGGTGTGCCGTTCAACCGCACCGCCGAGGGTCTGCTGGACTTCCGCCGCTTTGGCGGCACGCTGTACCACCGCACAGCATTTGCGGGCGCCACCACCGGCCAGCAGCTGCTGTACGCGCTCGACGAGCAGGTACGCCGCTTTGAGAGCGAAGGCAAGGTCACCAAGTACGAAGGGTGGGAGTTCCTGTCCGCCGTGCTCGACTCGGTCGGTGTATGCCGCGGTATCTGCGCGATGGACCTGCGCTCCATGGAAGTACGCACCTTTGCCGCGGACGCCATCATTATCTGCACCGGCGGCAACGGTGCCATCTTCGGCAAGAGCACCAACTCCGTCGTTTGCACCGGTTCGGCGCAAAGCGCGCTGTACCAGCAGGGCGCTTACTACGCGAACGGCGAGTTCATCCAGGTACACCCCACCGCAATTCCCGGCGAGGACAAGCTGCGGCTGATGTCTGAGTCGGCCCGCGGCGAGGGTGGTCGCGTCTGGGTACCCAAGAAGAAGGGCGACACCCGCCCGGGCCAGACGATCCCCGAGGACGAGCGCTTCTACTTCCTTGAAGAGTGGTACCCCAAGTACGGCAACCTGGTGCCCCGCGACATTGCGACCCGCGCCATCCACAAGATCGTGTACGAGCATGATCTGGGCATCGACGGTCAGCCGCAGGTATACCTCGACGTGTCGCACATCGACCGGGCCACGCTGGAGCGGAAGATCGAGGGCATTCTCGAGATTTACGAGAAGTTTGTCGGCGACGATCCGCACGAAGTACCCATGAAGATCTTCCCCGGCGTGCACTACACCATGGGAGGCATGTGGGTTGACTTCGACCAGATGACCAACGTCCCCGGTGTGTTCGCTGCGGGCGAGGCGGACTACTCCATTCATGGTGCAAACCGGCTGGGGGCAAACTCGCTGCTGAGTTGCATCTATGGTGGCTTCCAGGCCGGACCGAATGCAATGACCTACGCCAAGAACCTGCCCGCACAGCAGGGCGATGGCGGCCATGCGGCGGAGAAAGTTCGGCAGATGGAATATAACAACGTCCTGCTGAGCAATTCCGGCAAGGAGAATCCGTTCAAGCTTTGGCGCGAACTGGGCGAGACCATGACGCGGCACGCCACGATCATCCGGTACAACAGCGGCCTGCGTGAAGCGGATAACAAGATCGTGGAACTGCTGGAACGCTACAAGTGCATCAACCTGGGCGACAAGAGCCAGTGGGCCAACACCAGCTTCGCCTTCACCCGGCAGCTGTACAACATGCTGCAACTGGCACGCGTGATGGTACAGGGTGCTGAGAAGCGCGATGAAAGCCGCGGCGCACACTACAAGCCGGACTTCACCGAGCGCAACGACGAGCAGTTCCTGAAGACGACGATGGCGAGCTACGACTCCGCGAATAACCAGCCGATCATTGGCTATGACGACGTGGATGTGCAGTGGATCAA
>JBPBPZ010000234.1:0-2726 GCA_050954525.1 Janthinobacterium lividum
TCAGGCGTTGTTGTGCTGGCGGAAAGCCACATCACAATACATACCTGGCCGGAGCGTGGGTTTGCTGCCATCGACATTTTCATGTGCGGTGCTTGTGATCCCCACGACTCGATGCCAGTCCTCCGCGCAGCGTTTCTCCCGAAGCGGGTAACGCTCAGTGAAGAGCGACGCGGTAAATCACTCTGACCGGCTGGATTAATGAAGCGCTGTACCCTGGGTGGGGGCAGCGTTTCCAGCAAGTGAGTCAACTTGCGAAAGTAAAATCCGAGTTCCAAGACATCTTGGTGTTCGACAGCGTAAGCCACGGACGCGTTCTTGTATTGGATGGCGCCATCCAAATCACCGAAGCAGATGAATTCGTTTATCAGGAAATGCTCGTACATGTGCCGTTGTTGGCGCATGGAAATCCAAGGCGAGTGCTGATTATCGGTGCTGGTGATGGTGGTGTTCTTAGGCGGGTTCTACAACATGGCACGGTTGAGCATGCCGTGATGGTGGAAATTGACGGAGAGGTCGTTCGTATTGCGCGGGAGTTTATGCCCTCGATCTCGGGTGATGCCTGGAATGATCCAAGAACTACTTTGATCATTGGTGACGGTCTAGCTTACGTCTCCTCCGCTTCCTCCGCTTCCTTTGATGTGATTATCGTTGATAGTACCGACCCGGTGGGCGTTGGAGAGGTGCTATTTACCGAAGCGTTCTATGCCGATTGTGCCCGGGTTTTGGATACCGGCGGAATCATTGTCAATCAGGCTGGCGTTCCCTTTATGCAGGGGCAAGAGCTCGTAGTATCTACAAAGAGACGTGCGTCTGCGTTCAAGCACGTTACAGCATACCTGGTGGCCGTTCCGACGTATGTCGGTGGGTTCATGACTTTGGGTTTTGCTTCTAACACTGGGGGCCTGGATACTATCCCAGCGTCGGAACTGGTTTTACGATCTGAACGAGCGTCGGTCGATCTTAAGACAGAATATTGGACACCCGACGTACACTGCGCAGCTTTTGCGTTACCGCCTTATATTCAGCGTTACCTAATGGCTTCCCTTAGCAACCCTTGAACACTGGGCGCCTTTTAGAAGCAAAAGAGGCCAGACCTTCAGCGTAGTCATCACTAAGCAAAGCTCGATTTCTACTTTCTGCAAGTGCTTGCGCGACAGATGCAGGAAAAGAGAGTGCGGTTGCGAGCGCCCTTAAGTGCTGTTTCGCACTGGAGACCGAAAGCGGCGCATTTGCAACGATCCGAGCAGCGAACTCATCGGTGAAACGCTCGAGATGCTCCGGCGCGATCAGGTGATTGATAAGCCCAGTGGCTAATGCTCGCTCAGCGAGAATGGGCTCTGCTGTTGCAAACATTTCGAGCGCGGTAGCTGGCCCAACCCTGAGAAGCACATTCAGCAGACCTTCGGCGTCATACGGCAACCCAAGTCGAGCCGGTGTGAAAGCAAATTGACTGCTCTTGTCTGCGATCACCATGTCACAACGGAGGGCGAGATCCGTGCCGCCACCCCAGGTCGAACCGCGCACCATCGCGATCACTGGAACCGGACACGTTGCAATTCGACTAAATAAAGTTTGTAGAAGACCATCACGTGCCAAAGGATCGAAACCCGGAGTCAAAGCACGGATGTCGAAGCCGGAACACCACACTGGTTGATCATTATTCGCTCGTAGGATGATGACACGTGTATCTAGAGATCTCGCATCGAAGAACTCGATCATACCGTTCAGCATGTCTTCGCTTAGCGCATTCCGCCGAGCGGCATCATGCATGAACAGACTGGAGACGCCATTGTGTGTCTTGGCTGAATAGAGTGCCTCCATCTAGGTCTGCCCTGTCTCAAGCATCGATGACCATCTGGCAAACATCTGGCTCTGATCGAACTTTTCTGTAGCTCTTGATCGACAGGCGTGGCCAAGGGCCGTTCTCAGCTCAGGGGAGCGGACAAGGCTCAATAGGGCTTGCCCGAGGGGGTTGTGGTCGCATGGTGTCACGAAGGTACGTCCAGTTGCGGGAAGCATTTGCGCGATATCGCCAACATCTGTGGAGGCTACCGCACAACCTGCCGCCATGGCTTCCAGGAGAGAAATTGGCATCTGCTCCGTATCTGATGACATAGCAAAGATGTCCATTGTCTTGATCAGACTATCTGGTCTCGGCACGTGTCCAGCGAAATGAATGCGATCGGACAAGGCAAGACTCTCGGCAAGTTGGATAAGTTCACGACGTTGTGGTCCATCGCCAACAACTAGTAGCAGAGCTGGTGTATGAGCCGTCACATGGTGGAAGGCATGGATCAATCGTCCGATGTTCTTTTCCGGTCGTAAAGCCGCCACCGTTCCAATAATCGGGCCATCTTTGCTCTTTTCCGGAGGCCACTCAGATCGCTGGCTTACGTTTGAGAAGCGAGTGAGATCAATACCATTCGGGATGTAATGCAGGAATGCCGGATTGAGTCGCCAGGTTGCGGAGGCAATTTTAAGCAGTGTCTGTGAGGGAAGGATTATGGGACGCTTTCGAAGAGCAAGACGGCGAAGCCAAACACGTCGCGGTAACTGTTTGCATCGTTCCTCAGGACCGAAACCGTCTTCTACATGAACATGCCGGACTGAACTGAACCTACTTGCCAAGGCCCATTCAATCGAACCAAAGTTGTGGGTGAGTAACGTCGTGGGCATAAGCGTGCGGATCAAACCCCTGAACCGCTGTAAGTTTCCAGTCAGATCTC
>JBPBPZ010000039.1:0-2699 GCA_050954525.1 Janthinobacterium lividum
CGCGTGGCTGGGCCGGCGCTGTAGCTGCCGTCAAGCTGGTGCGTGGAACTGACCACCGTCATGCCGGAAAGCTGCCAGTGCTGGTCGATGCGGGCATTGAAGTCAATGCCGCCCACACGGTTGCTGCTGCCGTTCAGGGTGCGCTGCACGTAGATGGCACCCACGTTGGAAAATTTGCCGATGTCCTGCGACACGCGTGCCGCCAGCGTAAAGGCGCGCTTGCCGTGCAGCGGATCATTCGGCGCAACGAAGGTACCCGGATCGCGGTCGTCAATGGCGAGAAAGCCAATGTTCGTATGCCGGATCTTTCCGGTGGCGCGCGCGCCAAACTCCGGGTTGCCGATGGTGCGCGTGTACAGCAGCGTAATGGGTGTGTCGAAGTAGCTGCTGTTTTCCAGAAAGAAGGGCCGCAACTCCGGGTAGAACAGCGCGTACCTCTGGTTCACACGAAACTGCGGCTGGTCCGACTCGATCTGGCTGAAGTCCGGATTGATGGTGCCGTCCAGAACGATCGTGTCTTTCACCACGGCCTTTACATCGCCACCAACGGTGCCGGACAGATCGCGATTGCTGAAGAAGGGGTTCAGCGGATCGTTCGTGTTGATCTGCCGCAACCGGTGTGCGATGCCATAGGGGTTTAACTGAATGTTGTGCGAGCTTTCGCCGTTCATGCCCAGCAACGAACCTTCCTGCGACAGCGTGCCGCTAATGGACTGCGAAATGCGCGGCCAGTAATCCGTTTCGCTGTTGCGGGGCAGGTTGCGCATGAGCACCACACCCCACTGCGGCGCGTTGCTGCGCGAGCGGATGCTGCGGAATGGTATGGCCATCAGCGCCATCCAACCTCCTGGCGTGCGTCGCGCGCTTGAATCCCATACCTGGTCGTAGCTGTAGTCCTGGTCGCCGGGTTCGGTCCAGTTCGCATCGGCCTGCACACCTGCCGGATTCAACTGGAACAGAACACCGCGGCGGCGATCCTGAAACGGGTCCAGCAGAACGCCGACCGAATCGTCGGCAGAGATGTTTTCGCGCCTCGACAGGTGCCCGCGAATGGTCGCAGTGTGATGGTCGTAACAAAGGAATGCAACAAAGAAAGTCGTCGCCGTGCGGCCCATCCACACGTCAGTACGTTCGGTGGGAGCCTTGCCGTCGAATGGCTGGTTCTGCACAAAGCTTCCCGCGTGTGACATGTGTTCCGCTGCCCAGGCAGAGGGCTTCATTTCGTTGAAGTCGTTCAGCGAAACATCGCGGTCGATCCTGGGCACGGACAGCTCTCCGTCGCGCCCGGCCTGTTGCGAGGCCTGTGACGTGCGTGTGGCGGCTTGCGGTTCTGCACCCGCCTGCTGCGCCTGGCCTGCAGCAAGGACGGATAGGGCAAGCGCCAGGGCTGCCGCGAAAAAGTATGTAAGGAGCTTCATGAAGAGCTTTCAATGGTCTATACGCAAACAAAGACGCTTGCGTTCGCGATTTCTTAGCGCGAGACCCCAACCGCACCTTCGCACGGAAACCGTGTGGAAAACGGGGAGGAAGCTGCCTGGTACATGGCCGCTGGATGGGTGCGAGTCTCCCGCCCACCCGCTACACTCAGGGGCGACATGCCGTTTCCCACTACTGTTCGTTCGTTCGCAAAGATCAACCTGGGTTTGCGCATCGGCCCGCCGCGCGCCGATGGCTTTCACCACCTGCACACGCTTTACCAGACCATAGGTCTGCACGACCAGGTTGCCGTGGAGGCGGAAGCTGCACAGACGCTCAGCATTCGGCTGACGTCCAGCGACCCCCGGCTGCCTACGGACGCGCGAAATACGGTGTACCGCATGATTGCGGCGGCATTGACCGCCATGGAGATGACTGCGAACGTTCACGTTCACCTGCAAAAGAATTTGCCGGTGCAGGGAGGTTTGGGCGCAGGCTCTGCAAACGCGGCTGCGGCGCTGCTGGGATTGGAACGCCAGCTCGGCACCGCGCTGTCCGGGCCACAGCGGCTCGCCCTGGCAGAACGGATCGGGTCGGACGTACCGCTCTTTCTGATCGGCGGAACTGTCTATGGCCACAACCGCGGCGAACTGGTGTTGCCATATCCGGATCTGCCCGCGCTGCCCTGCGTGATTGTTGCGCCGGGCGTCGGGTCGTCCACCCCGCTGGCCTTTAAAGCCTGGGACCAGAGGGTCGCCGCGTTGACCCCGGTCGCGGCGCAGGATAGACTTCATGAGTTGAGCCGTATCTACGCATCCGCTTTCACTCCGGTGGGCATGGGCGAGATCGGCGCCTCCGGTGCTTCCGGGGCACGTGACCTGAAGGGGTCTGCCGCTGGAAGCCTGGCCGGGAATCCTCTTCCTGCGCTTGTCCGTACCGGGATTGAGAACGATTTTGAAGAGGTCGTTTTTCAGCAGCATCCCTTTCTGCGTGACATCAAGCGCGCCCTTCTGGGCGATGAGGGTTTACCCGTGGAGCAGCAGGCCGTGACGGCTTCGCTCTCAGGCTCCGGGTCTTCGCTGTTTGGCCTTTACCGTACAGAAGATGATGCAAAAGCGGCCCAGGCACGCGCACAGGCGCTTGGCGGCAAGGCTTTTCTAACGGAAACGCTGACCCGCGAGACGTACTGGCGCAGTCTCTTTGTTTGACCCTGCGTGTTGATGAGGCTCAACCGATGAGATGCCGCACACCTTACCCGCCCGTGGTTCAGTACACTGGTGGGA
>JBPBPZ010000190.1:0-2695 GCA_050954525.1 Janthinobacterium lividum
GCCGCGATGCCGTTCGGCATGGCGCACTGGACGCTGCAATCGCGCGCGAACACGCCGTGGATGTTCCAGCCCAACGAGCGGCGCTTCCAGGGCTTTCGATCGACGCACCAGTTGAGCCCGTGGCTGGGTGACTATGGCCACGCGACGTTCATGCCCGTGTGCGGCGTGGTGAATCCCGAGGCATCGGCGCGCAGCAGTTCGTTCCGGCCCGAGGAAGCGAAGCTGTCGCCCAACTCCATGCAGGTGGAGATCCTGCGTTACGGCATCGACGCCGAACTGATTCCTACGGAACGTGGCGCGCTGATCACCGCACGTTTCCGCAAGAGTGAAGCTCCCGGGTTCCTCTTCGACGTTCCCGGTGACCACGTGCCGGAGATGCGGCAGGACGCTGCCCGCCGAACCCTTTCCTTCACGTCCAGCGACAACCGTGGCGGCGTTCCCGCCGGCTTTGCGACCTACTACGTGCTGCAGTTTGCGGAGGCTTGGAAGGGCTTCGAACTGCGCAAGCTGAAGGACGGCCACCATGTCGGCATCGTCACGCTGGACCCTGCGGCAAAGTCGCTGGAAGTCCGCGTTGCAACGTCGTTTATTTCGTTTGAACAGGCAGACCACAACCTGCAGGTTGAACTCGGCACCAAGACGCCTGCGGCGTTGCGCGATGAAGGCCGCGCCGTGTGGAACAAGCACCTGAAGCGCATCGAGATTGGCGGCGCAACCCCCGTGCAGGCCCGCACGTTCTACAGCTGCCTGTACCGCACACTGCTGTTTCCGCGCATGTGGCACGAGCCAGCTGCGGACGGCAGCATGCACCATCGCAGCGCGTTCAACGGCAAGATCGTACCCGGCGTCATGTATGCAGACCACGGCTACTGGGACGTCTACCGCGCCTGGTACCCCATGATGACCATCCTGTTCCCCGAGCGCCTGGCGGACATTCTGCAGAGCTGGGTCAACGCCTACAAGGAAGGCGGCTGGCTACCGCAATTCCCGTGCCCGGGCTACCGCGCCTGCATGACCGGCAGTTTGATCGATTCGGTCTTTGGCGACGCTGCGGCGAAGGGCATCAAGGGCTTCGATCTCGCCGCAGCCTACGAAGGCCTGAAGAAGCACGCCACGCAGCCCGGCAATCCGGACGCGGGCTGGGGACGTCGCGGCGTGACCGAGTACATGAAGTACGGCTACGCACCTTACGGCGTTGTCGAGCAGTCCGCAGCCGAGACGGTTGACCAGGCTTACGGCGACTTCTGCATCGCGCAAGTGGCCAAGGCGGTCGGCAAGACGGACGACGCAGACATGTTTATGAAGCGGTCGGAAAGCTGGAAGCACATCTTCGACACGAAGACCGGCTTCATCCGTGGGAAGAAGGTAGACGGCACGTTCATCGAGCCCTTCGACCCCATCACATGGGGCGACCCGTACGTGGAAGGTGCCGCGTGGCAGCACCGCTTCGACGCGCCGCATGATGTAGAGGGCCTGTTCGCCATGCTCGGCGGCAAGGAGAAGGCGGTCGCCGCGCTGGAAGAGATGATCACCATGGCACCGGACTTCAACGTGGGATCGTACAAGCAGGAAATCCACGAGATGTCAGAGATGGCCGCCGTGCACTTCGGCCAGTATGCGCACAGCAACCAGCCGGTACACCACATCCTGTACCTGTTTACCGCCGCTGGTCGGCCTGATCGCACGCGCTTCTGGACTCGCCGCGTGATGAACGAACTCTACAGCCCAGACCAGTTCGCGGGCGATGAAGACACCGGCTCCATGGCCGCGTGGTACGTGCTGAGCGCGCTCGGGTTCTATCCGCTGTGCCCGGGCAAGGCAGAGTACACGCTGAGCGGAGCCCTGTTCCCGAAGGCGACGGTACACCTGCCTGGCGGCAAGGAACTCGTGGTGGAACGAGCCGCAAAGGGCAGGGAAGATGCTCCTGTCCGTTTCGGCGGCAAAACGCTCGCTGGAACCATTACGCATGACGAAGTGGTGGGTGGCGGACGCCTCGTCTTCCCGGCCTAAATAGGCTGCGCATCTCAGCCATGACACGGTTCAACCCATGGCATGGCTGGCTGGGACGCGACATAGCTCGCCAGCAAGAAGCCCAGAACAGCAGAGCCCGCGTGAAGATGTTGCTGGCTGCATCCAAGCCAGGGAGTACACATCGACAGCAAGTTTGGGAGGCATTATGAGCAAGTCCGCAGTCATTCGGGGCATGGTTGCTGGCGCTGCCGGAGTTGCGGCCATGACCGTGTTCGAGAAGCTTGAGCAGCAGTTCACCGGCCGACCGAACTCGTACGTCCCGGCGCACACGCTGCAGCGACTTCTAGGAAAGCCCGAGAGGGATGATCTCTCCGCCAACTGGATCATGCACTGGGGCCAGGGCATCCTTATCGGGGCTGTGCGCGGCTGGATGGCTGAGCGTGGCGTTCGAGGCCCATTCGCTTCGTTTCTGTTTCTAAATTTGCGGCTGCTGAACGATGAGACGCTTGAGAACCTGACCGGCGCGGGCGCGCTTCCATGGACCTGGCCCGTGGATGAACAGGCCATCGACCTCGTAGGCAAGGGTGTCTACGCTTTGTGACGGGCGCAGTTGCTGACCGCCTGATCGAGAGCAAACAGGGCAGTCCGGAGCCGGTAAAACCGTGGCGGGAACGGTAGCGGCACCGTCAGACCTGACCGCTACATGTAATCCACGCCGTCCTGC
>JBPBPZ010000061.1:0-2686 GCA_050954525.1 Janthinobacterium lividum
AGGCCAGGTCCGGGACCAATGTGCGGCGCGTCTACATTGTTTTCGGCGCAGGAGTACTCCTTCACACGTAGGCCGGGCTTGCCTGCGAGCCATGTGCGTTTGTAGTGCAGGGGTTCTTTGTAGAACTTGGGATCTTCCACAATCAGCTCAAGGTGCAGATGCGATTCATCCGGCCGTGTCCAGCGCTCGACTGTGTGCTGCTGGTCGCTGTGTGGATTGGCGTTCTCGTCGATCCATGTGCGCTCTTCCTTGAACGCGGTGGAATCGATGACGAACGTATCGCCGTCCCACCATCCAATCTCATCGCCAAAGAAGGAAGGATCTGGATCAGCATCATGCTTGCGCACGTCATACGGAATCAGGCGATAGGTTGTGTACCAGTAAAGAAACGAGACCTCCGACTTCCCTTGCAGCAACTGGAACGGGAGTCCGCTGGCGTCGTGCCGAGGGATGCCGCCGACGATGCACAGAGCCTCGGGATCGACGGTATGTTCGACGTTGTACTTCAGTGCGGATTCGCCAGCGAGAGTAAATGGCAGCTTATAGTTCGGATAATCCTTGCCGATGTTACCGCCGGGTTTGTCTTTTCTGTCTGGCTGCCAGAACCCTGACAGGTCGGGATGGCCGTCCAGCCGGGGCGCCGGCCCTTTTGGAAGCTCAGCCTCGGCGCGGGTCGAAGGAAGCCCCTGTGCGACAGCCTTCGGGGTGCTTGCCAGGAGCGTTGCGGCAAAGATTGAGAACGCAAACAGCGTTCGATGGACGCGTGTAGACACAGGAATCTCCTTCGTGGGAAACGGTCGAGCGGTGCCGCAACATCATGCGAGGGCACACGTGACCGGGCTGCCGCATGAAGAAGCGGACCCGCGAAGGTGTTGTAAAGGAAAAGATGGCGAGCTCAGGCTAGAGCGAGCGCGAAATGCCTCCGCGAATCAGCAGATGTGGCCTGCGACAACAATTCGCGGTGAGAGGAAGCATGAGCGAACCTTATGACAAAGTCGTGCGCTACGTCAAGTGAGTTGTTGACAGAATTAGAGGAGGTAGATACATTCGGCCTATGCACATGAGTTCGCAGGCGCGTTGTTGTAACACCCTCTCCCAGAGCCGGTGTTGCGCACACTTGTGTCAATCGAGCTAGTTTCTAACTAGCAGCGTCTTGAGCAGGCCCGCAGCCCGGTAACTTCCGGCCCGGGCCTTTCGTGCGTCTGCGCTTACATTTCGTTCACCACTTACAACTTAGGGAGACTTTCGCCATGAAGGCAAAAGTATTTGCCGCCACGTTTGTGGCAGGACTGCTCGCCTCCGCGCCTGCATTTGCACATCACTCATTCGCCGCGGAATTTGACGGCACCAAGCCAGTCCGTCTGGTCGGCAAACTTACACGCGTGGAATGGACTAATCCGCATTCCTACTTCTACGTTGACATCGTGGATGACAAGGGCAAGGTAACGAACTGGGGATGCGAAGGTGCAGGCCCCGGCGCGCTCTCCCGCCGGGGTCTTGGCAAAGGCGATCTCAAAATCGGCGACACCATTGTGGTGGACGGCTACCGCGCGAAAGATGGCTCTCACCTCATCGATGGTCGCCGCGTGACGTTGCCTGATGGCCGGACTATCTACGGCGGAACGCCAGGAGACGGCGGCCCAAGTGACGCCGGCGGCACTGCCACTCCACAGAAGAAGAGCTAATGCATGCGGAGCTCTTTGCTTAAGGATTCGCAGCCTAAACTCTTCGGGACCCAGCATCCCTCATCCCCGTGCAGCTCACGCAGCCTCAGCAATTCAGGTACGGAGTCCTCCTCATGAGGCTTATTTGCCGCGTCCTCGCATCGTCCGTGAGTGCTTTGTCTCTCCTGCAACTTACGCCTGCTGCATTCGGACAAGCCGGTCCGCCGAAGCGCTCAATCCGGGCGACTACACACTATCTGCCACTGCAACCGGCTTCGCTAAGTACGTGGCACAGTCCATCTCGTTGCAGGTGGATGAAAATCACCGAATCGTCATCAAGCTCAACGTGGGTGAAGTCACGCAGCAGGTGACGGTCTCGGGTCAAGCGGCGGCTCAGGTCGAGACCCGTACCTCCACCATCGGCGAGGTCGTCGACTCTGAGCGTGTCCGAGAGCTTCCTCTCAATGGACGGAATGCTCTGTAATTGCAATATCTGGTAGCCGGGACGGGGCGGTTTCCGCTGGCGATGGCGGCTAGGCCCAGAGCGACGTCGCCATCAACAGCAATCGAGCGAACGCAAACAATTACACGTCGGACGGTGCTGATAACGAAGATCCGTTCTTCAACACACCATCGGTACTTCCAATCCCGATGCGCTCGATCAGTTCTCGATGCACACAAGAAATTACGGAGCGTTTGAGGGTCGCAGAAGATGGGTGGGCATGGGGGCATGGACTTCCTGATGCTCTTTCGGCTGGTGCAGCGCATGCGTGAAGGTGTGTCACCCGACTACCGCTTCTGAAAACAGCAGACAAATACTTCCACCCTGCTGCTGACCATGCACGGCGGACGACCCTTCGGAATACGCCCAACAACGAAGATTCTGCCCCGTCGTCTTTTCCGGCAACTACATACCATGGCTGCTCACTTAGCGACTTAGACGTTCCCACCGCAAGGCGACTATGAGACCTATATTGACACTTCTATTGAACGCTAACACCGCTTATTAGCGCGGAACTACT
>JBPBPZ010000082.1:0-2684 GCA_050954525.1 Janthinobacterium lividum
CGTTTATGCCTACCTTCACTGCCATGCTGTGTCTGATCCTCTCGTAGTGAAGCTTTCGTGCTCCAAACCGTGTCTCCTAAGTGTACTGGCTCAGCGTCGGGTGCCGCACGTCGCGACCGACTGCCATCTGCACCATTTTGCGGGCAGCGCTGGGCTATGGTACAAAGCGAGTCATGCGCGGATGGGTGCGCAACAGATGAGAAGACGCGGTAAGCGTGGCGCAAACAACAGCGAAGCCACCGGCAAAATTGGGCAAGAGATACCACAGGATCAGCCCGCAGCGATACAACCCAACTACCCGGACGCCCCTGTGCGACCAGCTGCAGTAGAGGCCGACGCAGAAGATTTTTCCTCGGATCTGCAGGCAGCTGCGGAGTCTGCGGGCGGCACCGAGACGCCGGCAGAAGAAGATACTGCGCCCGGCAAAATTGTCGTTGAGACGCAGCCAGAAACCGTGGGTGCCCCCGTAGAGCCAACTGCAGTCGCGGCAGGGGACAAGGCCACGTTGCGCGGCTACGTTGTGCTCGCCATCGGCCTGCCGGGCAGCGGAAAAACGACCTGGTACAAACGCCGTGGTGTGACGCCGCTCAGCAGCGACCTGCTACGCACCATCCTGTTCGATGACATTACGGATCAGCGCTACAGCGGCCTGGTTTTCTCCACTCTGCGGTCGCTGCTGCGTGCCCGCCTGATCGCGAAGATGCCCTGGAACTACGTGGACGCGACGAACCTGTCGGCTCACGAACGCCGGCAGTGGATCAAAATGGCCAAAAGCTTCGGCTACGAGGCGCAGGCTGTCTACTTCGATGTGCCATTGGCAGTTTGCGTGGAGCGGAACAGCAAGCGCGAACGCCGGGTTGCTGACGACGTGATGCAGAAGATGGCCGAACGCTTGCGTCCGCCGTCTTTCAAAGAAGGCTTCAGCAAGATCACTGTGGTCCGTGTGAAGGGCCAGCCCGGCAGCCCGGCCCCCAGCGCCGAAGCTACCGCGGAGGCGTTTAACGCCCCGGTTCCAGCCGATGACGAAGACGCAGGTTCTTCTATGGATACAGACTCGTCGGGCGACTTCGCTTCACCTGATATCTACGCGAACAACGAAGCTGTTGACGCTGGGGAAGCCGGTGAGAACGCCGAACCCGCGAGCTCGGATGAGCCATCGGGACGCCTCGAAGTGCTCGACTCTGGCGAAACTTCTGTTCGCTAACTCCGGCTCAGTAACCGCGGGTGCGATCGAGTTTCGCAACGTGGTGCTCACCGTGTCCCCGGAAAGAAGAACGCCCTCCACCAAGGAGGGCGTCTCTGCTTCGCCACAACGCCGCATCCTGAACGACATCAGCCTTTCCATCGCACCGGGCACAACTACGGCGCTGCTTGGCCGATCCGGCTCGGGCAAAACCACGCTTCTACGCACCGTGAATGGCCTGATCCTGCCGACCAGCGGCACGGTTGAGGTCAATGGCCGCGCTGTTACGAAGGCTGGCCTGCTGGAGCTGCGCCGCGGAATTGGGTACGTGATCCAGGAAACCGGTCTGTACCCGCACATGAGTATCGAGCGCAACGTCTCTCTGCCCCTGGAACTTGCAGGCAGCCCAACGGAGGAGCGTAAGCACCGTGCGGACGAATTGCTCGACATGGTCGGTCTGCCCTCTGCGCAGTTCGGCGGGCGCGTGCCCTGGCAGCTCTCCGGCGGGCAGCGGCAGCGAGCGGGTGTTGCGCGAGCGCTGGCAAACGATCCCTCGATCCTGCTGCTGGATGAGCCCTTTGGTGCCCTGGACCCGTTGACACGTGCAGAGATGCAGACGCTGCTCCGCGACCTGCTGGCAGAGCTGCGCGGAAAGTCAAAGGTCGGTAAAACAGCGTTGATCGTCACGCACGACCTACAGGAGGCGATCTTCCTGGCGGAGCGGGTCATCCTGGTCCATGAAGGCCGCATCGTGGCAGACCTGCCGTCGCACGAAGTCATGCACTCCAGCAACGAAGCAGTCCAGGAGTATGTGCGCGCCGTGCAGCGGTTTGAGGCAGCAGGATGATCCAGTTTCTCCATCAGCACGGTTACGAACTGCTTCGCCTGACTTTCGAGCACCTTTGGCTGACAGGCTCCGCAATGCTGTTTGCAACGCTTATCGCAGTTCCCGCAGGCATCTGGCTCACGCGGCACGAGCGCTGGGCGCGGCCGGTGATCGGCCTTGCCAACATTGTCCAGACTGTACCCAGCCTGGCACTCTTTGGCCTTCTGCTGCCCGTGCCGTGGCTGGGTGATCGTGCGGCTCGGCTTGCCATCCTGGCGCTTACCGGCTACGCCCTGCTGCCTATTCTCCGAAACACCTACACCGGGATCCGTGGCATTGATCCTGCGTTGATCGACGTAAGTAATGCGCTTGGAATGAATGGGATGCAGCGCCTTCTAAAGGTGGAGCTTCCACTCGCGGCAAGTGTTCTGCTGGCCGGCCTGCGGACGGCCACCGTGACCTGTGTAGGCGTTGCCACCATAGCCGCAGCCATTGGAGCGGGCGGCCTGGGCGAGTTCATCTTTCGAGGGGTTGCGTCGGTCGACAACCGCTTCGTTCTGGCGGGTGCCATCCCGGCTGCCCTGCTGGCGTTCGCTGCTGATGCCTGCCTGGGCCTGCTGGACCGAAACCTCGCCGTGCGGAGGATGCTTGAGGCGTGCGTGCCCCGGGCTGCGC
>JBPBPZ010000277.1:0-2675 GCA_050954525.1 Janthinobacterium lividum
CAGGATGCGGCCGCCCGCCAGATCGACGTCATAGGGTTCGCGGTGGAAGGTTACCGTGTCCCTCCTGTCATCCAGCACGGCGTATGCGGCACGCCAGTCACCATCGCGCGGCTGGCCGACGGAACCGGGATTTAGAAGGAAGCGCCTGCTCTCACCCAGGTGCAGCGTCCATTGCGAACGCTGCCTGCCGCTGCGCTGCTGCAGGGGCCGCACCTCAAACCAGCGCCCATCTTCCCAGCCAAAGCCGCCCTGCACATGGGTATGGCCAAAGAAGGTATACCGTGCCTGCATCTGCTGCATGGGAGCCCATGCGTCGCGAATGTTCAGGATGTAAATATCTTCGTGCAGCGGCGATCCGTGGCAAAGGGCCACGGTGTCTGCCTGGCAAAGCAGGGGACCACCCGGCAGCTCTCGCAGCCACTCCAGTGCCTCGGGCGTCAGCTGATCGTGCGTCCACATAGCGGCGTCGCGTGCAGTCGGATTGAACTGCGCGGCTGACGCCAGACCCGCACACACCTTGTCATGATTGCCGCGCACGCCATGCGTGCTGACGGCGCGCACACGTTCCACCACGGCGTTCGGGCTCGCCCCGTAGCCAACCACATCGCCCAGGTTCCACACCTGGTCGCATGGGCCGGCAGCGGCCAGCACGGCTTCCAGCGCCTCAAGATTACCGTGGATGTCGGAAAGAATCAGCGCGCGCATGAACAGGGTCGTAGGCGCTGCTGCGCGAACTTACCCATGCTATCTGAAGCTGCACTGCACGAGAGTCCCACTTCTGGACAGAATGGCTGTTTACAGCGTCGCCAGGGGAAGGTTCCTGTCCGTCTGCATGGTGGGTACAGCGGCCAGCAGGGCGCGTGTGTAGCTGTGTTGCGGGTGCCGGAACAGGTCGGCGGAGGTGCCGGTCTCCACGATCCTGCCGCGCTGCATCACGGCAACACGGTCCGCGGTTTGTGACGTAACCGCAAGGTCGTGCGAGATAAACAACATGCTGAGGCCGCGCTGCTCCCGCAGGTCGCGCAGCAGGCGCAGGATCTGTGCCTGCACGGTGACGTCCAGCGCGGTCGTTGGCTCGTCCGCAATCAGCAGCCCAGGCTTGTTTACGACGGCCATGGCGATCATGATGCGTTGCCGCTGCCCGCCAGAGAACTGGTGTGGGTAGTCGACCATGCGGCGCATCGGGTCGGGAAGGGCAACCTGCTGCAACGCTTCAAGAACACGCTCCCGCACGTCTCCCCGGGAAAGCTCCGGGTGATGCACGCGCACGGTCTCCGCAATCTGTTCACCAATCGCCATGGACGGGTTCAGGGCCGTCATGGGCTCCTGGAAGATCATGCTGATGGCCTGTCCGCGTCGCGCGCGCATGTCCCTCTCGGAAAGCTTCAGCAGTTCATGACCATCCAGGCGAATGTTCCCACTGACACTTGCGCCGGGTGCCAGCAATCTCAAGATGGCCAGGGATGTAATGGATTTCCCGGAGCCGGATTCACCCACCAGGCCAAGTACCTCGCCCTGGTCGATGTGGAAGCTGATGCTGTCCACTGCGGGGCGATCTGCTCCGGGGAATCGGATGGTCAGATCGGAGACTTCAAGCAGCGGGGGCATGGGTTCTATCTTGCCATCAGTTGGTGGCTTGTTCATCTGTGACCCCGCCCGTCATCCTGAAGCGGAGCGGAGAGTTCCTACAGATGCAATTCGCCATTCCATCCCGAGGTTTTCAGGAAGAGAATACTTCGGAGACTGCGCTGGAGCACGATTCCTCGGGATCCTTCGCTACGCTCAGGATGACGGTGTCGCCACGTTCAGGGCCGTGAGAGTCTTCTGCAGGCTTCCGCTGTCTTCCACGTTTGCGGAGACCAGGCTGCGGTCAATCTGCCGCAGAAGTCCGCTCAGGACTCGTCCTGGGCCAACTTCGATGAACACCGTGGCACCCGACGTGGTCCGCAATAGGTCGATGCACTCCGTCCAGCGCACCGCACCGGTCACCTGGCGGATCAGGCAGTCCCGCACATCCGCGCGACGTGTGACGATGCGCGCGTCCACGTTGCTGGCCACCGGAATGGCAGGGTCGTTGAAGACGACGCGCTCCAATTCATTAGCAAGTTGCTCAGCGGCGGGAGCCATCAGGCCGCAATGAAAGGGAGCAGAAACGGCCAGAGGCACCACGCGTTTGGCGCCGGCTGCCTTGCAAAGGTCACCAGCGCGAGCAACTGCCGCAGCCTCGCCGGAGATCACCGTCTGCTCCGGTGCGTTCATGTTGGCCGGGGCCACAATGCAGTTGCCTTCATCCGACGCCTGCTGGCACAGGTCAGTGATACGCGCTGCGTCCAGGCCCAGGATGGCTGCCATGGCACCTTTACCCTCAGGCACGGCACCCTGCATAAACTGCCCGCGCGAACGTACGGTGCGCACGGCATCTGCAAAGGAGAACGTGCCTGCAACGACGTGCGCGCTGTACTCCCCAAGGGAATGGCCTGCGGCCACCGCCGGTGTCACACCATGCTCCGCCAGCACACGGGCCGCCGCAACGGAAGCGGTCAGGATGGCAGGCTGGGTGTACTCGGTCAGCTTGAGCCGGTCTTCCGGCCCTTCGAAGCACAGCTGCGAAAGGCTATAGCCAAGGACTTCGTCTGCCTCATCGAAGACGGCCTTGGCCGCCGGAAAGTTCTCTG
>JBPBPZ010000043.1:0-2675 GCA_050954525.1 Janthinobacterium lividum
AAGTGGCGCTGAGATCCTGTTCCTGGCCACACCGCACGAGCAGTCGCGTGAGTGGGCACCACTTGCTCTAGAAGCAGGCATGCGTGTCATTGATTTATCGGGTGCCTGGCGCCTGCATGAGCAGGTGAACGCAGCCGTGTACAAGCTGCAGGACGCCGATGCGAAAAGTGCCGCTGCGTTGCAGGCCGAGGCCGTGTACGGCTGCCCAGAGCTGCATCGCGACCGCATCGCACAGGCGCGCCTTGTCGCCAATCCCGGCTGCTACGCCACGTCGGTCATTCTTGCGCTTGCACCACTTTTGCAGGCGGGGATTGTCGACCTCGAGCGTGGGATTGTGTGCGATGCAAAGTCCGGCGTTTCCGGGGCGGGCAAAGCAGCGACGGCAAAAACACACTTTATGTACGCCGCGGATAACCTGTCTGCCTACGCGGTCTTCAGTCACCGGCATACGGGCGAGTTGCTGGAGCAGCTGCATCTCGCGTCGGATCAGATCCAGTTCACGCCGCACCTCTTGCCGATTCCACGCGGCATCCTGTCGACGATTTACCTGCGACTGAAGGAACCTTCTTCTTCCGCAGCGGTAGAGCAGACTTTGCGCGACTTCTACGAGGGCAGCCCCATGGTGCGGGTGCACCGCGCAGGCGACCTGCCGCAGATTCAGCATGTGGTGCGCAGTTCGTTCTGCGACATCGGCTTTGAGCTTGGCCCAGATGGCAAGCGCATGGTGCTGGTCTCATGCCTGGACAATCTTTTGAAAGGCGCTGCCAGCCAGGCAGTGCAGAACTTGAACGTGATGTGCGGTTGGAATGAATCGGAGGGGCTCCTGTGAAATACGTCATCAAGCTCGGGGGTGCCGCGCTGGAAAAGCCGGATCTGCTGCATGCCATTGGCAAGGCCATTGCAGATCTGGTAGGCGATAGCCACCAAGTCGCCGTGGTGCATGGCGGTGGTGTGCAGCTGACGCGGACGCTGCAACAAATGGGCAAGACCAGCGAGTTCATCAGCGGCCTGCGAGTAACCGACGCGGAAACGCGCGACGCCGCACTGATGGTGTTGGCCGGACGCGTGAACAAGTCTCTGGTCGCTTCACTCGGCCAGCAGGGACAGGCTGCCGTAGGAATCTGTGGCGGCGACGGACATGTGTTCCGCGCACGTAAAAAGAAGACGACACCCGACCTCGGATTCGTGGGCGAGATTGCTGCCACCGACGCACGCTGGCTCGACGCTATCTGGAAGATGGGCGCCGTTCCCGTGATTAGCTCCATGGCGCTTGGTTTCGACGGCGAGTACTACAACATCAACGCGGACGAAATGGCTGCGGCAACCGCGATCGCGACCCAGGCGGATGCACTGGTTTTTCTGACGGATGTACCCGGTGTGAAAGGTGCTGACGGCCAGGTGATGCGATGGCTTTCCCTGCGTGAGATCCCGCAACTGGAAAAGCAGTCCGTGATCAGCGGCGGCATGCTGCCCAAACTGAACGCGTGCCGCGATGCTCTGCAGGCCGGCGTGAAACGTGTTCGCATCCTGCCGGCCGAAGCGGCAAAGGTGTTGCCGGATTTGATCAACTCGCGAGTGAACGATGGGACGGAGGTCATGGTCGCATGAGCAACCAGGAAAGTTCGCAGACAAACGAATTGGGTGCAAACAGAAACTTTGGGGAGGCATCGCACATGAACCTTGTTGCAACACAGGCCGCGGAAAAGCAGTTGCTGCTGCAGACCTATGATCGCCACCCCATCCTGCTGACCCGCGGTGAAGGTGTGCACCTGTATGACGACGCCGGCAACCAGTACCTTGACCTGCTCAGCGGCATCGGTGTGTCTGCCTTGGGGTACGGTCATCCGGCCATTACGCGCGCCATCACGTCGCAGGCTGCGACGCTGCTGCATACGTCGAACCTTTTCTACCACGACGGCACCGCGACGCTTGCGCTGAAGCTGACCGAGATCACCGGGATGGATCGCGTCTTCTTCTGCAACAGCGGCACCGAAGCATGGGAGGCCGCGCTGAAGCTGGCGCGCGCCCATGCGAGCAGGTTGCGCGCGCAGGGCAAACCCATGGGTACGCGCTTCCTTGCGCTTGAACATTCCTTTCACGGTCGCACCATGGGTTCTGTCGCTACCACGCACAAACTAAAATACCGCGAACCTTTCGCACCGTTGATGCAGGACGTCGTCTTTGTTCCGTTCAACGATGTCGAAGCTCTGCGCTCTGCTTTCACCACTGAAGTGTGCGGCATCTGCATCGAGTCGATTCAGGGCGAGGGCGGTATCCATCCCGTCTCGCAGGAGTTCTTCGCAGCTGCACGCGAACTGTGCGACAGCACCGGTGCGCTTCTGCTGGCGGACGAAATCCAAAGCGGCATGGGCCGCACTGGCAAGTGGTGTGCGTACCAGCACTACGGCATACAGCCTGACGTCACCACGCTGGCCAAGCCGCTGGCGGGTGGCCTGCCCATGGGAGCCATGTTGTGCACGGAAGAAGCATCGCGCGCCATGCAACCTGGCATGCATGGAACCACCTTTGGCGGCGGTCCACTGGCCTGCGCAGTTGCCATCGCCGTGATCGATGAGATTCAGCGGTCTCACCTGCTGGAGCATGTGGCTGCAACTGGCGAATACTTCCTGTCGCAACTTCGCTCCCTGGCGGCGGAACATGCATCCATCGTCGAC
>JBPBPZ010000235.1:0-2663 GCA_050954525.1 Janthinobacterium lividum
ATAGACAGATGTCCGGCTTTGCGGAAGGGTTCAGAAAAGCTATCCTTGGGTATGCCTCTCGCGTCAACGCGTCCGGAACTCACCGAATCCACGGATCGACGTGTACTGCGTAGCCGACGGATGCTGATCGACGCCCTTGGGCGGCTGCTCAAGAAGAGGGATTTCAACGAGCTTTCCGTTCAGGAGATCGTGGACGAAGCGGACCTCACCCGTGCAACCTTTTACCTTCACTACCCCGATAAAGGCTCACTCTTGCAGGCCATGTCTGCAGAACGCTTCGGCGAGATACTCCGGAAGCGTGGGATTACTTCCGCTACGGGGCCAGGTGCGCTGTACGCGCTTGCACTCAGCGTGTGCGATTACCTTGCCAAAGCCCTGGGCTGCCCCAGCAGCCTCAGCAAGATGCCGCAGGACCGCTTCGTCATCCCGGTTCTGGAAGCTCTGTTTCGCGAGAGTGTGGATTGCCGCAGGCTTCCCCCCGAGGTCGACCTGGAAACCTTCGCAACAACCCTGGCGTGGGCTATTTTCGGTGCCGCAAGCCGTTGGGCTCAGACGAAAGATCGTAGGCCGGCAGAGCAGATGGCAAAGACCATTGAGTCACTTGTCAAGCCGTTGTTGCCTGCTGGGACCAACAACAGTTTTGGCTAGGGACCTTCCTAAGTCCTCACAAACGCCGTTGTCGCCTATTGGGCCGGTTTTGCTGGGGTATACCCCTGCGCAACGTAGCAAGGAAGGTTCAAACACCGTTGCACACAAGTCTGTTTAGCTATTATGCTACAAAGCATGGGAAAAGCTAAAGAGCCTAGTGCAACACAAAAGCCGCGACACCCTCCTAAAGGGCAGCTCGTTGGCTACGTGCGGGTTAGTACCTTCGACCAGAACGAAGGCCGGCAGCTTGAGACCGTGAAAACGGATCGCGTCTTCCTGGACAAAGCTTCGGGCAAGGACGTGAACCGTCCCCAGCTCGAACTTATGCTGGGTTTCGTCCGTGATGGCGACACGGTGATCTGCCACTCCATGGACCGGCTCGGTCGCAACCTAGACGACCTTCGCAAGATGGTGCTTGGTCTGACCGCGAGAGGAGTCCACGTCCAGTTCGTGAAGGAGAGCCTCACCTTCACAGGGGAAGATTCGCCGATGGCGAACCTGCTGCTCAGCGTGATGGGTGCGTTCGCGCAGTTTGAGCGCGAGCTGATCCGGGAGCGCCAGCGAGAGGGAATCGAACTGGCGAAGAAAGCCGGTGCGTACCGTGGCCGCAAGCACTCCTTGTCTCTGGAGCAAGCCGAAAGGTTACGGGGGCGACTTGGACAGGGGGAAAACAAGTCCTCGCTGGCAAGAGAGTTCGGAGTGGACCGGACGACCGTGTACCGCTACGCGAAGCGTGAAACTCTGCCTCGTGCGACTTGATTGACTACTGCTTCGATTCTGATCTGCTGCCACGCTGCGTTAATCTTTTTCAAACCAGTTCCGACCAGAGTTCCTTTTACGCGAGAATGACTTTCAGCGCTGGATGATCCGCTTATAGGAAGGGACACGCAGGAGAGCGATTCTTTGTCATACGATGTCTCAAGGAGCAAAAGACAAGCAGCTTCCCGAGGACCTATGAGAAATCGATCGACATTTCGCCTTCACCTGTTCGTGAGCACTTTGCTTGCCGCCGCGACAACGCCTCTTACGTTCGCCCAGCAGTTCTCCCCTGAGTACCTCAGCTGTCATGCCCGTGCAAAAAATCTGGTGCAGGAAGGGGTTTGTGATCAGTCTGAGTTGGGCAAGCAGGACGACCGTTTGAACAAGGCTTACAAGCAGCTCATGTCGCAATACGCCAGCGATCCCGCCCGGCAGGCCTCCTTGCGCACCGAAGAGCGCACCTGGCTTAAAAAGCGTGACTACAACTGCAAGATCAACGGTACGACCATCGACGGCGGTTGCCTGATGACGCAAACAGCCCAGCGGGCGGACACGCTGGAGAAGCAAATTAAGTTTTAGCCTGCTTCGGCATGCAACCCAGATTGCAACCGGGTTCTGCCCGGAGATCGGAAGGGGAATACCTGAGCCAATGTCAGTCGTTATGCGCATGCGGTTCAAGCAATAAGGAGATGGCGTTTCAAGCGTCGGTTTGTAATACTTAGGATCTGGTAGTGGACGTTCACAAAGAAGAGGTACGGAATGAAAAAATCGAAACTGGTATCACTCACCTTGGCTGTTAGCGGGCTGGCCCTATCGGCATCAGCCCAGACGCTCAAAGATAAATCGGGAATGGAAGCCGATCGAAAGCAATTGATGGATTCGCAAAAGAGTGTTAACTCGACCTGCGGAACCACCATGCAAGTCAAAGTCGATTATGACTCGTACATCAAAGGCGCCGGCAGCATCGACGAGTACAGCCATGCCCCTTATCAGTATTGCCAGAATGCCACAGAAGCGCTCGAGCAAACCTGCCGCCACTCCAGCTCAGGTAAAGAAGCTGTGCAGCAAAAGGTTAAGGCGCTGACATGCTCTTTCGGAACGGCACAAAGCGTGTCCCTCGACGGATCAACGCTTCACTACACTGTTGGATACCATGGTGGCAACGCCGACTTCGTGGTGAAGTGGTTGGGAGATCATCTGTAAAGCGATGCATAGGCTTGCGCCTGGTGCTCCAGTAGCCAGGCGCGCCGTGCTCT
>JBPBPZ010000335.1:0-2616 GCA_050954525.1 Janthinobacterium lividum
TACACTGCGCCGGGCATCCACGTGTCGAATAAAGCGACACATAGGGATGTAACAGGAACGGAACATTGTATTTGGTCACGTCCATGTCGCGAGCATAGATTTCGGTCGCCCACGGCATATCCGGCTTGTCGAGTTTCTCCACTTGTGGACGGTCTGGGTTGTGCTGGATCACCCCACCCTCGCCGCGATAGCTGACACCTAAAATCTCATTTAGCGGCTTGTAGTTCGCAAACTCGACTACCGAGAAGTCAAACTCGCGCCGGCAGACAAAGTCAATCGCAGAGCATTCGTTCAGCGCACGATCAGGGTCTGTTGTCACGGGAGGGCCAACAAAGGTGATCTTGATCGACGGATTAGCCTTCTTGATCGCCTGCGCAAGGCCGTGGTCGCCCGACCAGCCTACGGTAGAGGTAAACAGCACCAGGAACTCATATCCCTTGGCGATTTCAATCGTCTCTTCCGCGCTGACATGATGCGGCGGCGCGTCCAGCAGGCGAGAACCTTCCAAAAGCCCGGCCGGATACGCCAGCCACACAGGGTACCAGTACGATTCAATCTCACGCACAGCAGGCCAGCGGGAGCTTGCGCCACCATCGAAGTTTTCAAAGGACGGCGGATTCAGGAGCAGGGTCTTCAGCGGCATGTTCATGATGTTGTGCAATTTTACCATTCAGTTACGGATTGAGCATTTCTTAAGGTGTAGACGAGAAAGATGTTGAAGAGGTGCGGGATGGACTGCGCAGCCATGCTTCTAGCTGCCCTGTTTGACGCAAATATTGAATTTCGGCCTGCCGAAGGGAAAATGTGGTGTCCAGCAGACTGATATATCGGTCGCGCTCAGTCAAATGCGCGTTCTGTTCGTCTTTGGGAGTCATCGCCGGGCCAGTTCCGGAGGAGGACGCTGCAAGCTGGACCCGGATTACTTCGAGTTGCTCCTGTGCCTGCTCTTGGAGAAGTCGCGCAACATCGGCATCGGCTTCCAGTTCTTCGATCGTATGGTGGAGCCGGGTTTGAGCGTCCAGAACAATATTCTGCGCATTTTCAGCCTCGTGAAAGGCATGCGCTGCGTCGGCAAGGGACTCACGTCCGCGCGCCTGGCGTGCCTTGTCCAGAAGTGGCAGGGTGATCTGAACTCCAAACGCACTTTCATCCGCACCAATCGTTCCATTTGGATGAGCAGAAGTCTTGGTGATGTCTTGTAATTGTTTGAACGAATCGGTAAAGGTGGCGTAGCGGTTGTACTGTGCCGCGAGCGCAAGTTGTGGCCGGTAAAGAAAGTGAGTGTCGCCATAGGCAGTCTGGCGCTTTGCTGCGGCATTGGCGAATGCAGCAGCAACCGAAAGGTTCGCCGGGCCGCCAAGGGTAGAATCGGACTGCTGAGGAAGTGCCGCAGTTGGAAAACCACCCGCCAATACAACACTTGCCGACGGCAAGCCAAGCAGCCGGGCGAGATGCTCGCGGTCGTTGGCGGTTTCAGTCTGCGCATGTAGTTTGCGCGACTTAAGCTGCGCTGCGGCGAGTCTGGCGTTGGTTAGTTCCTGCCGCGTATCCACCCCGGCCTGGAAGCGCTCTTCCGCAATCCGGACGAAGGCGGTGCTGTACTCGGATTCCTGATCAAAGGCTCGATCACGCTGCTGGTCGTGGTCGAGCGAGGCAAAGGCAAGCGAAGCATCTTCCGCTACGGATTCGGAAACGTCGCCCAGAGTGAAGCTTGCAGCCTGCAATGCTGCGCGGGCAGCCTGCGTATAGTGTGTCTGCGAAGCGTTGTAAACCAGAGATTGAGAGGTCACTGTAAACAGGGTCGGTGGACTTGGACTATACCCGTACCCCTGCCCAAGTGCCGCACCTGCCGTTAGGGCAGGAACGTAGGCGTCCTTGTTTTCCGCCAAGGCGGCACGAGCGCGTTGTACGTCGGCCTCAGCGGTCTTGACGCGCGGACTGTGCCTGAGAGCAAGGTCCACCACGGCACCCATACCAAGTTGCGCGTGTAATCCGGTGCACACGAAGGGAAGTCCGACCCCTGCAAGCAGCGTTCTAAGTATCCGTGTTCGGGGGCGTAGGTCAAAGACTTTGTATCTGTTCATCGAACCTGCTTCACGGCGAGTCCCTCACTCAGCTCCTGGCTGCCCGCGACCGGGCCAAGAACAATGGAGTCACCCGCCTTCACGCCGGAAACCACCTGCGCACTCGTCAGGTTCACCACGGTGCCAAGCGTAACGGGCGTCCGGGAAAGTTTTCCGTCTACGATGCGGTAGACGTAAGCGGAACTTCCATCCATGGCAGGATGAAGCGCCTCCCGAGGAATGCTGAGAACGTGATCCTGCTGCGACGTGGTAACTGTGACAACTACATTCGTGTTCGGAAGCAACTCGCCGCGGGCATCGTCGACTGTGATCAGACACTCACCCACATTCCGAGTGTTGTATACCGCGATCTGGGTGGGAGGACGCTCAACGTGTCCATGCCAGACAAGATTGGGCTTGGCTTCCCATTTGAGCTTCACCGGCTGGCCCTTGGCAAGTTTCCCGACCTCCGGTTCGTCGAAATACGCACGAACCTGCAGCCGGTTCAGATCGGCAATATCCATTAGATCGTCTTCAGGATGTACAAAGTCGT
>JBPBPZ010000310.1:0-2604 GCA_050954525.1 Janthinobacterium lividum
GAACAGGCAAGGGAACTTCTGCAGGTGCCGGATCGCTCCACCCTGAAAGGTAAACGCGACTACGCCATCCCGGCGCTGCTGGTCGGATGCGCGCTCCGGCGAAGGGAACTGGCTTCGCTCACCGTCGAGGACATCCAGATGCGGGAGAACCGCTGGGTCATCAGTGATCTTCGCGGCAAGGGCGGGCGGATCCGCACCGTTGCGATCCCCATGTGGGTCAAGCAGAGTGTCAACGCTTGGCAAGCTGCGGCGGAAATCGAGGAAGGTCCTTTGCTGCGCTCCCTCAACAAGGTCGGCAAGGTTGGCGAAAGCCTCTCCGACTGGGCCATCTGGGATGTGGTCACTACTTCTGCCAGGGAGATCGGGATCGAGCACTTCGGAGCACACGACCTCCGCCGCACCTGTGCGAAGCTGTGTCGCAAGGCTGGCGGCGACCTGGAACAGATCAAGTTCCTACTCGGGCATAGCTCCATCCAGACCACGGAACGCTATCTCGGATCCGAGCAGGACATCGCTGTTGCCGTGAATGACAGTTTGGGGCTGTGATAAGGAGCAGGTAGTCCTGTTAGCGAATTGGTCGTCTTGAAGTAAGCATCAGGAGAGAACGAAGAGAGTGCTGGTGTAGTCATAGGCTTTTTGAGCGCGCAGCGTGCGCGCTCAAGGAGAAACACCATGCAAAAGAAATTCTTTTCCGTCCCGGCAATCGTACTCACTCTCACTCTCACCAGCTCCGCCTTCGCTGCGGGTGGCGGTTCCAGTCCGACTCCCCAGGTGAGTGTTGGATCACCTACCTCACAGGCGGTCGGCGGCTCCAATCCAACGCCTCAGGCGGTTGGCGGTTCCAACCCCACGCCTCAGGCCGTTGGTGGTTCCAACCCCACGCCTCAAACTGTGGGCTGGTGGTCAGTGTTGCTGACTGCACTTGGTTTCTAAATACACCGAGGATCATCGGATACCCTCTCTGAAGAGGGGGTGTCCGTGAACCTTTCGCTTGTGGCTATTGCCCTTTGGGCGGCTGGATCCCTGCTGAATGTGACTCTCGTCTTTGTCCTGCTCTACAAACGTCGTTATCGCGTCGTGCCATGGTTTACCACATGGATGAGCTACGAACTCCTGTATGCGCTGGCATGCTTCTCGGTGTACCGACTTGGCTCGAAAGCGTCCTACCGTCTGGTGTACTGGATAGGAGCGCTGATCGACTTCTTCTTGCAGATTGCCGTTGTGGGTGAGATTGCAAGATGCGTTCTAAAGCGAGGCGGCCATTGGGTAGAAGGCGCGAGAGTCGCGGTCATGCCGTTTGTGATTGCAGGTCCGGTTGTCGCGGCGATGTTTGCAGGGCTGATGACGCCTGCTGCAAGGAATACGCTCAACGCCCTGGCTGCTCGTGCGAGCTTGTTCTCAACGGTTCTGATTTGCTTCCTGTTTGTTGCAGTCATACGGGCATCTCAGCGCCTCGGACTCGACTGGCGTAGCCATGTTGCGCGCGAGAGTCTGGGCCTGACCGTCTGGACTTTGGTCGCGTTCATCACAGATACCCTTCATGCCTACTGGCGGACCATGAGTCACTTCCAGGACTTAGAGAATCTGCGAATCTTTGTGTTTCAGGGAGCTTTGCTGTTCTGGTGCGTAGCTTTCTGGTTTCCTGAATTCGATTCACCGAACATGCCTACAACTCCGCTGAAAGATTACAAGGAGCGGCTTGGCGGCTAGAGTGGGCGGCGCTTAATCTCAGATAAATAACAATCCTAGCGTCGGCTAGTGAGCGTAGTTCCAGAGCCCGGTTGGAGTAGTCTTCGTGTCATGCTGATTGTCGCTGCTCTGATTGCCGTACTGATCGCCCTTGCTGTCGTACAGGTGCGTTTCTACTTGCGCCAACGTCGGCTCCAACGTACGAGTTGGGATGAGTTACTGTCGCGATTACAGCCGGTAAACCTGCAAGGCATTGAGGAGATCGCCGAGAACTTTCTTCATCCTTCCAAGACGCAGCTCCGCATAGAACCTACCGAAATGTGGGAGCTAGTAGGAAAGCTGAAGGGTATTCAAGCCCTAAGTGCGAATGCGGATGCGATTCTCGACTTGGCTGTGTTCGCCTCTCGATGGAACCAGGTCGAAGGACGTATTGTGGCCGAAATGATCCGTAGAGACGGTGTGCGTCTAAAACGTGCTGTAGTCAAAATCGAAGTTTCAACGGTCTTCGGACTTTATCGGGCACTAGCTCCTTTCCAGCTACAGGAAGCAGCAGCAGCATACCAGTTGATGAGGGGTCGGCTCTTGGGGCTCTATCTGGTAGCTCACGTGGGACTACACCCACGACTCATGGAAGTGCTTTAGCGTTGTCTCTTACTTGTAGTGGCGCCGAAGCCTCAGCAGGGCTCTAGCCCCATCGCAACCAAATCTGATTTCGATCAAGTGGTTGATGGAAGTGCAGTCTTGCTTGGCCAATTCGCTCAGCTGCACAGCGTGGGATTTATTGATGCCATCTTCCATAATGAGAGAGGCTTTGTCACGGAAGGCGCGGCACACAGCATCTTCGTGCGGCACGGAAGCAGATGGCGGGCACCTACTTTGAGTGCAGGCATCTTCCCTGGGGTGTATCGAAGCTAT
>JBPBPZ010000265.1:0-2591 GCA_050954525.1 Janthinobacterium lividum
GGAATCCCCTGTTTCACGAAGTTCACCTGGTCCGAACGCACGAAGCGGTTCTCATCCGGCTGCTTGTCGTATTGCACTTCCACGTCGTTGGTCTGGAAGGCGGCGCGTGCATCGTTCCCCAGGGTTGACTCTCCCATGCCCTGCACCTCGATAAAGCGCAGCGGGAACAGGGGCATGTACATGTCCATGTTCAGGTCGGCAACAATGGCGGTTTTGGGGACCGTGGGCTTGGTGGCGAAATACTGCGATCCCAGTTCGCCCAGCTCTTCGCCCGCAAGCGCAATAAAGATAATGGAGCGCTTCGGTCGCGGCTGCGCGACCAGGATCTTTGCGCACTCAATCACGGATGCAACGCCGCTGGCGTTGTCCATGGCGCCGTTGTACAGCTTGTCTCCGTTGATCTCCCGGCCGATGCCCAGGTGGTCCAGGTGCGCGCTTACCACGACATACTCCTTCTTCAGCCGTGAGTCGGAGCCCTCCAGCATGCCGACGACGTTGGAAGCATGGATCTCTGCACCTTTGTCAACAGTGGTCTGCGCCTCAAGCGTGCCCGGGATTTCGAAGTGGGGCAGGGGCTTACCTGCATCTGCCAGTGTCTTCAGTTCCTGAAGATTGTGCCCGGTGCCTGCCAGCAGCTTGTCGAAGCCAGCGGGTGTAGCCGTCGCACTGACCCGCAAGCCTTTCAGCACGTCCAGATCAGGATCTGCAAACAGCAGCGATGGTCCCAGGGCGCGTTGCGGCTGTGCTGCCTGCTGCTGTGCCGGTGTCTGGTTGGCGGTGCCAGGGACCGCGCGGGGCGAAGCAATGGAGATGATGCCGACCGCACCCGCCTCATGCAGCTGCTTCCAGCGCTGGTCCGCTCCGCGTGCGTAGGCGCGTTGCGGTCCCTGCAGGTGTTCTGGCGGGGCGTTGTAAAAAACCGCTACCTTTCCTTTCAAGTCCAATCCTGCAAGGTCGTCGATGTGTTTGCGCGGAATGCGAAGGCCGTAGCCGATGAACACCAGCGGTGCGCTGACCACAGCACTGCCGTCCACGTGTGGCGACAGGGTCATGTCTTTTCCAAGATCGAAGTTGACGGTGCCTGAAGCGTTCTTCAGCACAAGGCTGGAATTCGCCATGTTCAGGGTGGTCGGCACAAACGCGATGGGCTGTTGATAGCCCTGGGTTCCGGCTGGCTTTAGACCGATCGCCTTGAACTGCTGCTCGACATACGCAACGGCCTTTTCGTAGCCGGGTGTGCCGGCTTTCCGACCCTCCAGCTTGTCGTCGGCGAGAAACTGCACGTGCGACCACCAAGCGGCGGCTGGTGCGTCCCAGTTCGTCCGCTCTGGAACGGTCTGGATCTGCCCGGTCAAGGAGATGGAACCCGTGCCGAACGTAAGCAGGGAAGCGAGCGATAGAAGGCGCAGGCGGCGCATTGAGACTCCTGAAAAGGCGGATGCACCCATACTAAACGTGTGTCGCGCCGCCACCGCGCTTACCGTTTGCCGAACACTTCTCCCATACGACGGATCTGTGCGCCCACGCCCCGCAGCTTTTCTTCGATGTTCTCGTAACCGCGGTCGATGTGGTACACGCGGTCCAGGATCGTCTCGCCCTCGGCGATCAAGGCGGCCAGCACCAGCGACGCAGACGCCCGGAGATCGCTGCACATGACTGCCGCGCTCTGCAGTGGAGTTCGCCCGCGAACCGTTGCGGTGCGGCCCTCGACGCGGATGTTTGCGCCCATGCGCACCAGTTCACTTACATGCATGAAGCGGTTTTCGAAGATGTTTTCGGTGATGTTCGACGTTCCTTCTGCCTGGGTGGCCAGCGCCATAAACTGCGCCTGCATGTCCGTTGGAAAGCCGGGGTACTCGACCGTGGAAATATCGGTGGCACGCAGGCTGCCGCCGCCTTCGCTGCGCACGCGGATGTTGTCTTTGCCCACATCCAGCCGCACACCGCTCTGCTCCAGCTTGGAAATGACGGCTGCCAGATGGGCAGGATTGCAGCAGTCCACATTCAGGTCGCCGCCGCTGATCGCGCCTGCAATCAGGAAGGTCCCAGCCTCAATGCGGTCCGGGTTGATGCGGTGACGCACGCCGTGCAACTGGTCCACACCCTGCACGCGGATGGTTGAGGTACCCGCGCCTTCAATCTTTGCGCCCATGCCCGTCAGCATGGCGGCAAGATCGGTCACTTCCGGTTCCTGCGCACAGTTCTCCATCAGGGTTTCGCCTTCAGCAAGCACGGCCGCCATCAGCAGGTCTTCCGTGCCCGTCACCGTGATCTTGTCGAACAGGATGTGCGCGCCGCGCAGGCGTTCCGTTCGTGCCTCAATGTAGCCATGTTCCTGCGTGATGGTCGCACCCATCAGCTCAAGGCCCTTCAGGTGCAGATCAATGGGACGACCGCCGATGGCGCATCCGCCGGGAACCGCCACGCGGGCCATACCGGTCCGTGCAATCAGCGGTCCTAGTACCAGGGACGACGCTCGCATGGTTTTGACGATCTCGTACTTTGCCTCGGGATCGCTCAGGACGGCACACTGGATAGTCGTCCGATGCTGCGCCCGGCCGTAGCCCAGTTCAACCGTGGCCCCCATGGCC
>JBPBPZ010000164.1:0-2579 GCA_050954525.1 Janthinobacterium lividum
TGCGGCCGTGGAAGGCACCGGAATCTGATCTGGAAGGCCAGCTTTACGCACTGGTCTGCTTCTCCATTGGCGCCGGCGTGTTTACCGCGATCCTGGCCGAGTTTCTGCGCGGCGCGCACGTGGTTCAGACGCAGACCGGTAAAAGCCTCGTCTCTTCGGCGATCACCCTTACGCTGCGGAACAATCGGCGGTACGGAGGATACCTGGTGCATTTTGGCATCGTGGCGTTGTTCGCGGGGCTTGCCGGCGGTGCCTTCAACCAGCAGCGTGAGCTCGAAATGGGCTATGGCGACTCGATTGCCATCGGCAACTACAAGCTGGTTTGCCAAAGCTACACCCAGGATTCTAACGCCAACTACGACACCGACTTCGCTTTGCTGGACGTCTACAAAGGCGACAAGAAGCTGACGCAGATGGCACCGGAGCGCCGCTTCTACACCGCCAGCCAAACCACCTCCACCATGGTGGCCATCCATTCCACGCTGCTGCGCGACCTGTATGTGGTGTTTGAGGGCCGCAATCCTGAGACCAGTCGGCCCATCATCAAAGTCTTCTTGAACCCGCTGGTCTCGTGGATCTGGATTGGCGTCGCGATCGTGGTTGCGGGCACATTCCTCGCCCTTGCACCGAGCCTGCGGCCGGCACTGGCCGGAAGGTCGCTGCCCGTAGTGCCGCAACAGGAGCTGCAGGCTGTAGGTGGCGATTGATGCCCCGTCTGGCCACCCTGGCGAAGAGCCGCATGCTTCAGATGGTCCTCTTGTTCACGGTTGCCCTGGCCACCATCGGTGCAGGAGACACAACCGCCAAGTTTTCAAACCTGGGACACAAGATGGTCTGCACCTGCGGATGCGGGCAGATCCTGTTGGAATGCAATCACGTCGGCTGTCCCAACTCTGACGGCATGATCCGTGAGCTTCGTACGCAGGTGTCGAGCGGCGGTTCTGACACCAGCATCTTCAACTGGTTTGTCGCGAAGTATGGCCCCACCGTGTTGGCTGCTCCTATCCGTGGAGGCTTTGATAATGCCGCGTGGATTGTTCCCATCGCGGTCTTCCTGCTTGCCATCGTTGGGACCGCACTGCTAATCCGCAGGTGGAAAGGCCGGCACATGCTGGCTACCGCAGGCGCACCCGGCATGACCTTCCGCACAGGCACAGCCGCGAATGACATGCGGGACCGCATCCGCCGCGAAACGGAGTTTTAAGCACATGGGACTCATCGCTGGCGGCATTCTTCTGATGGTGCTTTTTGCCTACACCTTCTGGCCCGAAAAAAATCCCTACGTGCAGCACGCCAACACGCAGCTGGATTTCCTGCGTGAACGTCGCGATATGGTTTACGCCAATCTGCGCGACCTGAATTTCGAATTCAAAGCCGGCAAGTATCCGCAGGAAGACTTCGCGGCGCAGCGGGACATCCTGGAAGACGAAGCTGCCACGCTGGTAGCGGAGATCGACGTTCTCGAGCGTGTGTAGATCGGCGCCGCCGACGCGAAGTGGTAGTCTGCGCAGGTAATCCCTGAATCCAAATAGAGCCACAAGGAGCTTCCATGCCCCTGCGCCGCACCGTCCTTTTTTCTGCTGCTGTTCTCTCACTCACACTGGGAACGTTCCTGCGGTCACAAGCGCAGCCTGCCTACAAGCCCCGCCACGGCTCCGAAATTCTCTGGGATAAGTGGGGCGTTCCGCACATCTTTGCGAAGACCACGCCCGACATGTTTTACCTGTATGGATACGCCCAGGCAGAGGCGCACGGCGACCTGCTGATGCACGTCATGGCCGGCAGCCGCGGCAAGTCCAGCGAGATCTATGGCGCAGGCGAAGGTGACCGCAACCTGAAGACTGACCGCTGGGTTCTGCTGAACGAGGTGCCGCAGCGTGCACAGGTCTGGCTAGCCCAACAAACGCCGGAGTTCCGCGGCTACCTGGACGCGTTCGCCGCAGGCATCAACGCGTACGGCAAGGCTCATCCGGAAAAACTCAGTGCCGAAGCAAGGCAGGTGCTGCCCATCTCTGCGCTCGACATCATGCAGCACGAAGAGCATTTCGTAAACTTCGAGTTCGTCGCTGGGCGTTCGCTCATGGAACCGCGAACGACGGCAACGGCTTCACTTGCACAACCTGAATCGCCTTTCACCACTGAGAACATGGACGTGCAGGACGGCTCGAACGGATGGGCGATTGCACCTTCGCACACCACCAGCGGCAACGCCATGCTGCTGATGAACCCGCACCTGGCCATGGCTGGCGAGCAGAGCTACTTTGAAGTGCAGCTATCGGCGCCTGGCATCAACCTGTACGGCGCAACGCAGATCGGTCTGCCGGTGCTGCGCTTCTGCTTTTCCGACTACGTCGCTATTACGAACACGGTCAACACGAACAATGGGGCTTTACAGTACAGCTTGACTGAACGTGACGGTGGGTACCTGCTGGATGGGCAGGTAAAGCAGTACGAAACAGCCCAGTACCCCTTCCGCATCAAGCAAAAAAACGGCACCCTGACGACGGAGATCGTTCAGGTGCAAAAGAGCGTGCATGGACCTGTGGTTCGGCGCGACGACGGCAAACCCGTTGCCCTGT
>JBPBPZ010000303.1:0-2578 GCA_050954525.1 Janthinobacterium lividum
CAGCTGTTCGCACCCCGCTCCAAACGCTACCCAGAACCGACTGATGCCGATGTAGCCCTTGGAGCCGGGCGTGCTGCACTCGCCGCCATACCGATGATCGGCGGCAGCCTCACAGAGGTGCTGTCTCTCGTCCTTGCTCCAGCCGTCACACGGCGACGTGACACATGGTTCAAGGAAGTAGCGGAAGCGCTGGAAGAAGCTGAGCGCAAGATCGACGGCTTCAGTGTCGAAAGCCTCACTCAGGACGAAGCCTTCGTTTCCGCCGTGATCGAAGCCACACGATCAGCAATCAGCACCCACAAAGACGAGAAGCGCGATGCGTTAAGAAACGGACTCTTGAACATTGCCCTTCATCGCTCTACCAATGAGGACCAGCAGCAGACTTTTTTCCGGTACATCGACGAGCTGACCGTTTGGCACATGCGCATCCTGAAGTTGTTTCAGAATCCAATCGAACAGGTGTCTGCCAGAGACCCTTATGTGACTACTTCTTACACTGGCGGAGCTCCGGTCCAGATCATAAGGATTGTCTACCCCGAACTGTACGAAAAGCAGGAACTCTACCAGCAGCTCGTTTCTGATCTGTACAACCGTGGTCTGTTTAACGCTGATTCAAAAGTGCTCCATATAACGATGACTGCTGACGGGATGTTTGCAAAGCGAACGACGGTACTTGCAGATGATTTTCTCGCCTTCATTGCTAACCCCATTGCATGACCGAGCTTGTCCAGACGCACTCATCGCTGCCCTCGGTTTTCAAGGCAGAGCCGCAAGCCCGAGCGCGGATGCGCGATTTCTTCAGCTCGCACATTCGCAACCCCAACACCCGCCGCGCCTACATAGAGGCAGTGCGACAGTTCTCCGCTTTTTGTGCCGAGCACGGCATCCTAGAGCTTAGCCAGGTCGAGCCGGTACACGTCGCTGCTTTCGTCGAGCAGCAACTGAAGACGCAATCTAAACCCACGGCAAAGGTCCGGCTTGCAGCTCTACGAATGCTGTTCGACTGGATGGTGGTTGGCCAGGTGATCCCATCCAATCCTGCCCACGCCGTCCGTGGGCCGAAACATACGCAGAAACGTGGAAAGACACCGGTGCTGCAGGCCGATGAAGCGCGAGTGCTGCTTGACTCGATTGACGTCACTGCCCTGCCCGGTCTGCGCGACCGCGCCCTGATCGGCCTAATGGTCTACACCTTTGCCCGGGTCGGAGCAGCGATCTCAATGCGGGTGGAGGACTTCTACGTGCAGGGACGCCGTGGATGGGTACGGTTGCACGAGAAGGGCGGCAAAGAACACGAGATGCCGACCCACCACAATCTTGACCGCTACCTGGAGGAGTACATCGCGGCGGTTGGCATTGGCGAAGACCGCAAAGGGCCACTCTTTCGCACAACACGCGGTCGCTCCGGCGAGCTGACCGGCAATCCCCTGCTCCAGTCCGATGTCTGGCGCATGATCCGCAGACGTGCGCTTGCGGCTGGGATCAAGACCGAGATCGGCTGCCACACGTTTCGCGCAACAGGGATCACCGCCTACCTGAAGAACGGGGGCAAGCTGGAGATTGCCCAGCAAATGGCCGCTCATGAGTCGAGCAGGACGACTGGCCTCTATGACCGTAGAAATGATCAGGTTTCGCTTGATGAAGTCGAGCGGATCGGTATTTAGATCCTGGCGGAGGGAGTGGGATTCGAACCCACGGACCCGGTGAAGGGTCGGCAGTTTTCAAGACTGCTGGCATAAACCACTCGCCCATCCCTCCGCACTTGCTAGTCGCTCTCATAAGCGTAGCAGGATTGAATGGTGCCTAGAAGAAGGCTTGTGAGCTACTTGTTCATCTTCTATCGCGCGAGAAATAGCGAAGAGGTATCACCCGACGAAGTCGAACGGATGGGATTTGGTAAACGCAATGTGACCACACACTGGGTCCTCAGCGCACGGCGTCGATCTTTAGACTTCGCTTTCCTCTTCCACATCTTCCGGGTCATTGCCCACGAAGCGGGACGGAGGATTAGGAACGTTTCCCTGGGTGTGCTGGTTTAGAAGATGTCGAACAGCTGACAACAAAGGTATTGGAACAGCAATCAGCTCAATGCCTAAACTGCGACTGACCTGAATGACGCTGGAGAGGCGAGGGTCTTCGTTTCCCGACTCGATACGCGCGATTTGGGACTGCGCCTTCCCCGCCAACGCAGCTACCTGCTTCTGCGATATGCCAAGTGCTTTGCGCCTTGCGCGAAAGATTCCGGCCCACAACTTAACGACTTCATCACCCATAAGTGATATTAACTCGTCAAATATAACTATTGAGTCATAACTAGCAGTTTGGCTTGTGTACCGGGAACTTCGAGTTCCGCTTCTGGGATTTCAGGTCCCAAACATCTGGTGGACGGCATCGCATACTAGCTGTCCTAAATGCACTCCTCGAAGTTCCCGGTACAGCAGCATTTTTAGCAAATCGGCACATGGCGTCGTTTTTCAGCTACTCCCTTCGTTTGTGGTGACGCTGTATCCCCTTCCTTACACGCGTAGAACAAAGCCCTGAAGATACGAAGAACTCGATCGCTGGAGGTTTTGCTCAC
>JBPBPZ010000360.1:0-2574 GCA_050954525.1 Janthinobacterium lividum
TAATCAGCGACGCGTTCCGCTTCAGCAGCGGGACGAAAGGCGAAAGGTCGCTTTTTTCGGGGACCGTACTCAGGATGAAGTCAAAGCTCGCCTTGTGCGGCTTTAAGGCGTCTTCGTCGGTTTCCAGAACAGCGGTAACGCCCAGCGCTGCCGCTTCCTGCAGCTTTTCCTTGGTATGCGTAAACAGGACCACTTCAGCACCCATGGCCTTGGCCAGCTTGGCTGCCATGTCGCCCAGGCCGCCAAAGCCCACAACGCCGACTTTGCTGCCCTGCTTGACGCCCCAATGCCGCATGGGCGAGAACGTGGTGACGCCTGCGCACAAAATGGGAGCGACCTTTTCGATCGGCAGGCTCGCCGGAATGCGCAGCACAAAGTCTTCCGGTACGACGATCGAAGAAGAGTAGCCACCGAACGTGTTATCGCGGCCGTAGTGGTTTTTGCCGTCCGGCGACTTCTTCGACGGGATCATGGGGCCGTTGTACGTGGCCAGCCAGCTGTTCGGACCTTCGCAGTAGTTCTGCTCGCCCGATTTGCAGGCCTCACATTCCCTGCAACTGTCGATCATGCAGCCCACACCCACCAGGTCGCCCACCTTGTGCAGGGTTACGGCGCTTCCTGCGGATTTCACCCTGCCCACAACTTCGTGGCCTGGCATGCAGGGGTATACCGTGTTGGACCATTCATTCTTGACCTGGTGAATGTCCGAATGGCATACACCGCAGTAAAGAACCTCGATTTCAACTTCGTTCGGCTTCGGGTCCTCACGTTCGAACTCCATAGGCTTGAGACTGCTGAATGAGTGCTTTGCGGCATAACCTGTTGCTTGAATCATGACTGTACGCTCCCCCGTTTAAGATGCTGATTCGCCATGTTTCATCTTGGTATGGCGCTCGTCGGCATGCCGGGTTCCTGAACTGTAGAAATGGCAGGCCACCTGCAACCAAATCTTCACAAAACCACTGATAGACAGGGCTACAACGCGATAAACTAGACGTTGTTATGTCAACCAAACAGGAACTTCTTCAGAACCCGATCCAGCACATCGACATCAAGCAGCACAATGTTGTCGCACTGGTTGATGCCATGGCATCCATGGCCTATTCCTCGCGCGATCTCGCCCGTGCCGCTTCGATCTACGACCTGATGCTGCGCGATACCGAGTGCGGCGTAATCCTCTGCCTGGCCGGATCGCTGATCTCAGCCGGCCTGCAGAAGGTAATCATCGATCTTCTACGCAACAACATGGTCGATGCCATTGTCTCGACCGGCGCGAACATCGTTGACCAGGACTTCTTCGAAGCGCTCGGCTTTAAGCACTACATCGCGGGTGACGAGTACAAGTACGGCAACGGCGACGCAAACCTGCGCGAGATGATGATCGACCGCATCTACGACACGTTCATTGACGAAGAAGAGCTGCGCATCTGCGATGAGACGACCGAGAAGATCATCAACAGCATGAAGCCCGGCGCCTACTCCTCACGCGAGTACATCCGCGAGATGGGCAAGTACCTGCAGGCCAACGGCCGCACGCCAAAGAACGGCAATCCTGACTCCATCGTTCTGGCCGCGTACGAGTTGGATGTGCCAATCTTCGTGCCTGCCTTCTCTGACTGCTCCTTCGGATTCGGCATCGTGGCGCACCAGCATGCACGCAAGGGCAAGCCGGTCTGTTCCATCGATTCTGGCAAGGACTTCTACGAACTGACCCAGTTAAAGATCGAGAACCCGACCACCGGCCTGCTGATGATCGGCGGCGGCGTACCCAAGAACTTTGCACAGGACATCGTGGTCGCGGCGGACATTCTTGGTGTGGAAGCCTCCATGCACAAGTACGCCATCCAGATCACGGTAGCGGATGCGCGCGACGGTGCCCTGTCCGGATCGACCCTGAAGGAAGCAAGCTCGTGGGGCAAGGTCGACCTGACCTATGAGCAGATGGTGTTCAGCGAAGCGACCATCGCTTTCCCACTGATCGCCGGCTACGCCTTCCACAAGAACGCAGCTGCCGCCCGTACCGCCAAGCGCTTCGCGCAGGTGCTGGAACCGGTCACCGCATAGCTTTGCGGCAGCCGTTTACACTTTCTGTATGGCAGACATACTGAAACCTGCGAGCACAGATGCAACAGACGGCACCCTCGACGTAAAGCAGCAGTTGAGCAAGTTGCAGGAGGCTGCTGATGATCTGGCAAGCACACGCACGATCGACCATGAAGATCGTGCTGCCGCTTCGTCCGCTGCGCACCAGCTTGCAGAGGCACTGGATGCGGCTGGCCCGGGCGATGCCGCGACCAAGGCACATGACGTTGTTGCAACCCTGGACCAGGCGGGCCTGCCCCAGCCGGAACGCCTGCAGCAGCAAGTGGAAGCCCTGTCTGAGTCGCTGCAAGACTGAGCGGAGACGCAACCCTCGGCTGCCGCTCCCATCCAAATACCATGCACTTACTGCTTGTCTGGCTGCTTAGCGCAGTCTCCCTGATCATCGCCGCCTACGTTTTGCCCTCAGTTGCGATTGAAAGCTTCGGCACGGCCATGATCGCCGCTGCACTGATCGGTCTGCTGAACGCGACG
>JBPBPZ010000049.1:0-2571 GCA_050954525.1 Janthinobacterium lividum
CCAGTACCGCTCAGTGCAGGGTTCGCTGCGCTTTCTGCACAACATTGTGCGGTTCCCAGGCTGCGGCATCTTCGACGCGGAGAACTCATTCGTGGTTCGGGATGAGCGTTCTGGGCAGTTAGAGGCGGTCGCCCTGGTCTCGCGTGTGGAACCCGAGGTGTCGCACATCACGCAGTTGTGCGTGGCTCCGCGCCGACGCGGCTATGGCGTGGGCAGGATGCTGTTGCGGCACGTCGCCACACAGTTGGCGGCGAAAGGCATGCGCGCCGTGACGCTGACCGTGACGGAGGCAAACACGCCCGCGCTCAAGCTGTACCGCAGCCTCGGATTTCGTGAGCGGCTCGGCTTCTGCGCCAATGTCTGGAACAAGAACCGGGGCTAGCTGTCATTCTGAGCGGAGCTCAGGATCCCAAGGAAGTAAGCGCAAGCACGGGGTCTCTGGCTTCTGGGCGACAATGCGTCAGTGAGTCTTAATGCTTCAACGCCCACATGCCCCAACTGATAGCAATGGTCGCGATGACGAAGAGCCCGAAGCAGTAGGCTCCGAATCGGATCATCATGCGTGACTCGGCGCGCTGCGTGATGCCGAACACAACCGAAGCAAACAACGCATACAGCAGAACCGCGGAAAAGTGCGACATCTTACAGGCCCGCCTTTCGACCGTTGGCCAGCGACTGCGCATCAACTGCGGCCATCACGTTCAGCAGGCCTGCAACCACGGCAAACTTGCTGCCATAGTCCGAGACTGTGTCTGACAACATGGACGCTCCGGTGCCAACCGCATGTGCTGCCACATACAGCAGCGGCGATCCCATTTGCCCCACAAAGCCCAGTAGGTCGAGCATGTCACCGTTAGTGGCCGCGTACAGCTTGCCGTGCAGCGCCATGCCGATGACAAACATCGACACGATGGACACGAACAGCAGCGCCGCACGAATCGGCTTCTTCAGCAGCAGATGCCCAAGGCCCGGAACAAGCCACCCCGCGACCAGCACAAGCGCGGGGGAAAGTGTGCTGCGTCGGACCGGTACTACCGTTGTATGTGTCGCTGCCATGCCGTTGTTGATGATAGCAGCCGCTAGATGCGCACCAGTTCCCGCTGGATCCTGCCCGTGACCACGGCACTGCCCGGATGCGTCATCATGTCAATCTCACTGCGCACGCCGAAGCACTCCGGGCCCGGCGGCAGGTAGATGCCGGGCTCGACCGAAAAGCACGTCATCGGCAGGATGCGCCGTTCGTCGTGCGTTTCAAAGTTGTCCAGGTGCGCGCCTGCGCCGTGCAGCTCCGTACCGATGTTGTGGCCGGTGCGATGCGTGAACCACTCACTGAATCCCGCGCCGGCAATGACCTCGCGTGCGGCGGCGTCAGGTTCCCATCCAGCAACCTCTTTGTTCTCGGCAAAGCGATCCTGCACCAGGCGGATCGCGGCATCGCGCGCATCGGTCACAGCTTTGAAGACGCGCCCTTCGAGCGCGGTCGGATCGCGGTCCACGACACCGGTCCACGTGATGTCGTACCAGACGGCCTGCGGATCGTCCCGAAGCTTGCCCCAGATATCGACCAGAATAAAGCTGCCGCGCTCGATCTTTGCTGAAGTTTCAGCAACCGGCTCATAGTGCGAATCTGCCGAATTGGCGCCGACGATGACGTTCGGTCCGTGCTCCCACACGAGACCTTCCCGCTCAAGCTCCGCCTGCAACCACTGCACCATGGCAAACTCGTCCGTTCCGCGGTCGCCGCGGGCGCGCGCACCCATTTCACGCCAGGCGTCTTCCAGAATGCGGTCGATCTTTTTCTGCGCAACGTAGTGGGTCTCCACCTGGTGAGCAGTTAGCACGGCTTCAAATTCGCTGACCAGGTCGGCAGATGACACAAGCTCCTTGCCCATCTCGCGCAGCAGCTCGGCCGTGCCTGCATCTAGCATGGACACGTACATGACCGCGTTGCGCGGCGAGTACTGCATGGCCAGCCGCGTCGCTCCGCGCAGCATCGTGTCCAACGCTGACTCCATCTCCTGCCAGGTGCTGTAGAGCGTACGGTCGCCCGGCAGCCTATCCAGCTTGCTGGCTTCGATGCGATGGTTCAGTTTGCGCGGCTCGCCCTGGGCGGGGATGAAGTAAAACCAGCGGCGCGTGACGTGCATGTGCGCATCCAGGCCGAGGATGCGGTACGCCAGCGGATCACGGACGTGGTGGTCGTAGAAGAGCCAGCCATCCAGCTTTGCGTCGCGCAGCGCCTGTTGCACTCGTTGGAGATTCATCCTCACACCTCTTCGAAACCAGCCTAAACGCAAAGCCCTCGCCGCAGCGAGGGCTCTTGCAACAGCAACCGCATGGTGCTATCGCTTGGCCGTCAAGGGTGCGTAGTGCGCCGGCGGACCGTCGTAGCGGTAGGTCGCCTGTACTGTGGTTGTGACTGGTACAAACACATCGGTGTTCTCCCACTTGATGTGCAGCTCGGTCCGCTTGCCGGTTGTCTTTTCGAAGTCGATGGACATGACTTCCTGCGGTGCCGCGATCGTTGCCTTTGTCATGGGCACCTTGCCCAGATCGTCGGCTTCGAAGCGC
>JBPBPZ010000127.1:0-2569 GCA_050954525.1 Janthinobacterium lividum
GGGTTGGTTCACTCTTGGTGCCGAACTCAATGCCTACTATTTAACGTGGGCTTCTGCGTCTCGCGATTGCATCGCGAAGGATCTGAGCACTTTCGGCAAGCGCCTTTGCCTCGGCATTGTCGAGTGGAAGTGCAAGGACTCTCATCACACCCTTCTGACCGAGGACGCATGGTGTGCTCAAGCAGATGTCTTTTAGCCCGTATTCGCCGTTGAGCCTCGTTGAGACTGTAAGCACCGACTGTTCATCGCGCAGGATGGCTTCACAAATCCGCTCAATGCAGGAGGCAATGGCATAGCAGGTGTTGCCCTTGAGCTCCAGGACTTCTGGGCCTGCGCTGCGTACACGCCGGAGAAGGTCATGATGGGCTGGGAGTGCTGCGCTTCCCGGGAAGCTCGACAAAGGCATTCCTGCTACCTGTGCACCGCTCCAGACAGCAACTGAAGAGTCTCCATGCTCACCAATGATGTAGCCATGAACCGAGCGCGCTTCGATGCCGAGCTCCTCCCCTAGAAGTGTGCGTAAGCGATTAGTGTCGATGACTGTTCCGGAGCCAATCACCTGAGAATGCGGTAAGCCCAACTCTTGCTGAGCGATGTACGTGAGGATGTCCACTGGATTTGTTGCAATAATCAGTACCCCGTCGAAACCCTCGGCCTTCAACTTTCCCATACACTCGCGCAAGACGGCAGCGTTTTTCTCCAGGAGTTCCAGGCGGGATTCATCTTTATCGGCACTGGGCACGCCGGCCGCAAAGATCACGATGGCGCTGTCTGCCGCGTCCTTGTAGTCGCCTGCAATGACCTTTACAGGCTGTCCAAGCGGGACGGCGTGCTGGAGATCGCTCGCTTCTCCTTTAGCTTTCTTCTGGTCACGGTTGATAAGAACGATTTCCTGGGCGGTGCCTTTGAGAACCAAGGAGTAAGCGCAGGTGACGCCGACCGCTCCAACACCGATGATGGTTACTTTCGACTTGATCGAAGAGGACATGGGAGAACTCCTTGCTGGTGCTGCAGGGGAAATGAGGTGAACCGTGGGAAGCCCATCGCATGAGATGCGCGGACTCAAAGTCGAGCGGGTGTTGGGCAAACGTCCCCTCGTTCTGGAGCGGCTCGGCTAATCGTTTTACGAGGTCTGACAAAGGAACGGACGATCCCGTTTCACTTCCTTGACGGTCAACTCACCATGTCTTTATCTGCCATACCTGAGGAGTGTGAGGCTGCTGCATCTCACTAGTCGTGTTCCTCGTGTGTTCGTTCCAGAAGGTGACGGCGAACGGCTGAGAAGCGTTTCAGCAGTCCCATGAGCTTCTACGTTTTCGTGACTGTCATTCATCAAGCGAATAGGACATCTTCCACGCACGCTCCACCTCACAAATGAGAAAGAACTTACATGTTCCTGCGCTCCGAGAAGTTGCTGATTCCGTTAGAAAAGCCAGCCAGCCCTGATCCAGTAGGTGCCGCCGCCATCCAGGAGCTGCTTGGTGGAAAGTTCGGCGAGATGTCCACACTGAACAACTACCTGCACCAGTCTTTCGGCTTTAAGGAAAAAAAGAAGCTCAAACCTTTCTACGACTTGGTTGCCAGCATCACAGCTGAGGAACTCGGCCACGTGGAACTCATCTCGACAGCGATTAACCTTATGCTGGAAGACAGCACGCCGCAGAGTGATCCTGTTGATGCACCGTTAAAGGACGCGGCCGGATGGCGCAACACTCACCACACGATAGTGGGCGGCGGCGGCCATCAGGTCATGGACTCCATGGGCCACTTCTGGTCAGGCGAGCACGTATTCTCCAGTGGCAATCTCGTTGCAGACCTTCTCCACAACTTTTTCCTGGAGACGGGAGCGCGCATGCACAAGCATCGCTGCTATCAGATGACAACGAACCAAGCTGCACGTGACGTGATCGGCTACTTAATGGTCCGCGGCGGTGTGCACCAAGCAGCCTACGCCATGGCTCTGCGCAAGATTACGGGCGTGGAGATCACGAAAATGCTTCCGACGCCCAATATCGACGATGCCAAGATTCCGGAAGCGCGGAAGTGGCAGGCGATCGGGAGTCACCGCAAGCTGTACACCTTCTCCAATGAAGGCGAATACGCAGATGTCGCTGGAGTCTGGTCAGGTCCGGCAGATTGGGCGGACGGCGAGCCGTTGGAAGTCATCCCAGGCGTTCCGGAGTATGCTGCCGAAGGTCCAGTCGTAGGAGAGAACCCAACGCTATTCTCTCCCGACTACGCGCCGGAAGAGATATACGCGATCGCGGCACAGCTCATGCAGAAGGGTGGCATCTCTCCGCTCCAGCCAAATGATGGACGCCATTCTCGCTTCCAGGGCAGCGTCCCGGACAGCCTTGGCGCCTCAGCACAGACAGCTAAGACGACTCAATCTCCGTCGCAGAGCAAGAAGCACAAAGAGAGCTAGCAAGCGATGTGCTTCGGCAGGGTTTGTCGAAGCAATTGATAACCAAACTATAAAACCAGGACAAGGATATATGAGCCTCAAAGAAGTTCTGATCGATGAAATGCGCGACCTTTACAGCGCGGAAAACCAAATTATTAAAGCGTT
>JBPBPZ010000208.1:0-2565 GCA_050954525.1 Janthinobacterium lividum
GACTGCGTTCAATGCCTCATTGGTGACGCGGGAGATCGTTGAAACGATGCCCTTTGTTGTGTCCGAGAGCTTGGGTGCAATCTCTGCATTGGGTTTGAAAGCCTGCAAGAATGCTTTCGCATTGCCTGAGATGAACTCCTTCCCAGGAGCGAGCACGAAGTCCTGGGTGCTTGCTGTGTGTCCCGCCAGCTTAGCCCCTTCGACCCCAAACACCTTAATCGCCATCCCGCGAGTGCTGTTTACCTTGGAATCGTCCAGAAGTTCCCCCGGAGCAGAAGCCATCCGCACCAGCACGTCGTAGGAACCAGGTTTGCTGAAAAGTCCTTGCGCGAGTTGCGTTGGAAGATCCTGGCGCACAACGAGCGTGCCCTTAAGAATGGCGTGAGCTTTGGCATGGGAGATCCGGATTGGTCGCCCGTACTTCTCGCGGGTGAGATCCTGCCCTTCCGTCATCAGCTTGACGATTTTCTGAAAGGTTTCTTGTTCATCGGCTTCGGGCTGCTCTACGGCGGGAGAGTAAAGAAGGTGATTCGGCATTGGCAGGTCCTGGACTTGGGGTAACAACACCTTTACTCTAGGAGGTAAGCTAAGCAAATGACAAGAACTAACCAAACGGTGGGGTACTTACCAAAAGGTGAGGTTACAGGAAAGCCGGGCCACACCAAGGACGATTGGTCAGCAGACGCTGCAGAGGAGGCTTTCACACTCCTTGAGGGCCGATGGAAGATGATGATCGTCTTTCACCTGTTCGACAAGGGCATCATGCGCTTTTCGGAGTTAGAGCGTGCGATTCCGCTCGCTTCGCAGAAAATGCTCATTCAGCAGCTTCGATACTTGCAGACACATGGCGTGATTCACCGCACTGTCTATCCGGAAGTGCCACCAAAGGTCGAATACAAATTGACAGAACTTGGGCTGGATCTACGTCCAGCGCTTCAGGCGCTTGTGCAATGGTCTGAAACACGAAGGAAAGCATCACTGAATGACGAATGATCGCTCAATAGTGACAATCTCCGTCATACAAGCTTCGTTGCCGTCCGAGAAGGTAAGGATCCGCATGCCGTCATCAAGGAAGAAGAGACAACGACCGAACGGAAGAGTCCCGCGTTCATCAAGGCAGCGGGGAGTTTCCGGAGCTTGCTACGACTAGTCGGGTGCTAACGACTTCGGCACCGCAAAATGCGGACGGCCAAACCACAGCTCAAATCCCGGTATCCTCAAAACGACCTCCTTCGTTCCCGGCCACGTTGCGCGGTAGCAGGCCTCCAAGACCACAAGGATGAGAGATCGACACAGTGGCAGAAGATAAAGCCAAACAACCCGGCGGATTCGCACCTGAGACAACTTCTCCTACGATCAGCGGATCCGGTGTGATGGCTGGCATGATTCGGAGCGCCGATTGGTCCAACAGTCCTCTGGGCGCCATCACGAAGTGGTCCCCTACCCTTCTCAGCACAGTAAACATGATGCTGTCAGCGCCCATCCCCATGCAGCTGTTCTGGGGGCCGGAGTTTGTCGTGCTGTACAACGACGCGCTCATCCCGATCATGACAGGCAAGCATCCTGAAGCGCTGGGCATGCCCGCTCATGAGTGTTGGGCAGAGGCGTGGTCCATTGTGGGACCTCAGATGCAGGAGGTTTTCGAGACTGGGCGTGCTCTCTCTTTTAGAGAGACGATCGTGCCCATCAATTTAGATGGCGAGCTCGAAGAGGTTTACTGGGATTACAGCTACAGCCCTTGCTTTGGGCCAGACGGTGCGGTCGAAGGCGTTATCGACATAGCGCAGGACGTGACGCACTCTGTGCGGTCCAGGGACAGGCTGAAAGCTTCCGAGGCCAGAGCCAGGCGGGTTCTGCGAAGCATCGGCGACGCGGTGATTGTCGCCGATGCGGATGCCAGGGTGACCATTGTCAATCCCGTCGCCGAAGAGCTGACCGGCTGGACGGAGTCCGAAGCGCAGGGACTTGACTTGAATGAGATTTTCCCAATCATCAACGAGGAGACTCGGCTTAGGGTCGAGAACCCCGCGGAAAAAGTCAGACGACTCGGTCACACCGTCGGTTTGGCGAATCACACCATTCTGACCAGCCGGAGTGGCCGAAATGTTCACATTGATGACAGCGCCGCTCCCATTCGTGGTGAAGATGGGAATCTTCAGGGCATCGTGCTGGTGTTCCGGGATATTGACGAGCGTAGGGCAGCCGAACGTGAGCGCGACGCGATTGCAGCGCGACTCAATCAGGTTCTCGACGATACAAACGATTCCATTCTCACCATCAACCGCGACTGGGTCATCAGCTACATGAACCCCATGGCGAAGAAGGTGGCCTACCCTCTTGTCGATGTCGTCGGCAAGAACTTTTGGGAAGCCTACCCTGGCGCTTCTTACGAGGGTTCGCCGTTCGTGGAGCACTACTACCGTGCTATGGACGAGCAGGTTACTGGATCCTTTGAGGCGTACTACCCAGAACCGATCAACGTGTGGGTCGCGGTTGCGGTCAAGCCTTCCTCCGAGGGCATCACGATCTACTTCACGGATGTAACGCAGCGGAAGCGGGATGCTG
>JBPBPZ010000191.1:0-2556 GCA_050954525.1 Janthinobacterium lividum
AACGGCTCGGCCGGATCAAGGGGATGCATACAGGCTGATGGACTAGATGATCCGCTCGCGACCCTGCAGCCTGCGCTGCTGGACCGTGTGCGAAATAAGGCCGGGCGCAGGTGTGGCGATCGCTACCAGGATCCACATGAGTACAGAGAACAGCAAGCCGCCAACGGCAACGGTCTGCAGTGTCAGTGCCAGCGAATGGTGGCGCATGTGAAGCTCTGCAAATGGAACCTGGGCCATTGGTCCGCGATGGAGAAGCATGGTCGCCAGCAGAAAGACGAAGACCGACACCGTAAAGACAGAGAGGAGTACGAGATCAACCGTGCGGTGCAGGCGCTGCCTTGCCCGGCAATGGGGGCATTCAGCGAAGTGCTGAAGGTACGCACCACGTACCTCAGGGGAAACCGCCGTCAGGTCGTAGCGCCAGCCAGAAAGGATGTCGCCCACCACCTGATCGGTGCAGCCGGCTTTACTGCCAAGCAGCGACGCCGCAAAGCCGTAAGTACGCAGGTCGTGGACAAAGCTGTCCTGTTCGGTCTGCGGTGTGCCCGTTGCATTCATCATAGGTTCATCTGTCATCTTAGAGGGTTCGATGCCGGTATGCCAGTCGCGATTCAGGTACGGGGCCTAGCTTGGCAGCGCCTCAGAGGCAAAGACTCTCCATCGGAGCGTCCTGCGGGGCCAGTACCACTCGGTTTCCAAGCAGGCTAAGACGGTCGCCCAAGGCCTGTTCGGCTGCCAGTCGGGCCAGTTCCGGCACGTTATTGCTTTCCGAAAGGTGCGCCAGCACCACGTACCTGGCACCCCCGTCATAATCACGTGTCAGAAACTCCGCAGCGGCAGTATTTGACAGGTGGCCCACGCGCGACAGCACCCGCTGTTTCACGCTCCAGGGGTAGGGGCCGTCCCGCAGCATTTCCAGGTCGTGATTTGACTCCAGCAGCAGCACGTCGCAATTCTTGAGCGCCAGCTTTACATTCTCCGGCACATAGCCGAGATCTGTCGCGAAGCCGAACCGCAGACCTTCCGCGCTAAAGACGAAACCGCATGGGTCAGCCGCATCGTGAGGAATGGTGAACGGCAGAATGTCGATGTCCCCGATACACAGATGACTGCCTGCACGGAAGTATTCGACAGCTGGCAAGAAGGATGGATTGTCGCGAACGCTCTGCCGCGCGCCAGGGGCTGTGTCGTCGCACATGTCATCCGTCGCTGCGGCCAGCAAGGTTTCCGCGGCACCGTCCGGCTTTGACGGCTCACCTGCGGCTTCTAAATCGATATCAGTGGCGAAGTAGTTTTCGACAGGTGCGTCTTCATCTTCGCGCGATGCCGTTGCGATCTGGTGGGCCAGTGCCTGCGCTTCCAGCCGCTCCTGCTTTTCGCGGCGCACACCTTCCAGCCACTGCTTGTAGCTGATATTGGTACGCGGCGTCATTTGCCGTACCCAGGCGCGGTGTGTGGCCTCTGTGAAGTAGACAGGAATGCCTAGTCGACGCGCCAGCACGGGCAGACCGCTCACGTGATCTGCATGTTCGTGCGTGATCAGGATGGCATCCAGCTTGTCGGCGTCTTCACCGGCCGCGGACATGCGTCGCATCAGCTCGCGGCAGGACAGGCCCGCGTCCACCAAAATGCGCGTCTTGGAAGACGCGATGACGGCACTGTTGCCCTTGGAACCCGAGGCTAGAACCGTCATCCGCATCATGCAACCAGTTTACTGATGTGTAACGAGGATTACGAGGGATTGACTACCCTGATTCCCACCTGTCAGGCAGCTGTTCGCAGCGGGGCCAGGAACTTTACGGTGCTTTTCATGACCACCACATTGTTCTGGTTGTAGGTCTGCGTGTAGATGGTGACCAGGCCCAGTTCCGGGCGCTTTTGCGAGCGCCGCAAGCCGACCACTTCTGTCTCCGTATGCAAGGAATCGCCGGGACGCACCGGCTCGGTCCAGCGAATCTCTTCCACACCTGCGCCGATCATGCCGCCGTGGACTTTGATCGTGCTCACCCGCAGGCGCATCACAATAGCCGCCGTTAGCCAGCCAGATGCTGCGAGTCCCTTGAAGAACGAACTCTTGCCAGCTGCTTCGTCCAGGTGAAAAGGCTGCGGATCGTACTTCTCCGCAAACTCCGTAATTTCCTGCGCACTGACCTTTACGGATTCACCGGAGGTGAACTTCTGGCCCATTTGAAAGTCGTCAAAGTAAAGCTCTTCCATCCTGATCTGCTCCAAACCGTTCAGGTAGTAGATGCGCGGGCGTCCTGAAAGGCACGCCCGCCGGATTTGCTTACCCAGGCAGCTTTTAGCCCTTCAGTGCGGCGTTCACCAGATCCTTTGCCTCGTCCTGGATCTGCTTCAGGTGCGCCTCATCCTGAAAGCTTTCCGCGTAGATCTTGTACACGTCTTCGGTGCCGGAGGGGCGGGCGGCGAACCAGCCGTTTGCGGTGGCCACCTTCAGGCCGCCAATGGCCGCGCCGTTGCCGGGAGCATTTGTCAACACCTGCGTGATGGGCTCGCCTGCAAGCTCCTTGGTAGTAACCTGCTCTGCGGAAAGCT
>JBPBPZ010000263.1:0-2502 GCA_050954525.1 Janthinobacterium lividum
AAGCGGACGGTGCGGGTTGCCTCTGATCACCCAGGCATGTTCCACCACTCGCGCAAGGTGGAGCACGATGCAATGACCTTATGGTGGTACGACGGCGGCCAGCCGGACGCAACCGCGCGCGGAGGCCACGACCTTACGAACAAGCCCCCCGCGGATCTGACCGCCGACATCCTAGCGCAGCAGGGCAAGGTGCCGGACAGTGGCTGCCTGCTCATCGGCGAGGGCGGCTCTGTCTTCTTACCGGATGATTATGGCACCAACTTCCTCGTCAAGCTGAAGGGAGACAAGGAGTTTGTTCACTACCTGCAGCATCCCGCCATGGTGCACTTCCCGGAACGCATCCAGCGCAATCCGTACGCCTCCAAGGGCTCCGAGAGCACTTCCGGCAACGTAATCAACGCGGGCAATGCCGGAAACGTTTCGGCTCACGCGCAGGAGTGGCTCACGGCCGTCAAGCAAAACAAGCCGGAGATGTGCTACTCACGCTTCGATGTCGCGGCCCGCCTGGTGGAGATCATGCTGCTGGGCTGCGTGTCTCTGCGCGCCGAGCAGATGATTGAGTGGGATGGGCCCAACATGGTGGCCAAGAATTGCCCTGCGGCAGCGCAGTACATTCGGCGGCAGGACCGCACCGGTTGGTTGCTTTCCTAAAGGAGCTGCTTCTAAAAGGCCTGAGTTAGCTGATGTGGTCGTCAAAACTTTACAAGCTTCGACTCGTTTAGATGTTGGGATATTCAGTTCGTACCAAGTTTGCTGAGATAGAACGCTCCAGGCCTCTGACCGTCTGTGCGTAACATGCTGCTGCAGTAAACGTAGATTCTCACGTGGTGTCTTCTCTATATGTGGCGCAAGGATGTTTAGAACGCCTATACGCCTATGTTGATACCAACGCCGTACATGCGCTACCAAGGAGTTCACGAAGATGGTCACTCGTCGTCACTTTCTCGCGGGTGCTGCCGTTACCGCCGCGGCGGTCGCATCCACATCTGCTAAGAGCTATGCACGCATTATGGGAGCAAACGGTCGCGTTAACTTCGCTGTCATAGGAGTGCACAGCCGGGGCTACGCGCACTTAGCGGCCCTTTATGCTAATAAGGACAACGCACAGATCGTCGCGGTGGCCGATGTGGACAGCCGCTACCTCGACAAATTTTGCTCCGATGCGACTGCAAAGATGGGCATGGCACCCAAGGGTAAGAAGGACTTCCGCAAAGTCTTGGCGAACAAGGATGTGGACGCGATCACGATCGCGACGCCCGACCATTGGCATGCACCCATGGGCATTCTGGGCATGCAGGCCGGCAAGCACGTGTATGTCGAAAAGCCCTGCGCTTACAACCCTCAGGAAGGTGTCTGGCTGGTCGAAACATAGAAGAAGACCGGCAAGCTGTGCCAGATGGGATCGCAGCGCCAACGTTCCGTTCGGAAGGCTTTACGCCGGCCTTCACACGGTGCGCTTGATCTATGAGGATCCCCGTCTTGTGTTCGGGCACATTGTTCTCACGTTCCGAGGAGCGCCCGCGGCGCATCCCGTTCCGCCGGAGTTGTTCCGTCGCAGGTGACAGCGCTACCTCATTCTCGATAAAACGCAGCATTAATTGGAGGCAGCTCATGACAAGGCCAAACGGTATACCAGTAGTTGAAAGCGACCTCTCAAACAGCGTTCCAGTAAGAACAGACGGTAGGAGAGCTCAATTCAGGGCTGTACGTTTAATCGTTGGCGCAGCCGCCGTGATCACACTTGGAACAGCACCAGGTAAGGTTCGCGCCCAAGAAGCAGCTGGCCGACTGACGGGCACGGTTACCGACACTGCTGGAGCTGTCATTCCGAACGGTGCCATCACGATTACAAATGCCGATACGAAACAGGAAACCGCCCACGTACAGACGGACCAGAACGGGCACTTTGCTGCCCTGCAACTGCCCCCCGGAAGGTACAGCCTGCGTGTAAGCATGCCGGGCTTCAAGACGTTCTCGCTTTCCGACGTCTTGCTGAACATTTCTCAGACAACAGATATTCCGATTACGTTGCAGGCTGGCGATGCCAACTTCACCGTCGAAGTTCAAGCAGGTGACCAGGTGGCCCTAGAAACTGGCACGTCGACGCTCAGCACAGTCTTCAATCCCACGCAGGTTCGGGACCTTCCTCTTCCGAATCGCGACATCACGCAACTGATTGCGCTTACGCCAGGTGTCGTCATCGGCGGCAATGCGACCGCACTGAACAACGCGCAGATCTCCATCAACGGCTCACGGACGCTGAACACGGAAGTACTGGTCGATGGATCATCCGTGATTAACGGAGCGACGGGCAACATCAATCGGCTGCCTTCACTAGATGATCTGGATGAATTCCGTATCATCACCTCCACCGCACCTGCGGAGTTTGGACGCACCTCGGGCGCGATCATCACGTTCGCGACCCGCTACGGTACCAGCGCCTATCATGGTGCCGTCTACGAACTGTTCCGCAACAATGTCCTGGATGCAAACAGCTACTTC